>JAJYCZ010000232.1 GCA_021777915.1 Pseudomonadota bacterium | reverse complement strand
CGGCCTTTCCATCGGCGCCGCATCGCCCCCGGAAATCGCCATAGCGATCGCGGCGGAAATGACCGCGGTCCTGCGCCGGGAGCATCGGCCGGCTTTGGGGAGCGCGGCGGAATGAAATTCGCGACGTTCGCCATCGACGACGCCCGCGGCGGCCTGCTCGCCCATACGATCCGTCTTCCCGATCTTTTCATCCCCAAGGGTCGCAAGCTCGCGCCCGAGGATGTCGCGCGCCTGCGTGCGGCGGGCGTCGCTGAAGTCCAGGTCGCGGCGATGGAGTCGAAGGATGTCGCGGAAGATATCGCTGCGGCGCGGATCGGGCGCGCTTTGGCGGGTTCCGGCGTGATCGCCCGCGAGGCGCGCGCCGGCCGCTGCAATCTCCATGCGGCCTTTCACGGTTTGCTGCATTTCGACCGGCGCCGAATCAACGCCTTCAATCATGTCGACGAGGCGATGACGCTTGGGACTCTGCCAGCGGATGAAGTGGTCGAGCGTGGCGCGATGATCGCGACGATCAAGGTCAATCCCTATGCGGCGCCGGAACGAATCGTCGCCGCCTGCGAACGCGCGGCGGCGCCGCTCCAAATCCTGGCCTTTCGGCCGCACCGGGTTTCGCTGATCCAGACGCTCGCGCCGGAGCTGAAGGCAAGCGTGCTGGAAAAAACCTCGCGTCACACGCGCGAAAGACTGGTCGGGCTGGGCAGCGCGCTTTGCGCCGATCTGCGCGTTCCGCATGAGGAAGAGGCCCTTTCGCGCGCCATCGCCGCGCGCTGCTCGGCGGACGACGACCTCATCCTGATTTGCGGCGCCTGCTCGATCGCCGACCGCAGGGACGTGGTTCCCGCCGCGCTGGAGAAAACCGGCGGCCGCGTCGTCCATGTTGGCATGCCGGTCGATCCCGGCAATCTTCTGCTTCTCGGCGAGCTGGGCGGCAGGCCGGTGATCGGCATGCCGGGCTGCGCGCGCACGCCGCGGCTTAATGGTTTCGATTTCGTCCTGCGACGCATTCTCGCTGGCTTGCATGTGGGGCGCGACGACATCATGTCGATGGGCGTCGGCGGCCTGCTCCGCGACATTCCCTGGAACGCCAAACCGAAATCCCCCGGGACGCCGCCGCGGATCGCGGCGATCGTTCTCGCGGCCGGCCGGTCGAAGCGCATGGGCGTGAACAAGCTGACCATGATTCTGGATGACAAGCCCCTGGTTCGCCATGCCGTCGACGCAGCGCGCGCGGCGGGAATCGAAACGATCGTCGTCGCGGTCGGACATGAGGCTGAAGAGGTTCGCGCCGCCCTTGCCGGCTGCGACGTTGAATTCGCGCTGAACAAGGATTACGCCCAGGGGCTCTCCACCTCGCTGAGGACGGGCGTCGCCGCCTTGACGCAGGAAATCGACGCGGCGATCGTCTTTCTCGGCGATATGCCCGACATCGCTCCCGCGATGATCGCGAGGATGATCGCGGCCTTTGATCCGCGCAATGGCCGCGCCATCGTCGCGCCCCGACACGGCGCCCGGCAGGGAAATCCGGTGTTGTGGGGGCGGTCCTTCTTCCCCCTGATCCTGGAGCAGACGAGCGGCGACGCCGGCGCCAAGCCACTGATCGCCCGCTATGCCGAATGGGTCGCCGAGATCGACGCGGGCGATGGCGCGTTCACCGACCTCGACACGATGGAGGCGCTAGACGACAGGCGTCGCCGCGGACGGGAACCTTCCGAGGATCGCTACGCGATCTGACCCAACGTCGGCCGGCAGTCATGCTCCTTCGATGAATGAAAGAAATTCGTCGTCATTGACGCCCTTGGGCGCGACACAACCGATTTCGATCCCGTGGTCCGCCATTTGACTTGTACGACGGATGTCAGGAAATCCGACGCAATCCGCCCGCCGCGGCCGTGCGCGCGTCTGGCCGGCGGAAACGCGGTCGGCATGATCGAGGCTTGAAAATCCGGGCAAAAAGGCCCGCGGCGCCGCGCGGGCCAATTCTTCGCTCAGCCGTCGGGCTTCTCAGGCCCCCGATGACGAACCCATCGCATGATCCATCGCGCGGCCTTCGAACGGAACGGTCATTTCCGCCCCTTTTGTTCGCTCGCCCAGTCGAGCATCATGCGGCCCCACTTTTCGGCGGTTTCGTCGTCGATCTCGAGGATAGTGTAGCGCGCGCCCTCGCGGATCGTCAGGCGGAGCAGGGCCATGCCGCTTTCATAGTCGATTTCGTCGAGCTTGATCCGGCGGCGATAGGGCGCCTCGATCTCGCCGATCTCCCGTCTCGGCGCGGTCGTCATCGGCGCGGGCTTTCGGCGGCGTAGAAGGCCTGCTCCAGTCGGAACTCCCATTTGTTGGGCGTGTCCGGATATTCCGGTTTGATGTCCATGTAGAGGTGGATTTCGCCGTTGCGCGCCGCCTCGACCACTTTCTGCTCGAGTTGGGCGAAGCTGTTCATTTCAGGGTGGGAGATGATGAGTTCGCTGATTCGCGCCATGGCTTCCTCCTAGTTGCTGTTGATTCGATTGTTGAACCTGATTCGGCACAGGCTCCGACGGCTGTCGCCATGGTCCTCGAAGGCCGAACGGTCATGCAAGACATTATTGCAAAGAAGTCCTTGCCCCGGCGCAAGCGTGAGGCGCCGCGCCAGCGGTTCCGCCTCGATCAGGGCGAGCAGCTTCTCGGCCGCCGCGCGGGTTTCCGCGTCGCGCCAGACGACATTTCTCTTCCGGGCGGTGTAGCGCATGACGAGCGCGCCGGCGTCGTCGAGGAAAAAGACCGGTCCGGCGTTGGCGGCGCGAAAACGCCCCGAATCGTCGGTCGCCTCGGGAATCGTCATCGCTTGCGGGTGCATCAGCAGGCGGAGCGCCGCCTCGTCGGCGTCCCGCAGCCGCAGATAGGCCAGTTCGTGATCCAGCAGGCGATTCTCTCCGCCTTCCGACGCGGCGGCCGCGCAATGAAGAATCATCCCGCGCACGCAATTGTCCGGCCCGTGATAATTGTAATAGCCGTCGGTGTGCCAGGCGATCCGCAGCGTGGTGTAGGGGATATAGCCAACGCGTCCGCCGTCATGCGCGACCTGGATCCGAACCACGCCATTGCCGTTCGCCGACCGATGGTCTTCCCGCGCGCGCAGGCCGAAATTTCCGGTGAAGGTCAGAAGCCATTCGTCGAGCGCGTCGTCGTCAGGCGGCGCGGCGCGCCATTGATAGAGTGCAAAATTGGTCGCGGCGACCTGTTCCAGAAGCGCCGCGCGCTCGGAATCGGAGACAGCGCGAGGGTCTGCGATCGGGGTTGGCGCGACCGCCATGGCCGCCTCCGCCCGAAAAAGCTTGACTTGTCGCCAGCGGCGCCAAGAATCCCGCTCGCCGGGAGAGAAAACCTCTGGGCTCCAAGCGTCCCGCCGCGCTGCTTTTTCGGCGTAAGCGTCTGATTCGATGCGCTTTTGATCCCACATTGGAAAAATTACCATTTTGTTGCAGACCACCTATTCTCATATTCGCATTTTCTGTTATGATCGCAACAACTAAAGAGAATGAGCGGCCTTTGTGGGCAAGCCCAGATTGGTCTCGTGTTCAAAATCGTGGCGGCGAATTCAGCCGTTCCAGGGAGGTAAGCAATGTCGCAAGACGATTCCATTCGCACGGAAGGCAAGGGTGCGTCCGCGTCGATTCACTCCACGCCGATGCTGGACCAGCTTGAGGGCGGGCCGTGGCCGAGCTTTGTCACGGGTTTGAAGCGTCTGCGCGACAACGCCGGCGCGTCCTATGCGCCGATGATGAACGATCTGCTCGGCCAGCTCGAGCATTCCTACGAAGAGCGGACCGGCTACTGGAAGGGCGGCACGGTTTCGGTCGTCGGCTATGGCGGCGGCGTCATTCCGCGCTTTTCCGAAGTGGGCGCCAAATTCCCGGCCTCCAAGGAATTTCATACCCTGCGCATTCAGCCGCCGGCGGGCATGCATTATGACACCGACGTGCTGCGCCAGATGTGCGATGTCTGGGAAGAATACGGCTCGGGCCTGATCGCCTTCCATGGCCAGTCCGGCGACATCATGTTCCAGGGCTGCTCCAGCGAGAACGTTCAGCCGGCCTTCGATGCGCTGAACGAAATGGGCTTCGACCTTGGCGGCGCCGGCCCGGCGCTGCGCACCTCGATGTCCTGCGTCGGCCACGCGCGCTGCGAATTGTCCTGCTATGAC
>JAJYCZ010000062.1 GCA_021777915.1 Pseudomonadota bacterium | reverse complement strand
ATGAATTTGAAATATATCTTATATCGCCACCGCCAAAAAGCAATAGAAAAATTACATCTTTTAGCCGCCCGCCATTCCGCCCAATGCGTCGAAACCGGCCTCGAGGCCCGCGATGAGATCGGCTTCGGCTTCGAGGCCGACCGACAGCCTCAGGAGTCCGTCGCCAATGCCGGCGACCCGCCGCGCTTCGGCCGCCATGCCGACATGAGTCATCGTCGCCGGATGGGCGATCAGGCTTTCGACGCCGCCAAGCGATTCGGCCAGCGTGAAAACCTGCACGGCGCCGACGAAACGCCGCACGGCTTCGACGCCGCCGGCCAGTTCGAAGCTGAGCATGGCGCCGAAACCGGACTGCTGGCGGCTTGCGGCCGCATGGCCTGGGTGCGACGCCAGACCGGGATAATGGACGGCGGCGACTTCCGGACGGCGTTCGAGAAAGCGGGCGACGGAGTCCGCGCTGGCCTGCTGCTGGCGGATTCGCGGAAACAGGGTGCGCAAGCCGCGAAGCGTCAGATAGCTGTCGAAAGGCGCGCCGGTCACCCCGGCGATATTGGCCCAGGCGGAAAGAGCATCGGCGTCGGTCTCGCTGGCCGCCACGACCGCGCCGCCGACGACGTCCGAATGGCCGTTCAGATATTTGGTGGTGGAATGAATGACGAAATCCGCGCCCAGCGCGACCGGCTGTTGCAGGGCTGGCGAAAGGAAGGTGTTGTCCACCGCGACTTTGGCGCCGCGCTCGTGCGCCTGCGCGGCGATGGCGCGAATATCGTAGACGCGCATCAGCGGATTGCTCGGCGTTTCGATCAGAACCAGCGCAGGCCGCCGCCGCAAAGCCGCGGCCAGCGCCTCGTCATCGTTCAGATCCACAAAGGCGACGTCGAAATGCTTCCGTTCGCCCCGGGCCGCGAGCAGGCGGTATGTGCCGCCGTAACAATCGTGCGGCGCGACGACCAGATCGCGCGGCCTCAGGATCGACAGGACCAGATCGACCGCCGCCATGCCGGTCGCGGTCACGACGGCGCCCGCGCCCCCTTCCAGCCGGGCCAGCGCCTCCGCCAGCATCTGCCGCGTCGGATTGGCGCCGCGGCTGTAATCGTGGGCGCGGGGTTGGTCGAAACCGGCGAAGGTGAAGGTGCTGGAGAGGACAATGGGCGGCGTGACCGCGCCGAAGGCCTTATCGGCGGCGACGCCATAGGCGGCCGCGATCGTTTCGAGATTTGCGGATTTCGTCATGACGATGATCTCTTGGCTGTCCGGGCGCCGGCGCGATCATGACGCAGCGCGATTGTCAGCGCCAGGGAACGAGCGGACGGTGGACATATGCTGTCATTCGCGCGCGGCGTTCAAGCGAATTGTCCGATCCGGAATTCTCGGTGATTTCCGGAATCGTCCGCCTCTGCGCAGTGGCCGACCGGCATCAGGGAAGCCACGCGCCGCCGGCGCAGCGGCGCAGCTTGATCGCGCTCCACGGGGCGGACTCAGAGGGCGAAGCACTCCGCCACGCCCGTTCCCGCCAGCCGGCTGAAATAGCGCGCCCGGTAATAATGGCGCTTGTGCTGTGCGTCGTCGGTGAAGGCGGCGCGGTCGTGCAGCACATTGTTGCTCACCAGCCCCATGCCCGACTCCAGCCTGCCGCGATAGATGTACCCGGAGTCGCCGTCGAGCAGAGTCCGGAGATAGTCCAGAGCATCGCGGCTCAACGGGTCGTCGGCCCATATCACATTGTTGACGCGGATCGTATAGCGCATGTGCAGGTCGCCCGACGACATGATGCCGAACACCGGCCCCGGCTCTTCCTTGCGCGCCACCGTCCCGCCTTCGTCGATGCGGGCGGGAATGGTCATAGCCCCCGGCGCCATCAGCGCGCGGATGAAATCCGGATTCTTCTCGCGCAGCAGGATGTAGGCGATCTCATGATCCATCAGCGCGTTTTCGCCGCCCGTGGCGGCCTGCTGCACCACATGCAGGTTGAGGGCGTGGATCTGCTTGTCGGCGGTGTTGTAATAGCCGTCGGTGTGCCAGTTGATGGCGCGGTTGGTATAGGGAATGTAGTGCTGGCGAACGCCGTCGGTTCGCACCGTCAGCGAGGTCAGGCCATTCTCGTCCGCCAGCCAGTTCCTGTTCAGGTCCTCCAGGCCGAAGCGCCGGCCCAGCGCCAATGGAATTTCGGGGTCGGGGTCGGCGCAGGTCTTGCCGGCGTAGAGCGCCATGTTCGCCTTGCGGCAGCGCGCCAGAAGAGCCTCGTGCTCGGCGTCGGTCAGCGCGCGCGGATCTTTGACCTCCACCAGAAGGTCGCCCAGACCTTTCGGATAATCCTTGAGTTTCCAGTCGCGCCAGCGCCGGTACAGATCCTCGTCGTCGAGGCTGAAGGGACTGGCGGGCAAATTGCGTTTCTGGTTCAGCTGGACCATGGGAACCTCGTGTGGGCGGCGCGCCGGGACGGTGGAAAGATCAAGCAAACTAGCAAGGCGGGCCGCCGTCGCGCATTGATCGATGTTAAACACCGGCGCGAGTCGGCTCCTCCGGCGCCCAAGCCGCGCCCCTGAGCGCCGGCGCGCCATTGGCGACAAAGGCGGAATAAGCTTGGACCAGACTCGCGCCCGCTTTCATTCTGGCGTCCATCTCGGCGGCCGTCGCGATTCCGCCCACGGAAACCAGGGCGAGATCGCCAAGGGAGTCCTTGATCGCGGCGATGCGGCGCAAATCGGCGCAGACGAGGACGACGCCGTCGAAACGCAGGCGCCGGGCTGCTGCGATGGCGCGCGGCGCGGGATCGTCTCCGCGCGCCACGCCGACCTTGACCAGAAGCGGCGCCTTACGCCCGCTCCGCTCAGCCAGACGGTCGCGTTCCGCGCGCAACCGTCGCAACAGGCTCTCGACGCCCGGCGTGTCGCCATCGCGCCCGCCGCGCGGCGCGGTGAGATTGGCGCAGAGATAGTCGGCCCGCGCGTAAGCCGCGCGCAAGGTCGCGCAATAATCGGCGATCACGGCTCTGTCCAACCCCTGCCGCTGACTGCCGAAATTGATCCCGATGCGAAGATGGCGAGGGCGCCGCGCGATCGCCATCCGCGTTTCCGGCGTGACCGTGCCGATTTCAATATGGCCGAAGCCCGCCAGATCAAGCGAGGCGATCCTGCTTCCGTCGCGGTCGACGCCGGCGGCCACGCCGACAGGGCCGGCGAAGGTCAGGCCCATGGCGTTGATCGGGGCGCTTTCCCTCGCGTCCGTCATGGCGTCAGCCCCGACGCCGCGCGAAATCGGCCAGAAACAGCGCGAGCGCCTCCACCGCTTCCTGAGTCACGCCATTATAAAGAGAGGCGCGCAGGCCGCCGACGGCGGGATGGCCTTTCAGGTGGAAAAGCCCGGCGTCTTCGGCCTCGCGCAGGAACCGGGGCTCCAGCCGCGCCTCCGCCAGTTGAAAGCGAACGCTGACCGTCGAACGGTCTCGGGCTGTGGCTGGACATTGATAAAAATCGCCTGTGTTGAGCGCCGCATAAAGCGTTTCGGCCTTGCGCGCATTGCGCGCCGCCGCCGCGTCGAGACCGCCGCCCTCGCGCAGCCAGCGCAGCATTTTCGCCGCGACCGCGATCGCAAAGACGGGCGGCGTGTTGACCTTGCTGCGATCCGCCGCCTGCCGCGCGAAACTGAACGGGCCGGGGACTTCCGACGAGGCGCGGCGGAGGAGCGTTTGATGAACGACGACGATCGTCAGGCCCGCCACGCCGAGATTCTTTTGGGCGCTGGCGTAGATCAGGCCGAAAGGCGCAAGCGCGACCGGGCGGGTGAGGAAATCCGCCGTCATGTCGGCGACGATCGGAACGCCGTCCAGATCGGGAAAGGCGAAATATTGCAGTCCCTCCGCCGTTTCGGTCGTGGTCAGATGGAGA
Organism: Pseudomonadota bacterium; assembly: GCA_021777915.1. Lineage (GTDB taxonomy): Bacteria > Pseudomonadota > Alphaproteobacteria > Rhizobiales > Beijerinckiaceae > Rhodoblastus. The sequence goes on along the minus strand of JAJYCZ010000062.1, from coordinate 16,222 downwards.
AAGGCGGCGTCGCCGGAGACGTTCCAGTCTTCCGGCGGCGGCAGGAAGCGCCCGTCGCCCGTCGCCGCGACGCGCACATTGGCGACGCGCGACGCCGCCTCGGCGGCGCGGCGCGACCACAGGCCAGCCGCGACATAATCCGCCGATTCGCCCCCGCGCAGAAGATTCATCGGCGCGAGCGAGAACATGGCCGTCGCCCCGCCTTGCAGGAACAGGGCCCGAAAATCGTCGCCGAGACCGAGCAAGGCGCGCAGGTCGGCTTCCGCGCCGGCGCGAATGTCCTCGAATTCAGGCGTGGAAAACGGGATTTCGAGCAGGGAAAGGCCGCCCCGCCCGTCGATGTCCTCGCGGATTTCGGCGAGCACGCTCGCCGGAAGCGGCGCCTGGGCGGAGGCGAAGCTGAATTTGCTCATCGCGCCGCTCACCCGCCATGGGCGCCCATGACCATGAAGAACAGCGTCGCCAGCGACAGGACGGAATTGACGCGCGACGACACGAAGGTGATCCGCGTGCAGCGCAGACGCTCCTCCACCGGCGCGGGAACGAAGCCCAGCGTCTTTTTCTGGTGCGGCCACAGGACAAACCAGAGGTTGAGCACCATCGCCGCGCCCGTCCAGACGCCGAGACCGATCCAGAAGGCCGGGCCCGAAAGCGTCAGCGCCCCGACGATCTCGTCACGGATCCACAGCATCAGCAGGCCGGAGGCGAGAACGGCGAGCGACGCATAGCGGAAGACGCCGTGTTCGCGCCTGGACGCCGCGAGCAAAACCTCGCGGATCGCTTCGGGCGGATCGTCGGGCAGGACCCGGCGATAGAACGGCCGGGTCACGACATTGGCCCAGTTGTGCCCCACCCACACCAGGACGCCCGCCAGATGCAGATAACGCGCCAGAAGATCGAGCAGCCCCGTGGCGCCCATGGTTCAGCGACCTGCCTCGGCGCCTGCGAGCCTCTTGCGGATGTCGCGCATCACCAGTTTTTCGGCGCCGACGGGCTGGTCGCCTCTGGCGCAGCCGATCAGACCGTCGATGATCTCCCGGTTCGGCGATTTGGCGCAGACGGGATCGGTATTGGCGGCGTCCCCGGTCAGCAGGAAGGCCTGGCAACGGCAGCCGCCGAAATCCTTTTCCCTTTCGTCGCAGGAGCGGCAGGGCTCCTTCATCCAGGAATCGCCCCGGAATTTCTGGAACGCCGGCGACTCGCGCCAGATCCAAGCCAGATCGGCGTCGCGGACATTGGGAAAATCCAGCGTCTTGATCAGCCGCGCCTCCTGGCAGGGAAGCGTCGTGCCGTCGGGCGCGATGGTGAGATGGATCGCGCCCCAGCCGTTCATGCAGGCCTTGGGGCGATTGTCGTAATAATCAGGCACGACGAAATAGATCGTCATTTTCTTGCCCAGACGCTCTCGCCGCTCCTTGACGATGGCTTCCGACCGTTCGAGCTGGTCTCGCGTCGGCAGAAGTTCGGCGCGGTTCAGCAGCGCCCAGTTGTAATATTGCAGATTGGCGAATTCGAGATAATCGGCGCCGATGTCCTCGGCGAGATCGAGAAACTCTCCCGTGCGCTCGATATTGTATCGACTCACCGGGACGTTCATCACCATCGGCAAGCCTTCGGCCTTGATCGCGTGGGCGATGTCGATCTTCTGATCGAAAACGTCGACGCCGACCAGGTCGTGCGAAAGCGCGCGCTCCGGCGCCTGGAAGCTGAGCTGCACCTGTTTGAGGCCGGCGGCCTTGAGGGCGCGCAGCCGCTCCCGATTGAGGCCGACGCCCGAGGTGATCAGATTGGTGTAATAGCCAAGGCATTCGGCCTCCGCGACCAGTTCCTCAAGGTCGCGCCGCAACGTCGGCTCGCCGCCGGTGAAGCCCAGTTGCACGCCGCCGAGTTCGCGCCCCCGCCGCAGAACGGATTTCCATTCCTCGGTCGAGAGTTCGTTTCCGTAACGCTCGAAATCGACCGGATTGCTGCACCACGGACATTTGAGCGGGCATTTGTAGGTCAGTTCGACGACCAGCCACAGCGGCATGCCGAGGCCGTCAAGACTTAACCCTGATCCATCCTTTGGCACGGGCATCCTCCAGAAAGGCGATGATTTTCGGTTCGAGATCGTCGTGCTGATAGCGCGCGACGAGAACGGCGACGGCGTCTCCGATGGAGGGGGCGCCCGCCGCGGCTTCGATGATCGCCGCCGCCGTCTCGTTGAGTTTGACGATTCCTTCCGGGTAGAGCAGCACATGGGCGCGCTGCGGCTCCTCCCAGCGGAAATGATGGGTGGGGTTCAACTCCACCGCGTCGTCGAGCTTCAAGGGTGTTTCGGTTTCCATTAGGCCCTCGCAAGCCACGGGAGCGTGGAGAGACCCTGAAAGCCTCTCCAGCAAGATCAGCGAACGTAGACGTAAGCCGTCACTTCAAAGCCGAGACGAAGGTCGCAATAGGCGGGTTCGATCCAGTTCATCGGGTTTCCTCTCTTTTCACGGAGCATTTGGCCGTTGCCGCGGCCCCTGCGAGAATAGGAGCCACCCCGCGAGTAAACTTGACTATTGTTAAGCGCGCAAGGGGGCGAAGCACGATTTTACGTATTTGTTACAATGGCCTGATGGCGTCCTGACAATTCACGCCGCCTTGGCTGAGCCTTTGCCTCGCGACTCCTTGTCGCGCGACAACGATCGCCCGGCGTTTTCGCGAAAGAAGCATTCACGATGGGGCGCGGCTGCGTCCAGGGTCTTGAGGGGGAGTGGAAAATGGATCGCGCCCGGATCGTTGCGGCTCTGGCCGTCCTGGCGATCATCGTGGCGGGGCGGGCTCGCGCGGAATCCCCGGTCGCGGATTGCGGCAAGGGCCTCGTGCTGTTCAGCGTCGCCGCCGATGATTCTTCGGCGTCGCCGCCTTTTCTGAAGCAGATCGAAGCCGATGGCTGGAAAGTGGAGACCCGCGCCGTTGAGCCGAGCTACCCGCGCGAAGCCGAATATGCCGACGCGCTGCGCCGGCGCGTCGAATCCGTGCGCAAGCAGGGATGCCAAAGGATCGCGTTGGCCGGCGAATCCTTCGGCGCATGGGTTTCCCTGCTGGCGAACGCCAGCTTTCAAACCCCGCCGGATTCGACGAGCCTCCAGGCGGTGATCGCGATCGACGCCAGCGCCGCCAAGGCCAAGGCTCCGCGCGACGGCTGGCACGACTACAAATTCATCAATCTTCTCAAGGCGCAGAACCCCACTCGACTCGCGCTTTTTCTCTATGACGCGCCCGCCGACGAGGCGGACGACCGCCGGGACGAGGTCAGCCACAGCCTGACCAATCAGGTCAGCGGCGCCCAGGTGATTGTCGAAACCGCCGCGTTCGACGGCGCCGACGGCCCGCATGGCGAGGCTTTCGCCCGCCGTTTTGGCGCGCGCCTGATCGAAATGCTCGACGGCGTGGCGAATGGGAATGCGCCCGCGCCGAGATGAGGGCGTTTCGCGCCTGCCTTTGCGCCGGTCAGCCGGCGTAGGACGTCGGCCCGCGCCATTCGCGCGCGGCGGGCTCGAACGCCCGCAAGAGATCGACCGCGCGATAGGCGATCTGGTCGACGATGTCGTCCACGCATTTCGGCCCGAGGTAAAAGGCGGGGACCGGCGGCATGACGATGGCGCCGGCTTCGGTCGCCGCGGTCATGGCGCGCAAGTGGCCGAGATGCAGTGGCGTTTCGCGCGCGAGGAGGATCAGCGGTCGCCGCTCCTTGAGGTGAACGTCGGCGGCGCGGGTCAGAAGGCTGTCGGAGTGGCAATGCGCGATGGCCGACAGGGTGCGGATCGAGCAGGGCGCGACGATCATGCCGGAGGTGGGAAAGGAGCCCGAGGCGATCGGCGCCCCGACATTATCGACGCTGTACCAGTATTCCGCGCGGGCGCGCAGACGCCCCATGGCGTCGGGCGAGATTTCCTCGGCGAAAGTCCGCTCGGCGGCGCGGGTGGCGACGACATGGGTCTCGGCGCCGAGGCTTTGCAGAATCTCGAAGATGCGCAATCCGATCGCCGCGCCCGACGCGCCGCTGATGCCGAGAACCACGCGCGGGCTCATCTCGCGCCTCCTTCGCCGAGGTCGCGGAGAATGCGCGGCCACAGCGCGTCGATCTTGTTCTGAACGGCCGGCGCCATGGACAGCACGCGGCCCCATTCGCGCTTCGTCTCCGCGCCGACCTTGCGGGTGGCGTCAAGGCCGAGCTTGCCGCCGAGCCCCGATTCGGGCGAGGCGAAATCCAAATAGTCGATCGGCGTATTGTCCAGCCTCAGCAGATCGCGCGAGGCGTCCATCCGCGTCGCCATCGCCCAGGCGACCTCCTTCCAGTCGCGCACGTCTATGTCCTCGTCCACCACGATGATCATCTTGGTATAGTTGAATTGCGGCAGCATGCCCCACAGGCCCATCATCACCCGGCGCGCCTGGCCGGGATAGGATTTGCGGATCGCGACGATGGCCGTGCGGTAGGAGCAGGCCTCCGGCGGCAGCCAGAGGTCGGCGATTTCCGGCATCTGGCGCCGGATGGTCGGCAGCGCCAGATCGTTGAACACGCCGCCGATCACCGAGGGCTCGTCGGGCGGCTTGCCGGTGAAGGTGGTGAGATAGAGCGGGTCGCGCCGCGTCGTGATCGCGGTCACGCGCATCACCGGAAAGGATTCGACGCTGTTGTAATAGCCGGTATGGTCGCCATAGGGGCCTTCGGGCGCCGTTTCCGTCGCCGAGACAAAGCCTTCCAGCACGATTTCGGCCTCCGCGGGAACCAGCAGGGGAATGGTCAGCGCCGGCGCCACCCGCGGGCGTTCGCCGCGCAGCACGCCGGAAAAACGCAGTTCGGAGACCGTCTCGGGCAGCGGCAGCACGGCGGACAGAATGGTCGCCGGGTCGGCGCCGATCGCCACCGCGACCGGCATGTCCTCGCCGCGCGCCGCCCAGGCGCGATGATGCGCCGCGCCGCCGCGATGCGCCAGCCAGCGCATGATGGCGCGATCCTTGCCCAAAACCTGCATGCGGTAGACGCCGATGTTCATTCGCGCCGTGTCGTCGGCCTCCGAATCGGGCGGGCGGGTGATGACCAGCGGCCAGGTGATCAGCGGCGCCGGTTCGCCAGGCCAGCAGGTCTGGATTGGCAGTTTGCCCAGATCGACGTCGGCGCCGAGCCGGCGCTCCTGCTGGCACTCCGGCCGCGCCTGCCGATCGGGCCGCGTCGCCAGCGCGGCGCGCAGCATCGGCCAGCGCGCGAGCGCGTCGCGCAGGCCGTCGAGCGGCGCGGGTTCGCGTAAGGACGCGAGCATCTCGCCCAGTTCGCCGATCGCCTCGGGCTTCACCCCGAATCCGGCGGCGACCCGCTCAGGCGTCCCGAACAGATTGGCGATCACCGGCATGGCGGCGCCCGCCGCGCGGTCGAACCGCAGCGCCGGCCCGCCCGCGAGGAGAACGCGGCGGTGGACCTCGGTCATCTCGTGGACGAGGCTGACCGGCTCGCCGATTCGGGCGAGCTGGCGGCGCCCCTCCAGATGGGAAAGAAAGGCGCGCAGATCGCGAAAGGGGGGCAAAGTGCGAAAGGACATAACCTTCTTCCTGCCGTGAAAGAAGTTCGCGCGCCTTGACCACGGTCAAAGCGCGTCGCCGCGCCGTCTGATTTAACCGGTTCATGTCGAGCATGAACGCCATCCCCCAGCTTCCGCCAGTCGGCGCGGCCGCCTTGCGGCTCGCCCCCCTCGCGCCGTTGTCCTTCGTCGCCGACCGGTTCGCCAGGAGCCTCGGTCGCCGACATCCCGCGCTTTTCACGCGCCTTGGCGCGGAAGCGGACAAGATTTTCCTGATCGATCCGACCGATCTGCCGCTCGCCTTCCGTCTCCTGCCCCGCCCCGAGGCGCCCCGGCTGGAGGCGATCCGGCGCGAGGCCGCCGGCTCGTTGGAGGCGGGCTCCTGGGACGCCCGCGTCGCCGGCCCGCTGGCGGCGTTGATCGGTCTCGTCCACGGCGCCTATGACGGCGACGCGCTGTTCTTTTCGCGCGATCTCGTCATCGAGGGCGACACCGCGGCGGTGCTGGCGCTGCGCAACGCCATCGACAACGAGGAAATGGATCTCGTCCGCGAGGCCGCCGCCTTGTTCGGACCTTTCGAATCGCTCGCCCGGCGTCCCGCGCGGGATCTGGCGGCATTCGCGACGCGCTGGACCGGCGTCGCCCTCACGCGGCCGGGGCGAGGGACGCAGGAATGACGGCGCCCCGATCGATCGAACTCGTCTGCCCCGCCGGAACGCCGGCAGCCCTGCGCGCGGCGGTCGAGGCCGGAGCCCATGCGGTCTATTGCGGTTTCAACGACGAAACCAACGCCCGCAACTTTCCCGGCCTGAATTTTTCGCGCGAGGAAATGGCCGAGGCGATCAAATTCGCCCACAATCATGGCGCCAAGGTTCTCGTCGCGCTCAACACCTTTCCGCGCGCCGGGGCCTTCTGGCGCTGGAGCAAGGCGGTCGACGATTGCGCCCGTTTCGGCGCCGACGCGGTCATTCTCGCCGACCTCGGCCTGCTCGATTACGCCGCGCGCCGCGAGTCCGGCCTACGGCTGCATCTCTCCGTCCAGGCGGCGGCGGCCAACGCCGACGCGATCAATTTCTACGCGCGGACCTTCGGCGTGAGGCGGGTGGTGCTGCCGCGCGTCCTGACAGTGCAGGAAATCGCCGCGATCAACCGCGAGATCGACGCCGAGACCGAGGTCTTCATCTTCGGCGGCCTGTGCGTGATGGCGGAGGGGCGCTGCTCGCTCTCCTCTTACGCCACCGGCAAATCCCCGAACATGAACGGCGCCTGTTCTCCCGCGAGCCATGTCGAATATCGCGAGGCGGGCGGCGCTCTCGTCTCGCGACTGGGCGGCTTCGCCATCAACCGCGTCGCGGGGGGCCAGCCCGCGCCCTACCCCACCCTGTGCAAGGGCGTGTTCGAGGCCGGGGATTACAAAGGCCATGTGTTCGAGGACCCCGTCAGCCTCGACGCCGCGGCGCTGATCCCGCAACTGGCGGAGGCCGGCGTCACCGCGCTGAAGATCGAAGGCCGCCAGCGCAGCCGCGCCTATACCGAGGCCGTCGTGCGCAGTTTTCGACGCGCTCTGGACGATCATGCGGCGGGCAGGCCAATCGCCGCCGGCGAATTGCGCGCGCTGACGGAGGGGCAGCAGACCACCTCCGGCGCCTATCGCAAGACATGGCGCTGACCTTGGGCGCTGACCTTGGGCGCTGAGCCCGTCCGACAGGAGACAATGGGTGGCTGAACGGAATTTCGAACTCACGCTCGGACCGCTGCAATTCAACTGGCCGGCGCAGAAATTCGTCGATTTCTACGCGGCGGTCGCCGACGAGGCGCCGGTCGATCGCGTCGTCATCGGCGAACTGGTCTGCTCCAAACGGGCGCCCTTTTACGCGGATCGGCTCCCCGGGGCGATCGAAAGGCTGGAGCGCGGCGGCAAGCAGGTCGTCCTCGGCTCCCTCGCGCTGATCACGCTGGAGCGCGAACGGCGCGCGGCGCGGGAAAACTTCGATCAGGCCGCGCATGACGTCGAGATCAACGACCTCACCCTGATGAACTGGGTTCGGGACGGAAAGGCGTTCTCCGTCGGCCCGCTGGTCAATGTCTATAACGAGGCGACGCTGGCCTTTCTCGCCGGGCGGGGCGCGCGGCGGGTCTGCCTCCCGCCGGAACTGCCCTTCGCTTCGGTCGAGACGATCGCCAGAGCTTCGAAGGATATCGGCGTGGGGATCGAACTCTGGGCCTATGGCCGCATGCCGCTCGCCATTTCGGGCCGCTGCACTCACGCCCGCGCCCATGGTCTGAGCAAGGATTCCTGCCAGTTCGTGTGCGACAAGGATCCGGACGGCCTGCCGACGAAAACGCTCGACGGCGTGGACTTTCTGGCGATCAACGGCGTTCAGACCCTGTCCTTCAAATACGCCAATCTGATTCTGGACCTCGACCGTCTGGCCGACGCCGGCGTCGCCGGCCTGCGCCTGTCGCCGCACAGCGGCGATTTCATCGCCGTGACCAAGGCCTTCGCCGACGTCTCGGAGGGGCGCATTTCGCCGCGGGAAGGGCTCTCCCGGCTATCCCGCGCGGCGCCGCAGGCCGAATTCACCGACGGCTTCCTGTTCGGCGAATGCGGCGCGGCGCCCTTGCCGGTTATTTGAAAGCGCCACAAAACCGGGCGGGCCAAATCAGGAGAGCGGAATGCGCATCAGAATCGTCGGCGCGGGCGTGGCGGGTCTCACCGTCGCCTATGAACTGGCCGCGCGCGGCGCAGAGGTCGAACTGATCGAGCGCGAGGAAGGACCAGGCCGGGGCTGCTCCTGGTATGCCGGCGGCATGGTCGCGCCGTGGTGCGAGCTGGAATCGGCCGAGCCGCTGGTGTGCCAACTGGGCGTTGAGGCGCTGGATTTCTGGACCCGAAGAATTCCGGTGGCGCGGACTCGCGGCAGCCTCGTCGTCGCGACGTCGCGCGACCTTGCGGAACTGCGGCTGTTCGCCCGTCGCGCGGAAGAGTTCGAGGAGATCGGCGGCAATCGCATCGCCGAACTGGAGCCGGACCTCGCCGGACGCTTTTCGCGCGCGCTTTTCTTTCCCAGGGAGGCGCATCTCGATCCGCGCGCGGCGCTGGAGACGACGACGCGCCGTCTCGCCGCCATGGCGAATGTGCGCCTGCGCTTCGGGCTCGACGCCGCTGAGGCCGAGGGCGAGCCGGACTGGACCATCGACTGCACCGGATATGCGGCGAAGCCGGAACTGCCCGGGCTGCGCGGCGTCAAGGGCGAAATGATGATCCTCGCCGCGCCTGACCTGAATTTCTCGCGGCCGATCCGGTTGCTCCATCCCCGCCATCCCGTCTATGTCGTGCCGCGCGAGGACAAAAGCTACATGCTCGGCGCGACCCAGATCGAGAATGAGGAGCGCGCGCGGGTCACGGCGCGCTCCATCGTCGAACTGGTCAATTCCGCCTACGCCGTCCATCCGGCTTTCGGCGAGGCGGAGATCCTCGAGACCGGCTCGGATCTGCGTCCGGCCTTTTTCGACAATCTGCCCCGGATCATCGTCCGGGGCCGGAAAATCTTCGTCAACGGTCTGTTCCGGCACGGCTTCCTGCTCGCGCCCGCGCTCGCGCGGCAATGCGCCGACTTCATTTTCGTCGGCGCCGTCGCGCCCGAAGTGATGCGCCCGGCGACAATCGGTCAAAACGAGCTGGGATCATCCGTGATCCGGGAAACGACTTTTCCAGGCGCCCAGGCCGTCTAAACGCGGTCGAGCCGGCGCCGGGGCGAAACGCCGCAGGTATTTGACGATGGTCAAGGACAAGCGCGGGTGCTTTGTTGGAGAAGGGGCCCGAGCTTCAGCCGGGGCGGCCGCGCCGCGGGCGTTTCGGGCTTGGCCCGAAGCCGCCACGATCAGATTCAGCCCGAGGACGGGATCAATGCGCAGGAATGCCGGTTCACGCCAGGGGCGCGGCTCGCACATGCGGGCGGTCGCCGCGCCCTTGCTGGTTTCCCTTTGTCTCGGCCCGCTGCCGGCCCTGGGCGCAGGCGCATGCCAGCCAAAGCCGTCCGCCGCTTGCGCGGGAGCCGATTTGCGGGGGTACGATGGCGTCGGGCGGGATTTTTCCGGCGCGGATTTTCACGACGCCAATCTCTCCGCCTCGGAGTTTCAGGGCGCGAAACTGTCCTCCGTCAATTTCCTGCGGGCCAATCTTTACGCCGCCAATCTGAAACAGACCGATCTTTCGGGCGCGAAGCTGAATGGCGCGACCCTCCGTCAGGCGCATCTGGACGGCGCCGACTTGCGCGGCGCCGACCTGCGCGCGGCCGATTTCAGTTTCTCCGTGCTCGAAGGCGCCGACCTGCGCGGCGCCGACCTGCGCGGCGCGCGGCTCCAGATGGTCGATCTGCGCAAGGTTCGCCTCGACGGCGCCCAGATCGAGGGCGCGCTCTGGCCGACAGGCGGCCTCTGCAAGGCCGGCTCATCGGGAAGCCATTGCATCGAAGGCGAACCGTTTTCGGATCAGCCGCCCAACGGAAAATGAGGGATTCCCGGTCGTTCGGCGATGGGCGCCCCCTGGAACGCCCCGCGATCTCAATGGACGGCGTCGATCCGGTAAGCCTGGTGGCAGCCGACGCAAAGATTCAGCTGGTCGGCGAGACGGGCGTTCAGCTGCTTCATGCTTTCGCCGCGATCCGCCGCCTCGGCGATCTTGTCAAAGCCGCCATGCATCGCCATGCCCGCCTGTTTGAAGTCCATCGGGAGGCGGATCAACAAGTCGGCCGGAACGCCCTTGACCGTTCCCCGTCCCCCCGAACGCGCCGCCGTCGCGATCTTCGCGCGGTCGTCCGCGGCGAGCGCGGCCGTGATGGTCTGCGTCGCTTCCAGCAGACTGCGCATCTCCGCCAGGACAAAGTCCCGATCGGCGGGGGCGAGCAGGACGGCGGTGCGGCCATCCGACGCAGGCGCCGTCCGCCCGCGCACGAAGATGAAGCCCGCGCCGGCGACGGTCACGCCCCACAGGACGAGGGCGGCTATGGCAAGTCGATTCTTCATCGCGAAAATCTCGTTCAGGACCAAGCGGCGCGGGCGCATCCGCCACGCCCGGAAGGCGTCCGCCCTTGAGAATCGCGTAGGCGCCGCGGAAGCGCATGTCAACGGGCTCCGCTGCGTCTGTTTGCTTCAGCGCAACAAAGGAAGGATGAAGTGTTCCCAATCTCGGCCCCGAGGACCGTGCCGGAAGTCGCGCGGCGATGACGTCGTCGCCCAGTGGTCGGGCTCGCTGGCGCCGTCGCGCCGATCGACGGGCCTGACCGGCGGGCGCGTTTCTTTGCACCACGATGCCATCTGTTACCGCGCCTTGCCCGCCGCGCCTTGCCCGCCGCGCATCCGCGCGCGAGGAAGGCGCGGCGAACGACGACTTCGGCATTCGCCCCGGCCGACCCAATGAATTCGGCCTGTGCTAATTTGTCGCAACCAAGATTGTCGGCCTCGCCGCCAAGTTTTGCAACGGAATTCTCGAGTTTTTCCAGTCACTGAGGTCGCCTCAGTTGACCAAAGTCAATGCAACGCGATGCGAAACGTCTATTTTGCGCGCCATTGATACAGCTTCGCAGGCGCGGAGGGGCGGCGCGCGGGTTCGGCCGCCCGAGCGGGAGCATTTGCCGAAGGGGGCAAAGATGAAATCCAGACTGATGAAAACCACCATGCTGGCGGGCGTACTGGGAATGACCGCCGCCTTCGTCGGCTCCGCCTTCGCGGATGAATCGCTTCAGGACGTGATGAAGCGGCGCAATCTGACGGATGAGAATCTGCTCGCCGCCGCCAAGACCTATACCCCGACCGGCGGCCGCGACGAATTCCTCTCATTCGCCTCGGGCGGCCAGTATGGCGGCATCATCGTCTTCGGCATTCCGTCGATGCGCATCATCAAATATATCGCGGTGTTCAACCGCGAACCCTGGCAGGGCTATGGATTTGACGACGAGTCGAAGGCGATCATCGAGGCGTCGAAGACCCCCGAGGGCAAGCCGATCACCTGGGGCGACACCCATCACCCGAATATTTCCAAGACCAACGGCGACTACGATGGGCAATATCTGTTCATCAACGACAAGTCGACGCCCCGAATCGCCGTCATCGGCCTCAAGGATTTCGAAACCCGCCAGATCGTCGTCAATCCGATCCTGACCACCGACCACGGCGGCGCTTTCATCACCAACAACACGGAATATGTCGTCGAGGCGTCGCAATATCCCGGAACGCTCGACCGCAAATACCAGGGTCTCGACAAGTTCAACGATTTTCGCGGCGGCATCACTTATTGGAAGTTCAACCGCCAAAAAGGTCTGATCGAGCCCGAGAATTCCTTCACCATCGAGCTTCCGCCCTACAGCCAGGACCTGACCTCGACCGGCAAGGGACCGTCGAACGACTGGAGCTTCACCAATTCGCTCTGCACCGAGCGTTACGTGGGCGGCATCGAATCCGGCCGTCCGCCCTTCGAGGCGGGCTGTTCGGCGCATGACACCGACCTCATGCACATCATCAACTGGAAGAAGGCCGAAGCCGTCTTCAAGGCGGGCAAGGTCGACAAGATCAACGGCATGGCGGTGATCCGGCTCAAGACCGCGATCGACGAGGGCCTGCTCTATCTCGTGCCCGAGCCGAAGAGCCCGCACGGCGTCGATGTCTCGCCCGACGGCAAATTTGTGCTCGTCAGCGGCAAGCTCGACACGCATGATTCGGTCTTCGACTTCGCCAAGATGCAGAAGCTGATCGAGGCCAAGGATTTCGCCGGCAAGGATCCTTACGGCATTCCGATCCTCGACATGAAGAAATCGCTGCATGTGCAGGTGGCGCTCGGCCTCGGCCCGCTGCACAATCAGTTCGACAGCAAGCCTTGCATCGTCTATACTTCGCTTTACGTCGACAGCCAGGTGGTGAAGTGGGATTTTTGCGAGGGCAAGGTTCTCGACAAGATTTCCGTCTTCTACAACATCGGCCATCTGATGACGATGGAAGGCGACACCGAGCACCCGAAGGGCAAATATCTTGTCGCTCTGAACAAGCTCGCCATCGACCGCTTCGATCCGGTCGGCCCGCTGCATCCGCAGAACGAAGAACTGATCGACATCAGCGGCGACAAGATGAAGCTGCTCTATGACATGCCGCTTCCGCTCGGCGAGCCGCATTACGCGGTCGCGATCTCTCTCGACAAGCTGAAGCCGCTGGTCCGCTACAAATACGGCACCAACAGCCGCACCGAGGAGGCCTCGCCCTATGCGGTGCGTCCGGGCTCGGAGCATATCGACCGGTCGCCGGGCAAGGTGGAAATCTTCGGCACGGTGATCCGCTCCCACTATAATCCGGAAATCGTCCAGGCCCAGGAAGGCGACACGGTGATCTATCACTGGACCAACGCCGAGCGCGCGGAAGACGAGACCCACGGCTTCGCCGTCGCCCAGCACGACGTCCAGTTGTCGCTGGAGCCCGGCAAGACCGCCTCGGCGACAATCCAGAACATCAAGGCCGGCGTCTATCCCTATTACTGCACCGAGTTCTGCTCGGCGCTGCATCTGGAGATGGAAGGCTATCTGATGGTCGCGCCCAAGGGCGGCGCGGTGGCCCAGCCGGCCGCGTTCAGCACCGGCCAGACCTATACCAAGGCCGACTTCGACAAGCAGTACAAGGAGGACCTCGACACCCAGGCCGTGATCGACAGCGTCGTCGCCTACATCACCTCCGTCAATTACAAGGATTTCCCGACGGTGGTGGGGCTGGTGACGGATGCGACCGATCAGCTCAATTTCGCCAAGGACGCGCGCGCCAAGGCCGACGACTTCTCCAAGAAGGGCGACTGGCAGAACGCGATGCTGTGGGCGAACCAGTGGTGGCAATATCAGGTGAAAGCCGCCGACATCGGCCTGCGCGCCAAGACCTATCTCGAACAGAACGGCGCGAAAAAGGTGAATTAAGCCTCACGGAAACGCTGGGGGGCGGATTTTCCGCCCCCCTCTTTTGCAGGTCAAACAACGGCGCGATCAGCCATGACTTTTCTGACAAAATCGAAGCTCGCCGCCTTGTCGCTGGCCACTGTCCTGGCGACGTTGACAGCTCCCGCCCGTGCGGAAGACGCGGCGACCGGCAAGCAGCTTTTCATGACTCGCACCTGCATCGCCTGCCACGGCAAGAACGGGGCGAAGGCGATCATGATGTATCCCAATCTCGCCGGGCAGAACGAGGCCTATCTTTTCGAGCAGATGAAGGACATCGGATCGGGCACGCGCGTCTCCGGCCCCGACGCGCGCGGCTATCCGCGCACCCAGGCGATGAAGGACGTGATGGGAATCGTCAGCGACGAGGAATTGAAGACCATCGCCGCCTGGCTCTCGACCCAGCCCCCGGCGCCGGTTCAGCCGGGCGACGCCGCCCTGGCCGCCAAAGGCGCGAAGCTCTATGACGACACAGGCTGCGCCGCCTGTCATGGCGACGAGGGAATGAAGCCCATGCCCGGTTATCCCGTGGTTGGCGGGCAGAAGAAGAACTACCTGGTCCTGCAGATCAAGGAAATTCGCGACGGCGTCCGCACCAACGGACCCTCCAAGATCATGCGGCCGGTGGTGGCCTCCCTCAGCGACGCCGACATCGACGCGCTCGCAGAATATCTGTCGCAGATTAATCACGCGGCACAAAAATGATGTAGTTTGCGCCAGGTCAAAGCCAAACTTTCATTTCGCCGGTAAGAATTCGCAAATTTTAGCGAAGCATTTTTCGCTATGAATATCGTGTGAATTGCTTAGCAATTCAACGAAATGACGAGTTTTGCCCGATTCGAGTGGAGAAGGACATGAAGACGAAGATCGCTTTCGCTGTAGTTTCGGTTCTCGCGCTGACGACGGCGGTTCGGGCGGCGGAAATCGCCCCGAAAGCCGACGCCACGAAGGTGACGGTGGATTCCGAAGGCAAGAAGCACGAATGGATGGTCAAGGGCGGCGAGCGCGAAAAGGCGCTGGAGCTGAAGCCTGACCTCAAGCATGGCAGGGACGTGTTCGAGGTCTGCTCGGCCTGCCACATGCCCGAGGGTTGGGGACGAAGCGACGGCACCTTCCCGGAACTCGCCGGCCAGCATCGCACCGTGCTGGTCAAGCAGTTGACCGATATCCGCGAGGGCAACCGCGACAATCCGACCATGTACCCCTTCGCGCTGACTTCGGAAATCGGCGGCGAACAGTCGGTCGCCGATGTGACCGCCTATATCGCCGCCCTGCCGATGAACCCCGACAACGGCAAGGGCCCGGGCACGGACCTCGCGCACGGCAAGAAACTGTTCGAGGACAATTGCGTGCGCTGCCACGGTCAGAATGGCGAGGGCAACGAGGAAAAATATTATCCGCGCATCCAGGGCCAGCACTACGAATATCTTCTGCGCCAATACAAATGGATCAAGGAGGGGAAGCGCCGCAACGCCAATCCCGACATGATCGCGCAGATCAAGAATTTCTCGGACAAGGACACGGTCGACGTGCTTGACTATGTCTCGCGGCTGTCGCCGCCGAAGGACAAGCTCGGCCCGCACGGCTGGAAGAACCCCGATTTCGAGTGAGGCCCGCGGCGTCCGCCGGGAGGCGCATCGACCACATGGAACGTCTGGAGCGTGGCGTCGCCGTCGCGCTCCGGCGGGGGTTCTTTTCCGTCGCGCCTTCGGGCCTTTCGCCCGATCTTGAGAAAAAAGTCATCGCATTACTGTTTGCGCACCCGCACAGTCGCAATTCAGCAATGGCGCCAGATTGACGACAGGCTCGGGAATCGAGGCGAATCAAATACCAATTCATGCGGAGCGCTCAATGACTACCTCCGGAAAACCAGGCGCGGCGCCGTTCCGCCTACTGACCCTCGCCGCAATGGCCCTGCTCGCCGTCGCTTATTTCTCGCCGATCTGGTGGGTGGCGCTCGCGGCGCCGCAATATCCGCCGGACGCTTTTCCCGACGGCATCCGCATCGAGTTCCATTTCAACGGCGTGATGAACGGCTGCCACACGCGGCCAAGAACCGAAATCGACGTGGACAACGACGAAGCCCTGGACTGCGTCCACGAGATGAACACGATCAACCATTATATCGGCATGAAGCCGATCGCGGAGGGCGCGAAATACGAGATCATGGTCGCGCCTTATCTGTTCGTCGCGATGGGCCTGCTTCTGGTCGCCTTCATGTTCTACAGCGGCCCGTTCTGGTGGTTGCTGGCCGCGCCCGCGATTCTCGTGCCCGTGGGCTTCGTCATCGATTATTCGGGCTGGCTCTGGTATTTCGGCCACACGCTGAGCCCCTGGGGCGCCTTCACCGTCAAGCCTTTCATGCCGACGGTGTTCGGCGAGGGCAAGGTGGCGCAGTTCTCGACTTTCTCCTATCCGACCTATGGTTTCGGCCTGCTGGTCGCGGCATCGCTCGCCCTGATCCTCGCCGTTTTGCTGCGGCGCAAGCAATTGCAAGGCGGGCGCGAAGGAAAATGAAACCGCTCGCTTTGGCGGCCTTCGCCCTGCTCGCCGCCGCCGCGGCGGCGCGGGGCGACGAGGCGCCGCCGCTCCAGCCGCTGGTGGACGCCGCGCCGTCCGGCGGCGTGCTGCGCCCGCCGCCCGGCCGCTATTCCGGACCCGTCGTGATCAGCAAGCCTTTGACGCTTGACGGCGCAGGCGCCGTGATCC
>JAJYCZ010000061.1 GCA_021777915.1 Pseudomonadota bacterium | reverse complement strand
AACCCAAATCGACAAGCCTGCCGCGCTTCTCGCGCCACAGACCTCGTCGTCCGCGCCGATGCCAACGGCCAAGGTCGCCTCAAAAACTCACCGCGACGCTACAGCCGGTGAGAAATGCGGGCTAACGCGAGGCCAATGGCAATCTTCTTCATGTTTCACCCCTCGAATGCGCTTTCGCCGCTGGGCGGGAAGGCGCAAGCCAAACCTGATGCGGAACCGCAAGCCTGGTTCCGACGCTCAATTTCCACCGGATTGTCCGGCGCGGCCAAGCCGAAGCGCCAAGCGCCCTGCGTGGCCGCGCGGGCAGCAAAGCATTTTTTTGTTCGACAAGCCAGAGCTGCACGGTAGTTGCACGCGAACCGTGTGTAATTTCTTGGGAAATGCCGCGCATTTCATGGGCAGCCCGCGCAACAACAAGAAAAGCCGGAGCGTCAGCTCCGGCCTGGCCGTGATTCAATCCGTGGAATTCGTTTCAATTCGCCAGGGATTTGACGCTGGCTATGCCTTGCTCGACAAAGGCCGAAACGTCGGCGGCGCCGGATTTCAGAATATTTTCCGACGCCTTGATCGCCGCGTCCACGGCGGCGGAGCGCACATCGGCGGCTGCCTGCGCTTCGGCCTGGGCGATCTTGTCCTCCGCCTGCCGGGTGCGCCGGGCGACATAATCTTCGAGTCGCGCCTGGGCTTCCTTGGCCAGGGCTTCGGCTTCCGCCTTGGCCTGGGCGACGATGGTCGCGGCCTGGGCTTCGGCTTCGGCGGTCTTGGCGACGAAGCTCTTGACCAGCGCCTCCGCCTCGGCGCGCAGCCGGGCGGCTTCCGAGAGTTCGTTCTTGACCTTGTCGATCCGGGAATCGAGGGCGCCGGCGATCATTTTGTGCACGCCGAGATAGCCGAACATGGCGACCATCAGGACCGCGCCGACGAAGAAGAAGAATTCAGCGTCCATTCATACCTCCCCTCAGGCCTTGGCCGCCGCGACGGCGTTAGCGACGGCGCCCGCCTCGACCGGCTTGCCGGTGAGCTGCCGCATGATGGCGTGCGTCGCCTCGATGGCGATGGACTCGACATTGGCCATGGCGGCGGATTTCTTCTCGCCGATCTGCTTTTCGGCGTCGGCGAGCCTGGCCGCGAGATCGGCTTCGAGCTGGCCGCGGCGCGCGCCCGCCGCCTGAGTGGCTTCGGCATGGGCCTGCTGGCCGAGCGCCTGCGCCCGCGCCTTGGCGGTGGCGAGGGTCTTTTCATGGGCGGTGGCCGCCTGGCTCGCGTCGAACTGGGCCTGGGCGGCGGCGGCGAGGTCGTCGTCGACCGCATTCCGGCGCGACGAAAGAATGCCGGCGATGCGTGGCAGAGCTATCTTCGACATCAGCAGATAAAGCAGGCCGAAGATGATGGCGAGCCAGATGATCTGCGGCGCGAAATAATTCGTGTCGAAGGGCGGGAATACGTCTGCGTGGGCGTTGCTGGCCGGAACCTCGGTTCCCGCGACCTGCCCTTCAGCGGCTTGCGAAGCCATGGCCGTTCCTAACACTCGATGATTTGAGGAGCGGCGCGCGCCGGCCGGGCCGGCGCGCGCAAATTGTCGGGCCCGGCGCGCGGCCGGGCCGTCAGGCGCGCGTCAGTGGGAGACGAACAGCAGGATCAGCGCGATCAGGAAGGCGAAGATGCCGAGACCTTCGGCGAGCGCCGTGCCGATGAAGACGCGGCCGAACTGGCCGTCGGACGCCGACGGATTGCGCAGCGCGCCCGAGAGGAAGTGGCCCCAGATCAGGCCGACGCCGATGGCGGCGGAACCGACGCCGATCGCCGCGAGGCCCGCGCCGATGAGTTTGGCTGCTTCAGAACCCATTGATGACTCCATTTAGATGTGGGCGACCATTTGTTGTTGGCGAAAATTATCAGTGGCCCGGGTGAAGCGCGTCTACCAGATAGACGCAAGTGAGAATGGCGAAGACATAAGCCTGCAGCACCGCGACCAGGCCTTCGAAGGCGGTCAGCAGGACGATGCCGGCCAGCGGCAGCGGCGCGAGCAGGGCATAGGCGCCGGCGCCGAGCAGCATGACCACGAAGCCGCCGAACACCACCAGCATGATATGGCCGGCGAGGATGTTGGCGAAAAGACGAACCGACAGGGTCACCGGCCGCGAAATGAAGGACAGGACTTCGATCGGAACGATGAAGGGCAGCATGAACACGCTGACGCCGGACGGCTTGAAGACGTTGAACCAGTGCAGGCCGTGCTTGTAGATGCCGAAGCCGACGACCATCAGGATGATCGAGAAGGCGAAGGTCGCGGTGACGAAGATCTGGGCCATCACTTCGAATGTATAGGGCCACAGGCCGATCACGTTGCAGGCCAGGATGAACATGAACAAGGTGAAGACCAGCGGGAAGAAGCGCATGCCGTCCTCGCCGGCGGTCTGGCGCACCATGTCCTGGGAGAATTCGTAAAAGGCCTCGGCGGCGGCCTGGAGCCGGGACGGCACGATGCTGCGGCCCGACGTGCCGATCAGCATGACGACGACGACGGCGAGCGCCGCGATGACCATGAACAGGGCGGCATTGGTGAAGGAGGCGTTGACCCCGAAAACATGAAGCGGCGCGAGCACCTTGACATGGAATTGATGGATGGGATCGAGCACCGGGGCGCCAGCTTCCGACATGTTCCGTCCTTAACCTCTTATGCGGGAGCGACCCGCCAAGTTCACCACTGCTGTCGCCCTTGTCGCCGACAGGACGGCGACAAAGACGCCCGTTTCATTGCGGCGGCCGCTCGCCGCCGGAACGCCCGCGCGGCGGCGCCGCGAGGCGATAGACATTGCGAAACGCCGCCGCCACGCCGAATCCCACCCACAGGATCAGCAGGAAGGGGGTCGTGTGGAGCCACACATCGAGGCGCCACCCGATCAGCGCGCCCAGGAGGATCGGGCCCACGAATTCCGTCAGCACGCGAACGCCGAGACTGATCGCCTGCCCGAGGTTCTTCCCCGAAGAATCGGCTTGCGCCTTGCGCTCGGTCTCCTCGCGGTCGGCTTCACGCCGGCCCCGAAGGTCGGCGGTCAATTTAGCGAGCCGCGCCTTCAAATTCTCTTGGTCTTCCGGACTAGTCCCCAAAGCCTGTCTCCAGAGCCGTGGCTTTCCCGAACCCGGCGCCCGCGGGCGTGATCCGGATCGGGGACCGGACTTGAGAAAAAAGTTCGGAATGAAGCCATCCCGCCCTTTCGAACCGGCCGCACCATATGGGCGCGGCTGCGTCGTGTCAAGACAACATCGGCTTTTCTGTGGCAACTATAACACATTGAAATGACTTATAAATCTTCCTGGCGCGCGAATGCGCCGCAGGGTTTTTGTGCGTTGCGGCATGGGGCCGCGCCTTGTTCCCGCGTTCCGATGCTCTACACTCCGCCAAAACGGGGGATCATGGGTCGTGGCCAGCGAGCGGCTGAAGGCTTTTTCCGATGGCGTGCTGGCGATCATCATCACCATCATGGTGCTGGATCTGAAGGCGCCGCAGGGCGCGAGCTTCGCCGCGCTCTGGCCGCTCTGGCCGACTTTCGTGGCCTATGTCCTGAGCTTCGTCTATGTCGGCATCTACTGGAACAACCACCATCACCTCTTCGTTATCGTCGAGAAGGTGAATGGCGGCGTGCTCTGGGCCAATATTCATTTATTGTTCTGGCTGTCGCTTCTGCCCTTCGTGACCGCCTGGGCCAGCGAGTCCCGTTTCGCCCGCGATCCCGTCGCGCTTTATGGCGCGGTGCTGCTCGGCGCGGCGATCGCCTATTCGATTCTGGTCATGGCCCTGTTGCGGGCGCAGGGCGGACGAACCCTGCTCCATGAGGCGATCGGACGCGACGTCAAGGGCTGGATATCGATCGCGGCCTATGTGCTGGGGATCGCCGGCGCCTTCCTCCATCCCTGGATCGGCGGCCTGTTCTATGTCGCCGTCGCGGCGATGTGGCTCGTTCCCGACCGGCGGATCGAATCGCGACTGAATGAGCTTTAGGAGCTTGAGTCAGCTCGCCTCCAGCAACCGCTCCGCCTGCTCCAGCTCCACCGACACCAGCTGCGAGACGCCGCGTTCGGCCTGGGTGACGCCGAACAGGCGGTCCATCCGCGCCATGGTGATCGGATTGTGGGTGATGGTGATGAAGCGCGTGTCGGTCTTGCCGCGCATGTCTTCGAGAAGGTCGCAGAACCGTTCGACATTGGCGTCGTCGAGCGGCGCATCCACCTCGTCCAGCACGCAGATCGGCGCCGGATTGGTCAGGAACACCGCGAAGATCAGCGACATGGCGGTCAGAGCCTGCTCGCCGCCGGAAAGCAGGGTCATGGTGGCCGGCTTCTTGCCGGGCGGCCTGGCGAGGATTTCCAGGCCGGCTTCGAGCGGGTCGTCGGATTCGACGAGCTGCAGTTCGGCCGAGCCGCCGCCAAACAGGATGGTGAACAATTCGCGGAAATGGGCGTCCACCCTGGCGAAAGCGTCGAGCAGGCGCTCGCGGCCTTCCTTGTTCAGCGCGCCGATGGCCGCGCGCAATTTGCGGATCGCCTCGGCGAGGTCGTCGCGCTCGGCGGCGAGCTTGGCCTGCTCGCCCTCGATCGAAGCCAGTTCGTCCTCGGCGCGCAGATTGACGCCGCCGAGCCGTTCGCGGTCCTGCTTGAGATTGGCGAGCCGGGCGCTGACGCCTTCCATCGGCGGCGGTTCGGCGCCCTCGGCGAGGCCAGCGAGCGCGGACAAGCCTTGCGGCGCGCAATTCATCTGGTCGTCGATGTCGCGAATCAGAACCTGAAGCCGCGTTCGCGCGGCTTCGGCCTGGGCTTCGAGCCGGGCGCGGATTTCGCGCGCGGCGCTCATGGCTTCGAGCGCCGCGCGGGCGGCGCGGTCGGCCTCGGCCAAGGAGTTTTCGCCGGTTGCGCGGGCGTCGGCGGCTGCTTTTTGCGCCGCTTCCGCCTCTTCGATCTTCTGGGCGAGGGTTCGGCGCTGAAGCAGGAACTCGTCAGGCGCGTCTTCGAGCCTCGCCTGTTCCTCCTGCGCCTCGGTCAGGCGGAATTCGATTTCCTCGGTCTGGAACTGCGCGCGCGCCTTGCGATCCAGCCAGCTCTTCTTTTCACGCGCGATGGATTCGCGCCGGCGCAACCGCGTCTCCGCCTCGCGGGAAAAGGCCTGCAGGGCGGAGCGGGCTTCCGAGGCCTCGGCGCGATCCAGGGCGTTGGCGGCGCGGGCGGCGTCGCGCTCGCCGAGCAAAGTGGCGGGCTCGGCGACATTGTCGAGCGCCTCGCGCGCCTCGAACAGGCGCTCGCGGGCTTCATCGCGCAGTTCTTCGGCGCGCTTGCGGGCGTCTTCGAGATTGGCGAGGCGCGACAGGAACTGCGCCTGCCGCCTTTCCGCGGCATTGGCCGATTCGCGCGCCTCGGCCAGGGCCTTCTGGGTCATGCGCGCGGCCTGACGGGCGCGCTGGTCCGCCTCCGAAGCCTCCAGAACGGCAGCCTTCGCCGCCTCCATCCGGGCTTCCGCCTCCTCCACCGCCGCGCGGGCCCGCGCGGCCTCGATCTTCAGCTCTTCCAGCCGGTTCTTTTCGGCGAGCCGCCGCGCCGCCGGCGTCGGCGCCGCGGCGGCGTGGGTAAAACCGTCCCAGCGCCACAGATCGCCCTCGATCGACACCAGGCGCTGGCCGGGTTTCAGGCCCCAGCGCAGGCTCGCGCCCATGTCGCGCGAGACCAGGCCGATCTGCGCGAGGCGGCGCTCAAGCGCGGGCGGGGCTTCGACCCATGTGGCCAGGGGCCGCGCGCCGGCTGGCAAGGCGGGATCGCCGGCGCTTTGGGTGGCGGCCCAATGGGTCGGGGCGTCGTCGTCATCGGAGGCGTCGAGATCGTCGCCGAGCGCGGCGCCCAGCGCCGCCTCATGGCCGCGCGCGACGTTGATCCGCTCCAGCACCGCCGGCCAGCCGGCGCTGGCCCCGGTTTGCAGCAATTTGGCCAGGGCGCCGACTTCGGCTTCAAGCTTCTGTGCCTGTCTTTCGGCTTGAGCCAGCGGCCCGCGTGAAAAATTCTCTTCGTCGCGGGCGAGCGCCAGCGCGGTTTCCGCGTTCAGCGCCTCTTCCTCGGCCGATGCCGCCGCGTCCATCAGGCGCTCGGCTTCGGCGAGGGCTTCGGCCAGTTCGGCGTCGCTTTCCGCGCTGTCGCGCAAGGCTGAAATTTCGTCCTCGGCGCGCGAAAGTTCGGCCTCGAAGCGGGCAAAAGCCTGTTCCTCGCGCCGCGCGGCCTCGGTGAGGGCGTTGCGCTGGGCTTCGGCGTTGGCGAAGGCGTTCTGGGCGATTTCGAGCGCTTGCTCCGAGGCGCGCAATTTTTCTTCCGCCGCCTCGCAGCGCAGCCGCGCTTCTTCCACCAGATCGGCCTCGCCGGCGCCGTCCAGTTCCTCGTCCTCGGCTTCGAGCCGGGCCAGCGTCGCGGCGGCGTCCTCGTAATGGGCGCGCTCTCGGGCGAGATCGCCCACGGCTTGCGCGATCCGGCGCTCGGTCTCCGCCTTGCGCTCGGCCGCGCGCTTTTCCTCGCTGTCGAGGGCCTCGCGGGCGAGGACGAGCCGTTGCAGCGCGGCGGCGGCCTGGGCCTCGGCGTCGCGCAGGAAGGGCATGCGATGGGCGGCGAGCGCCTGCAGGCGCGCGGCTTCCGCCTGTTGGCGGGTGCGCTCCGCCACATCGACGACATTGGTTTCGAAGGCGTGCTGGGCCGCTTGAGCCTCGCGCGCCGCCTCGCGGAAGGCGATGAGCGCGATCAGGGCCTCGTGGCGGCGGATTTCGGCGGCCAGCGCCCGGTAGCGCGCGGCCTGACGAGCCTGCCGGCGCAAGGATTCGGCCTGGGCGCCGATCTGGGTCAGAACGTCTTCGAGGCGGACGAGATTTTCCTCGGCGCCTTTCAACCGCAGCTCGGCCTCCTGGCGGCGCGAATGCAGCCCGCCGATGCCGGCGGCCTCCTCCAGAATGCGGCGGCGGGCCTGCGGCTTGGCGGAAATGATCTCGCCGATCTGGCCTTGGCGCACCATGGCCGGCGAGCGCGCGCCGGAGGACGCGTCGGCGAACAGCAGTTGCACGTCGCGGGCGCGGACTTCGCGGCCGTTGACGCGATAGGTCGACCCCTGCTCGCGCTCGATCCGGCGGGTGATTTCGAGAATATCCGTATCGTTGAACATGGCGGGCGCGGCGCGCGCCCGGTTGTCGAGCGTCAGCACCACTTCGGCGTGGTTGCGCGAGGGGCGCGAGCCGGCCCCGGCGAAAATCACGTCGTCCATGCCCGACGCGCGCATCTGCTTGTAGGAGTTCTCGCCCATGACCCAGCGCAGGGCCTCGACGAGGTTCGACTTGCCGCAACCGTTCGGACCCACCACGCCGGTCAGGCCGGGGTTGATCACGAAATCGGTCGGCTCAACGAAGCTCTTGAAGCCGGTCAGTCGCAGCTTGTCGAATCTCATGCCTGGGCGTAGGCGCTCCTTGGATCAGGCGAGAACAGAGCGCCATAAGCGGCCGCGAATCAAGCGCGGCCGCGGCAAAAGTTGGGGAAAAGCGGCGGGGCGCTCCCCTCTCCCACGCCGCGCGCCGGCCGGCTTCGCAGGCCGGGCGCTCGCGCTCCAGCCGCCGGAAAAATAGGCGCATTTACTTGACCACGATCAAATCGCCCGCCGGCAAACTCATGATATTGATCTGCATCAAGAAAGCGGAGGCGAGCGTTTTTCCATGGATGCGAGAGACCAGGACGTCCTGTTGCGATCTCCCTTGTTGATGGCCGCCGGGCCTGAGCTTCTGGCTTCGCTGGCGCCGTCGGCTTGCGTTCGCGACTATCAGGGCGGCGAGCCATTGTTCGCGCAGGGCGAGACGGCCGACGCCCTTTTCGTCGTCGCCGAGGGCTGCGTGAAGCTCTGGAGGAAAACCGGAAGCCATGAACAGGCGGTTCTTTCGGTCCTCACCGCCGGCCAGGTCTATTTCGAGCCGTCGATGTTTTCGGCCGGGCGCCATCTGGCGACGGCGGAAGCCGTTTCCTTCGCGCGCGTCATCCGGTTCGACGGCATGGCCATTCGCGCGGCCATGGCCCTGAAGCCCAGCCTCGCCCTGGATTTGTTCGCGCTCTGCTCCGATGCGCGCGCGACTCTGGTCGAACAGATCGAACAGCTCAAGACACATTCCGTTTCGCAGCGGGTCGCCGCCTTCCTCCTTGAGCAGATCGAAGCGGCGAACGAAGGAACGGCTGTCACATTGCCCTACAGCAAGACGCTGATCGCAATGCTGGTCGGCGCAACGTCGGAAAGTTTCTCCCGCGCGCTGGTCCAGCTCCGCGCGCATGGGGTCGAAATCGATCGCGAGAAGGTGACGATCCTGGACGTCGGACGCGTGCGGCGCTATGTCGGGGCGCCGTTCGGCGAAAGCCTGCGCGAGCGGAAACAGGCTCCCACCCGCTTCTCGTCGCTGTGGAAGCGCCGGAAATTCGACGAGGGCCTGTTGCGGTCATGGCGGAAGGCTGTCGCCGCGAGCGAGCCGATCTCGCTGTTGCTGGTCGATGTCGGATTCGGCCGGCCTTCGGACGAGACCCCGTCCGCGCCGGTCGATCGCGCGCTTCTGGCCGCCGTCGGCGACGACATTTTCTGTGAGGCCGATCGCGACGGCAAATCCATGGTGCATTACAACGGCGAGATCTTCGCGGTGGCGGCGCCCGGCGCCGACCACGGCGGCGCGATAACGCTCGGCGAAAGGTTGCTGTCGACGATCGAAAGCAACGCGATCCGGCGCGGGGCGGAGACGGCGGCCTCCAGGATCGCGGCGATCGGCGCGGCGACGATTGTCCCGAACACCCGGGACCGCATCGAAAAGATCGTCTGCTACGCCGATATTGCGCTCCACCGCGCCAAGGCGCTCGGGCGCGGCCGCGTCTGCAGCTTTCATGACGACCCGTCCTGCGAGACGGCGAAGCGCAGCCCCTCGGGCGGCGCGAGGATTCCGGTGATCGAGTCGCCCCATTGTTCGGAATGCCGCCGCGACGCCTGGCACGCTTAGCCCGTCGTCCCGTCGCCTTTTGGCGCCCGACAGTCGATCGGGCGAGCGGTCCGTTGGATTTCGCCGCGAGGCGACGCGATATCGCCCAAGCGCCGCCGAGCGTGGGAACGGATGTCTGGCGTTGGTTGCGGGCAAGACTATTGTAAAAGTTGCGACGCGGCTTTCAGGTAAATCATCCCCCGTCCACGATAGAACGGCCGCCCGCCCCGCGGCCTCGGTTGGCGGCGCAGGCTCATTCGCCTTGCCTGCGTCGCTCCATTCGCCGATTATCTGATCAATTTCGCGATGCTTGACGCCAACGGGGGGCGAAAACCATGGACGAAGCGCCCGCGCCCCCCGCAAGCGCCGCGCCCGCATGGCATACGCTCAGCGTCGCGGACGTCGCGGCGCAGCTCGGCGTCAACCTCGACAATGGCCTCTCCCGGAACGAGGCGATGCGACGCCTGGCGCGGGATGGCCCCAATCAAATCCGAGAGACGTCCGGCCGAGGCGTACTCGCCATGTTGGCCGACCAGTTCAAGGATTTCATGATTCTTGTCCTGATCGCGGCGGCGATCGTCGCCGGCCTGATCGGCGAAACGAGCGACGCGCTGGTCATCCTCGCCATCGTCGCGCTGAATGGACTCGTCGGGCTTGTCGAGGATTTTCGCGCGGAGCGCGCCATCGCGGAACTGAAAAAACTCGCCGCGCTCAAGGCCATCGTCCTCCGGGACGGCGGCCGCCACGCGGTTCCCGCGGCCGACGTCGTGCGCGGCGACATCGTCCTGCTCGACGCCGGCGCCGCCGCGCCCGCCGACATGCGGCTGATCGAGGCGCCAAGCCTCAAGGTGGCGGAAGCGGCGTTGACCGGCGAATCGGCGCCGGTCGAAAAATGCGCCGAGACGCTCGCCGAGCCCGATCTCGCGCTCGGCGAGCGCGTCAACATGGCCTTCAAGGGCACGACCGCGACTCACGGCCGGGGCCGGGGGATCGTCGTCGCGACCGGCATGGAGACGGAGCTCGGCAGGATCGCCGGGGTCATGGAAAGCATCGCGCCGGCTCCGACCCCGCTTCAGAGGCGCCTGGCCCAGTTCGGCCGCCAGCTCGCCATCGGCGTCATCGGGATCTGCGCGATCGTGTTCGGCTTCGGCCTGCTGCGCGGCGAGCGCGTCATCCTGATGCTGCTTACGGCGCTGAGCCTCGCGGTGGCGGCGATCCCGGAGGCCCTGCCGGCGGTCGTCACCGTGATGCTGGCGCTTGGCGCGCGCGCCATAGCCGCCCGCAAGGCGCTGGCGCGGCGGCTTCCCGCGATCGAAACGCTGGGATCCGTCAGTTTCATCTGTTCCGACAAGACCGGCACGCTGACCCTCAACGAGATGCGCGTCGCGGAAGTTTTCATCGACGGACGCCGCGCGCCGGCCGCCGAGATCGACGCCGCCCACCCCGCCGACAGGCGGCTGATCGACGCCATCGCGCTGTGCAACGACGCCGAACGCGGAGGAGGAAGCGACGGCGTGGGCGATCCGATGGAGATCGCGCTCTGGCGCATGGCCGCGGAAAACGGACGCGACAAGGAAAGGCTCGAACGCGACGCGGCCCGGGTCAAGGAACTGCCCTTCGATTCACAGCGAAAACGCATGACGACCTTTCATCGCGACGGCGAAAGTTTCGTCGCCTTTACGAAAGGCGCGCCGGAAATCGTTCTTGCCCTCTGCATCGCGGGAAAGGAGGAACGCGCGAACCTGCTCGCCGAGGCGGAAGCCATGGCGGTGGACGGGTTGCGCGTGCTCGCGATCGCCGTCCGCCATTGGCCGGAGCTTCCCGGGGGCTCCGACCCGGCGGAGATCGAGCGGGACCTCACCTTTCTCGGCTTCGTCGGGCTGTGGGACCCGCCCCGCCCCGAGGCGAAAGCGGCGGTGGCGCAATGCCGCGCCGCCGGCGTCACGCCGGTCATGATCACCGGCGACCATCCCATCACCGGCCGCGCGATCGCCCTCGCGCTCGGCATGTTCGGTCCCGGCGACGAGGTGATGACCGGACAGGAGCTGCGCCGGCTTTCCGACGCCGAGCTTGGCGGGCGGATCGACCGTATCCGCGTCTTCGCCCGCGTCGATCCCGAGCAGAAAATCAGGATCGTGGCCACACTCCAGGCTCGCGGGGAATTCGTCGCCATGACCGGCGACGGCGTCAATGACGCGCCGGCGCTGCTGCGCGCCGACATCGGCGTCGCCATGGGCAGGTCCGGCGCGGATGTCGCGCGCGAGGCGTCCGACATCGTGCTGCTCGACGACAATTTCGCCACCATCGTCGGCGCCATCGCCGAAGGCCGCCGCATCTTCGACAATATCCGCAAATTCATCAGGTATATTCTGACAGGCAACGGCGCCGAGATCTGGACGATCTTCCTGGCGCCCTTTTTCGGCCTGCCGATTCCGCTGCTGCCGATCCAGATTCTCTGGGTCAATCTCGTCACCGACAGTTTGCCGGGCATTGCGCTCGCCGTTGAGCCGGCGGAGGAGAACGCGATGCGGCGCCCCCCGCGCCCCGCCGGCGAAAGCATCTTTTCGCGCGGCATGGGTTGGCATATCCTCTGGGTCGGGCTGGCGATGGGCGCCATCACCTTGCTGGCCCAGACTCTTTCGATCCGTTTCGGCCACGGCCACGCGCAGACCATGGTCCTGACCGTTCTGTCCCTGTCGCAGATGAGCCACATCCTTGCGATCCGCTCCGAGCGCGAATCCCTGTTCCGGCAAGGTCTGTTCACCAATATGCCGCTGCTGGGCGCGGTTCTCCTGACCTTTGTCCTGCAACTGGCCGTCATCTACCTGCCGAGCCTCAACGCGATCTTCAAAACATCGCCTTTGTCGGCGCTGGAGCTCGCAACCTGCCTGGCCTTTTCAGCCCTGACGTTTTTCATGGTCGAAACTGAAAAGTGGCTGGCTCGCCGGGGCTGGATCTACGATTGAGAGCCCGCTCGAATGAACGACCGCCCGCCCCCATCCTGGCTTGAACGGCTGCGCGACCCGCGCCGGCGCTGGCTGCGCGTTCCGGTTGGCGTCGCGCTGGTCGCCGGCGGAGTTTTCGGCTTCATGCCGGTCGTCGGCTTCTGGATGATTCCCCTTGGCCTGTCGCTCCTGGCGCTCGATTTTCCGGCCGCGGAAAAAGCCAATCGCTGGATCGGGGAGAAATCCGGCTCCGCCGTCGCCTGGCTTCGGCGCCGCCTGCGCCGCCCCCCGAAAAAGTCAGAATGAATAAAGCACCGGAACCCTTGCCTCGGTCAGCATCAGTTTGGTCGCGCCTCCGATCACCACCTGCATGAGGCGGGAATGGGCGTAGGCGCCCATGACCAGCAGGCTGACCGGCATGGAGCCCAAGTGCTGCATCAAGGTTCTGCCAGCCTCGGCCCCGACGAAGGGAAGGTTGGCGACGCTGACCCTGGGTCCGTGCCGGCTCAGGCGGCGCGCGAGTTCCGCGCCACGGACGTCATTCGCGTCGTCGGTGACGCAGACCACTTCGACACGAACTGCCTGTTCGAGCAAGGGCATGGCGTCGGTGACCGCGCGCGCCGCCCTCGCGCCGCCATCCCAGGCGACGACGACATTCGCCAGCGACGGGCCGGCGTCCCACTCCTGCGGAACGACGAGGACGGCGCAGCCGGAACCGAACAGAACTTTTTCGATCAGCCTCTGCTCGGCGAGCAAAACGCCTTTCGGCTGAGCGACGATGACGAGATCGCACAGGCGCGACGCGGCGCAGAAGGCCGTTCCGGCTTCGTCGGCGGCGAGTTGGACGATGGCGCAATCCGCATTGACCCCCGCGAGGCGCGCGACGGTTTCGACATGGCCGCCAAGGTTTTTCGCCTTGGCAAGGCGTTCGTCGTTGATTTCGGCGACGATGGCGTTTGCCAGAGGCAGGACGGGAATCCCGGGGAGATCGACACGCTGCGCGTTCGCCAGCACCGAAAGATGCGCGCCTTCGCGCCGCGCGAATTCGATCGCATGGTCGATCACGGCGTCCGCGCGCGGGTTTTCGTTCACCGTCAGGAGCAGCTGGATGGTCTTGTATGCCATGCGTGGACCCTTTTCGATCGTGCGGCCTTCCCCAGATCGTCGATCCATCATAAGGGCCCTCCGCCATTCGGCGCCAGCCGTCGCCGCGGCCGGGGCGATGGCGCTATGGCTCCATCGGCGCAAGCAGCCGGCCGGTCCTGAGATTGTTTCGTGCGCGAACCGGGCTCTCGCGGGGCGTTTCCGGCTCGCCCTTTCGAATTGGTCGGGCGCGCCGCGGCGCGTCATTGACGATCAAAAAGCGTAGGCGCAACATTCGCGCTCCGAAGCTTGACCAGAAAAGGCGGGCGATGCCGACGGGACCGGTCTGGCTGCGCTGGGCGCCAGGGATTCTGACTGTCCGAAACTATCAAGCCCCGTGGCTCGTCCACGACCTGGTCGCCGGAACCGCTCTGGCGGCCATGCTGGCGCCGGTTGGCGTCGCCTATGCCGTGGCCTCGGGCCTGCCGGGCATCGTCGGTCTGTACGCTACGATCGCCCCGCTGCTCGCATATGCGTTGTTCGGTCCCAGCCGCATCCTCGTGCTGGGCCCCGATTCGTCGCTGGCCGCCGTGATCCTTGGCGTTGTGGCTCCGCTCGCCGCCGGCGACCCGGCCCGCGCCGTCGCGCTCGCGAGCGCCATGGCCATGGTGTCCGGGGGCGTCTGCGTCATCGCGGGCGCGGCGCGGCTTGGCTTCGTCACCGAGCTGCTCTCGAAGCCGATCCGCTACGGCTATATGAACGGCATCGCTTTCACCGTTGTTGTCAGCCAGCTGCCCGAATTATGCGGCTTTCCCGCGAGGGATGAAGGACTCATTCACAGGCTCTGGACGACCGCCGCCGCGATCGCCGCGGGAAAAACCAATTGGGTTGGCTTTGCCCTCGGGGCGGGCGTGCTCGCCATTATTTTTGCGTTCAGGAACCACAAGCGGGTTCCCGGCGTCCTGATCGCCGTCGCCGCCGCGACGTTGATTGTCGGAGGTTTCGGGCTCGCCGACAAATATGGAGTTTCGGCGCTCGGCGCCCTGCCGCGAGGCCTTCCCCGGTTCGTATTTCCGATCATCGGACCGGATGCGCTCGTCCCCGTCGTCGCCGGCGGCTTCGCGGCCGCCATGGTTTCGTTCGCGGACACCAGCGTCCTGTCGCGCGCCTATGCCGCGCGATTGAAGCAAAGCGTCGATCCAAATCAGGAAATGATCGCCCTCGGCGCCGCCAATCTGGCCGCGGGTTTTTTCCAGGGCTTTCCCGTCAGCAGCAGTTCGTCGCGGACGCCGGTCGCGGAAGCGGCCGGGGCGAGGACGCAGCTCGCGGGCGTCATCGGCGCCCTCGGGCTCGCCGCGCTTCTGGTCGTCGCGCCGAACCTTTTGGAAAGCCTCCCCAATTCGGCTTTGGCGGCGGTCGTGATCGCGTCCGCGACCGGCCTCTTCGAATTCAATGATCTGGTCCGGATCTATCGTATCCAGCGCTGGGAATTCTGGCTGTCCATGGCCTGTTTCGCGGGCGTCGCGATTCTTGGCGTGATTCCCGGAATCGGTCTCGCCGTGGTGGCGGCGGTGATCGAATTCCTCTGGGACGGCTGGCGGCCCCACTCGGCTATTCTGGGGCGCGAGGCAGGCCTGAAGGGCTATCACGACATCCGCCGCCATCCCGAGGCGCGTCAAATCCCCGGTCTGGTGCTGTTCCGCTGGGACGCGCCGCTCTTTTTCGCCAATGCTGAATTCTTCCGGGAGCGGGCCCTGGCGGCGGTGGCCCAGGCGCCGAGCCCGGCGCGCTGGCTGGTGATCGCCGCGGAGCCGGTCACCAGCGTGGACGTCACCGCCGCCGACGCGCTGGCCGAATTGGACAAGGCCTTGCAGGACGCCGGGGTCGAACTCTGCTTCGCCGAATTGAAGGGCCCGGTGAAGGACAAGCTGAAACGCTTCGGCCTTTTCGCCCAGATCGGCGAGCCATCGTTCTTTCCGACCGTTGGCGCCGCGGTCAGCGCCTATCTCGACCGCCACGCGGTGGACTGGCGTGACCGGGATGAACACGAGAGCTGAATGCGCCGACGAACTCAACGGAATTCACCTCAATCCGTCCGCGCGTTGTCCATGAAGCGCTCTCGTGGAAAAGCGTAGAATTGAAGCCTCGAAGGGCTCCTTCACATGCCGCAAATCGTCTTTTCGTCGCGGAACCTGAACAAGACCTATCGGGTCGGCAGCGTCGAGGTCGCCGCGCTGCAAGGACTCGATCTGGATATTTACCAAGGCGAGTTCATCGTCATCCTCGGGCCTTCGGGCAGCGGCAAATCGACGCTGCTGAACATATTGGGAGGCCTGGACAGCGCGACATCCGGCGCCGCGGCGTGGCGAGACCATAATCTTGTCGAGGCGTCCGACGAAGAGCTGACGCGGTATCGGCGCGAGCATGTGGGCTTTGTCTTCCAGTTCTACAACCTCATTCCCAGCCTGACGGCGCGGGAAAATGTCGAGCTTGTCACGGATATCGCCGAACAGCCGATGCGGCCGGAGGAGGCGCTGGTCAAGCTCGGCCTTTCCGAACGTCTCGACCATTTTCCGTCGCAACTCTCCGGCGGCGAGCAGCAGAGGGTGGCGATCGCCCGCGCCATCGCCAAGCGCCCTGACGTCCTGCTTTGCGACGAACCGACCGGCGCCCTCGATTGCCGGACGGGGGTCGGCGTTCTTTCCGCTCTCGACGAGGTCAACCGCAGTTTCGGCACGACCACGGTCGTGATCACGCACAACGCCGCCATTGGCGCGATGGCCGACCGCGTCATGTATATGGCCGACGGCAGGATCGCCCGGATCGAAAGCCATTCCGAGCGCGCCCTTCCCGAGGAAATCCGCTGGTGAAGGCGCTCGACCGCAAGCTCCTGCGCGATGGGCGGCGACTGGCCGGGCAGGCGGTCACCATCGCGCTGGTCCTGGCCTCGGGCGTCGCCGTCTTTATCTCCTCGCTGAGCGCTTACCGATCGCTGGTGACGTCGCAGCAGAATTATTATCGCGAAAGCCGTTTCGCGGATGCTTTCGCGAGCCTGAAGCGGGCGCCGCTCTCCGTGGCCGCGCGCATCGCCGACATTCCGGGCGTGACCCAGGTCGAGCCGCGCCTGGTCTATGACGTGACGATCGGCGTGGAAGGCGTCTCCTTGCCGGTCTCCGGCCGCATGATCGCTCTCGCCGCCGGCGACGAGCCGGAGATCGATCGCCTCCACATCGTGAGCGGGCGGGGCCTCGACCATGCAAACCCCGCCGAGATCCTGGTCACACAGGCTTTCGCCGAGGCCAACCGGCTTGGTCCGGGCGACCGCATCTCCGCGCTCCTGAATGGCCGGAGGCAGAGTTTCCGCATCGTCGGAACCGTTTTGTCGCCGGAATATGTCTTTTCGACCGGACCCAGCGAACCGCTGCCCGACGACAAGAGATTCGGCGTGTTTTATGTTTCGCGCGAGGTCCTGGCGCACGCCTTCGCCATGGAGGGCGCCTTCAACGACATCGTGCTGATCGCGGCGCCGGGGGCCAACATGCCGGCGATCCTCTCGGCGCTCGACCTGCTGCTGGATCGTTGGGGCGGCAGGGTCGCCCATGACCGCAACCTGCAAATGTCCCACCGCTTTTTGCAGGACGAATTGCGCCAGCAGGGAACCATGGCCGCGACGATACCGCCGATCTTTCTGCTGATCTCGGCCTTCCTGCTTCATGTCGTGATGGGGCGGCTGGTCGCGACCCAGCGCGAGCAGATCGCCGCGCTGAAGGCGCTCGGCTACGACCGGGAAATTACATGGCATTTCGCCAAATTCGCGGCCCTGATCGTGCTGCCCGGCGTGGGTTTGGGCGTTGCCGCGGGCGTCGTCCTGGGTCATGTCATGCTGTTCAGCTACCGCCCCTTTTTCCGGTTCCCGGAACTCGCCTACCATCTGCCGGTCTGGGCGCCGGTCGCCGCCACGGCGATCGCCCTGTTCGGCGGCCTTGGCGGCGCGATCGGCGCGGTGCGCTCCGTCGCCCGGCTGCGCCCCGCCGAAGCCCTGAAGCCCGCCGCGCCGCCGGCCTATTCGGCGCGCTTCTCCAGAGCCCTCGCCCCGGTTCCCGCCCGCTGGAAAATCGCGGCGCGCGGAGCCGGCGAACATCCGCTGCGAACCGGCGTGACATTACTCGGCCTGATCGTCGCGGCCCCCCTCGTCCTGATGGGCCTGTTCTGGACGGATGCGCTCGATTATGTCGTGGACGTGCAGTTCGCCGCCTCCGAGCGCGCCGACGCCGTGGTCCAGTTCGTCGAGCCGCTCCCCGCGCGGGTCGTGGAAGAGGTCCGGCGCATGCCCGGCGTGCTGCTGGCGGAGCCCCTGCGGATCGCGCCGGTTCGGCTGCGCGCCGGACATCTGGAATACCAGACCTCGTTGACCGGTTTATCCGATCGGATGCAGTTGCGCCGACTGCTCGACGACCGGTTGCATGTGGTCGTCCCGCCAAAGGTGGGCTTGCTGCTGTCGCGACGGCTGGCGGAGCGCTTGCGACTCCAGGTCGGCGATCCGGTCGGTCTGGACTTTCTCGAAGGGCGCCAGAAGCGGGCCGCAGTTCCGCTCGCGGGCGTCGTGAACGATCTGATCGGCCTGTCGGCCTATATGGATCGGGGCGCGATGGACCGTCTCCTGCAAGAAGACCAGACAGTGAGCGCGGTCGCGGTGCGTCTCGACGCTTCGCGGGCGGACGATTTCTACGCGGCGACCAAAAAAACGCCGAAAATCTCGACCGTCAGTCTGAGGGAGCGGTCCATTCGCAACTTCCGCGACTCGACCGGCGCCGTCGTACTGCTCCTGGCGGGAATCTATGTCGCCTTCTCGATCACGATCGCCATCGGCGTGGTCTACAACAATTTGCGGATCGGCTTCCAGGAGCGGTCGCTGGAACTGGCGATGCTGCGCGTTCTTGGCTTCACGCCCTACGAGGCGGCCCGAATCTTCTTTTCCGAAATCCTTGTCGAGGTCGGCGTGGCCATACCTCTCGGTCTCGTTGCGGGATATTTCCTCGTGCGGCTGTTGCTTCTCGCATTTCAGACGGAAATGTTCGAAATTCCTCCCGCCATCGCCCCGCGATCCTATTTCTGGGCGGCTTCGCTGGTCGGCGGGGCGGCCGTCGTGAGCGCGATCCTGATTGGACGCAAGCTGTGGCGGCAGGATCTGGTAACGGCGCTGAAAGGGCGGGAATGAGATGAGGCGGTTCAAATGGGCGGTCCTCGTTCTTTTCGGCGCCGCAGGGGTCGCCGCGCTCTCGCTCATCTTTTCGCGAACGCCGACGCGCGTCGACGCAGCGACGGTGAAACGGGGCGTCTTCGTTCAGACCGTGCTCAACGAGGGCAAGACGCGCGTCCGCGACCGCTATTCGGTGACGGCGCCGATCGCGGGAATCCTGGCGCGGACAAGCCTCGAGGTCGGCGACCCCGTCGATCCGTCCACGGTGATCGCGGTCATTGCGCCCGGCCTGACGCCGCTCGAAGATCCGCGCGCGCGTCAGGAGCTTGAAGAACGCCTCGGCGCCGCCGAAGCGGGCCGCAGCCGCGCCATGGCGGCGTTGGAAAGCGCGCGCGCCAGGCAGGCGCAGGCGCGGACCGACCTTGAGCGCACCTCCGGCCTGGCGGCGAAAGGCGTCGTGACCGCGACCCGCCGGGAGCGCGACGAACTCCTCAACACCCTCGCCGAAAGGGAACTGGCCAGCGCGGAATTCGGCGCCCATATGGCGGAGCATGAAGAAGCTCTGGCGCGCGCCGCCCTGAACGTCGCCAGCGGCAAGGAGACGGACGCCCGCCGCATCGAAATACGCTCTCCGATCGAGGGGGTCGTGCTGAAGATTGCGCAGGAGAGTGAGGGGCCGGTCGCCATCGGGTCGCCCATCATGGAGATCGGCGATCCAGAACGCCTTGAAATCGTCGCCGACGTTCTGACGACGGACGCGGTCCAGATCCAGCCGGGAGCCAACGCCATCATCGAACGCTGGGGCGGTCCACGCCCCCTGTCGGCGCGCGTCGCCCGGGTCGAGCCGGAGGCCTTCACCAAGGTTTCGGCGCTCGGCGTCGACGAACAGCGGGTCAATGTCGTTCTGGACATCACATCTCCGCGTCCGGAATGGCAAAGGCTCGGCGACGCGTTTCGAATCGAGGCGCGCATCGAAATCGCCAGAATTCCCGACGCCGTGATCGTTCCCGTCGGCGCCCTTTTCAAGCAAGGGACCGAGTGGAGCACTTTCGTCATCGAAAACAACCGCGCTCGAATCCGGGCTGTCACGATCGGCCTCCGCGGCGAAGCCGACGCCGCCGTGACCGCCGGAGTCGTTCCAGGCGAACGCGTCGTGGTTTTCCCTCCGCCAGCCCTTCGCGATGGCGATCGGGTCGTGGCCGGAGATCGGGGACAATGATGGAGCCAAGGCTCGCGACCGCGGCCAACATGCCCACGTTTCCGCGGCCCGACGAGGCGGCAGGATCGCGCTGGACGCCATGCCTGTCGCGCTTGCCGGCTCGCATGAGGAGGTCCGTAGAAACCGCGTGGGCGACCGCCACAGATTCGGCGTGAATGTGGTCGAAGCTTTTGCGCCGTTTCGGATTGCCCCCAAGCGGACATTTCCACAGGGCGCGAGGACAGGGCCATGCGGGAAATCGACATTCAGGACTATGCGCGCAGGCTTTTTGACGCCCATGGCGAGAAGGCCCTCGCCGAGGCCGCGCAGAAGGCGCGCGCCCACGAAGAAAAACACGAGCGCGAAGAGGCCAGGACCTGGCGGCATATCGAGGCCGCGATCAAGCTGCTGCAGGGCCCCCACGCCAGTTGAGCCGCGCCGCCGGAAGCCTCAAGCCGCGCCATCATTGCGACCGCGAGCCCGATCCATCGCGGCGCGCAAAACATTCCCGCGGCGTGCATGACGCCACGCTATTTGATGGGCGGCGCCATTTGATGGGCGGCGCTATTCGATGGATTGCCCGGTCGCGGCCAAACGGAGCGCGTGGCCAAATATTTCTCGCCACATCAATGCCTTCAGGCGCCACGGGCAGCGCCACGGAATGTCCTCGACCGACATGTGCAAGGCCCTGGCCTGGCGGACGATCAATATCCATCATTCGTTCCTGCCGGGCTTCAAGGGCGCCAGGCCCTGTCGTCTGGCCCATGCGCGCGGCGTGAAGATCATCGGCGCGACCG
>JAJYCZ010000060.1 GCA_021777915.1 Pseudomonadota bacterium | reverse complement strand
TCATGGGCCTGGGCCAGGGCCAGAGGACTGCCGCGTGTGCCGATTTTCATCCAGGGCGTCAAAATTTCGCTCCGTGTCGTTTTCAAAGTCGTTTTCAAACCGTCGGGCGGCGGACTATAGGGAAAAGCGCGCCGCGAAGAAAGCGGCGCCGGGAGCGATCCCAAGGAGCGACCTTATGTGGGCCAGTCTTCGCGTTCTGGGCATTGAGAGCACCTGCGACGAAACCGCGGCGGCGGTGGTCGAGGCGGATTCGCGCGGGCGCGGAAAAATTCTCTCCAATTGCGTGCTCAGCCAGATCGCCGAGCACGCCGCCTTTGGCGGGGTCGTCCCGGAAATCGCGGCGCGCGCCCATGTCGAGGCGCTCGACCCGCTGATTCGCCGCGCCCTGGCCGAGGCCGACTGCCGCATCGAGGACCTCGACGCCATAGCCGCGGCCGCCGGCCCGGGCCTGATCGGCGGGGTGATGGTCGGCCTCACCACCGGCAAGGCGATCGCGCTGGCCGCGCAAAAACCGTTCATCGCGGTCAACCATCTCGAAGCCCATGCGCTGACGCCGCGCCTGACCGAGGCGATCGAATTCCCCTATCTGCTGCTGCTGGTCTCGGGCGGCCACAGCCAGCTCGTCGCGGTCAACGGCGTCGGCGATTATCGAAGGCTCGGCTCGACGGTGGACGACGCCGTCGGCGAAGCCTTCGACAAGGCGGCCAAGCTGCTCGGCCTGCCCTATCCCGGCGGCCCGCGCGTCGAACAGACGGCGCTCGGCGGCGACCCGGCGCGCTTCGACTTCCCCCGGCCGATGGCCGGACGGCGCAATCCCGACTTTTCCTTCTCCGGCCTCAAAACGGCGGTGCGGCAGGAAGCGGAACGGATATCGCCCCTGACCCGGACCGATGTCGCCGATCTCTGCGCCTCGTTCCAGGCGGCGGCGGTGGACGTGATCGTGGACCGCTGCCGCGCCGCCTTGCGCCTGCTCGCGGATACGCCCACCCCGCCCACGGCGTTGGTCGCGGCGGGCGGCGTCGCCGCCAATGGCGCAATCCGCCGGGCGCTCGGACGGCTCTGCGCGGAGGCCGGGCTGCGGCTCGCCCTGCCGCCGCCGAATCTGTGCTCGGACAATGGCGCGATGATCGGCTGGGCGGGGCTGGAGCGCTTTCGCCTCGGCCTGACCGACGGCATGGATTTCGCCGCGCGGCCGCGCTGGCCCCTCGACGCCAGGCAAGACCCCCGCTGGCACGGCAAGGCGTGAGGTTTTTCGTGCGCGCGCTCAAATATCTTCTTCTGGCCGGCGCGCTGGTTCTCGCCATCGAAGCGCCGAAACCTTTTCTCCAACAGCAATCGCCCATCGCCGCGCCGGTGCGCGTCGCCTATGGGCCTGAACCGGGGTTCGAGGCGCTCGATCCCAATCTCATCGCGCGCGCGCGCCAAAAAATCGACATGACGGCTTACGTGCTGAGCGACCGGCAAGTGATCGAAGCCTTGTCGGCGGCGGCGAGCCGGGGCGTCAGGATCCGCATCTATTTCGACCCCGAACAATTCCGGCGCATCGGCGCCATGAACGACGATGTAATCGCCCTGGTGAACCAGCCCAGTGTGCAGGCGCGAATCAAGGCCGAGCAGAACGACCTGATGCATCTGAAGGCCTATGCGATCGACGGGCGCTGGCTGCGCACGGGGTCGGCCAATTTCTCCTGGTCCGGCGAACGGCGCCAGGACAATGACATCGTGATCATCGACAGCCCGCTTGCGGCGGCCGCCTTCACGCGACGCTTCGAAATCCTGTGGGCGCGGCGCGACAATACGGACCCGACGCGATGACCGGAAAACCGACTCTCGCGGTGCTGGGCGCCGGCGCCTGGGGCACGGCGCTGGCCAATATGGCGGCGGGCGCCCACGCCAGGGTCTGGCTGTGGGCGCACGACCCCGCCCATGTCGAGACCATGCGCCGGGACCGGCGCAATGACCGGCGCCTCCCCGGCGTCGATCTGGCGCCGCAAGTCGAGCCCGTCGCCGACATCGCCTGCGTCGCCGAGGCCGACCATGTCCTCTCGGTGGTCCCGGCGCAGAATTTCCGCGCGACGGCTCAAATTCTGCGCGGTCACTTGCGCTCCGACGCGGCGGTGGTGAATTGCGCCAAGGGCATCGAGCGCGAAACCGGCCTTTACATGCACGAGATCCTGGCCCAGACGATTCCCGGCCAGGCCGCCGCCGCCTTGTCCGGGCCGAGCTTCGCCGTCGATCTCGCGCGCGGCCTGCCGACCGCCGTGACGCTCGCCACCGAGGGCGGCGACCTCGCGGAAAAGCTGTGCGCGCGCCTTGCCGCGCGCCATTTCCGGCTTTACCGGTCGAGCGACCTGATCGGGGTCGAAATCGGCGGGGCCGCGAAAAATGTCCTGGCGATCGCCTGCGGCGTGGTCATGGGCAAGAAGCTCGGCGCCAGCGCCCACGCCGCCCTGCTGGCGCGCGGTTTCGCGGAGCTGATGCGTTTCGCGACCGCGCAGGGCGCGCGGCCCGAGACGATCATGGGTCTTTCTGGACTGGGTGACCTCGCCCTGACCTGCTCCTCGCCGCAATCGCGCAATTACGCCCTGGGTTTCGCGCTGGGCCAGGGCGAGGCGCCCCGGACGGCGAGCCACGGCAAATTGAGCGAAGGCGCCTTGACCGCGCGAATCCTGGTCGACAAGGCGCGCGGGCTGGGCGTGGAAATGCCGATCGCCGAAGCCGTGACGGCGAT
Source organism: Pseudomonadota bacterium (assembly GCA_021777915.1). Taxonomy (GTDB): domain Bacteria; phylum Pseudomonadota; class Alphaproteobacteria; order Rhizobiales; family Beijerinckiaceae; genus Rhodoblastus. The sequence continues at coordinate 17,699 of JAJYCZ010000060.1, read as the reverse complement.
TCTGGAAAACAGGAGCGATGTCGGCGCGGCGATCGAGGCCTTGATGAGCCGGCCTTTCAAAGCGGAGAGCTGACGCCTCGCGGCGGTTGAATTCGCCACGCCGCTCGTGCAACCATTCGCCGTGAAAAAAATCCCGGATGGAGCCATGCATTTCGTCGCCCTCTGCCTCGACAAGCCGAATTCCCTGGCGATCCGGCTCGAAAACCGTCCCGCTCACCTCGCCTTCCTCGGCGAAAAGCCCGAAGTGGTGAAGCTCGCCGGCCCGTTCCTCGATTCGGCCGGCCAGCCCTGCGGCTCGATGCTGGTTCTCGATTGTCCCGATGAAGACTTCGCGAGAGCGTTCCTCGCGGGCGACCCTTACGCCAAAGCCGGCCTGTTCGCCTCGGTCGAATTGCGCCCCTACAAGCCGGTTCTGGGAACCTATCTGCCATGAGCGGAAAAGAATCCTACTGGCTGGTGAAGAGCGAACCTCAGTCCTGGTCCTGGGAGCAGATGGTCGCCTGTGGGCCGGAAGGCACGGGCTGGACCGGCGTGCGCAATCATCTGGCCAAGCAGCAGATGATGGCGATGAAGCTCGGCGACCTCGCCTTTTTCTATCATTCCAATGTCGGCAAGGAGATCGTCGGCGTTGTCGAGGTGACAAAAACCTTCCATCCCGACCCGACCGACGAGAGCGGCAAGTTCGGAATGGTCGACTTGCGCGCGGTCGAGCCGCTGAAACGGCCGGTCACCCTGAACGAGATCAAAGCCGACCCGCGCTTCGCCGACATGGCCCTGCTCAGGATGAGCCGCCTGTCGGTCCAGCCGGTCTCTCCCGAACATTGGCGGGCGATCCGCAAGCTCGGCGGCCTATAATTCATCCGTTTCGAGCGCGGCGCCCGGCTGCGGCAGACCGGCGGCTATGGCCGCGAGCCAGCGCCGCAACGCCTTTTCCCGCTTTGGGCGAAGACCCTCGACGAGCTTTGCGCTCGCGGCCTGCGTCCTTTCCCGGCCCAGGCGCAGGACTTTCTCGCCCTGCGGCGTCAAGGCCAGAGGACGCGCCCGGGAGGCGGACGCAGCGCCTTCCTCCGCGCGTAAAAAGCCGGCGCGGCGCAGATTGGCGACAATCAGCGAAACCGTCTGGGGCGTCAGCTTGGCCTTGCGGGCGAGATCGGCGGCCAGCAGGCCGGGCTGGGCGCCGATCGAGGCCAAAGCCGCCAGTTGCGGCGGCGTCACGCCGAGATCGGCGATCAGCCGCTCCTCGGCAAGACGCCGGGCGGCCGCCGCCTGACGCAGAAGAGAGACAATGTCCCCGTTCTCGCCGGGAAGATCGAGCGGCTTCGGGCGGCGTTTTGGCGGCTCATTCGTTGTCGGGCCCTCGGGCGCGCGGGTCTTCGCCATGACGTTTCCTCGTGATTGTGACCGTTTTTATCGCAGTCCCCTGATCGTAGGCTGACCGCAGCCCGGCCACAAGCCTCGCGCGGGCTCTTGAGCGAAAGGATAGCTTGTCAGGCGCGGGGGCGCGCCCTTACCTCCGGGGCAGTTCCGGGACAGGCAATGGACCCTTCGCGCCGCTCGCTCATCGACGATTACAGCCAACTTGTCGCGCAAGGACGGATCGAGCGCGATGGCGCGCAGGCGGCGGTGATCCGGAAGCTCGACGCCTTGAGTCTGTCCCTGAACGAAAGCCGGCGGGCGAAAAAATCCAGCGCGCTCGGCTGGCTGTTCGGCGCGCGCGCCGCCAGCGAGCCGGCGCCGCGGGGCCTCTATATCTGGGGACCGGTCGGGCGCGGCAAGACCATGCTGATGGACCTGTTCCACGATTCCGTCGAGATCGAGAAAAAACACAGGATTCACTTCCACGCTTTCATGGCCGAAGTTCACCGGCGCATTTTCGCCTGGCGGGAGAAGAGAAAAGCCGGACTGGTCAAGGGCGACGACCCGATCGCGCCGGTCGCTGAAGAGCTGTGCGGTGAAACGAGGCTTTTGTGCTTCGACGAATTCGCCGTCACCGATATTGCCGACGCCATGATCCTCGGGCGGCTGTTCCAGGCCTTGTGGGCCTGCGGCCTCACCGTCGTCGCGACCTCCAACGTCGAGCCGGACGGGCTTTACAAGGATGGCCTGAACCGCGCCCTGTTCCTGCCCTTCATCGAGATGATCGAAGATCATATGGAGGTGGTCAGGCTCGATGCGCGCACCGATTTCCGGCTCGAAAAGCTGAGCGGCGCTCCGGTCTTTCTGTCCCCCGCGGACGCCGAAGCGCGCGCCGCTCTGGACCGGGCGTTTCTGTCCCTGACCGGTGTGGAGAAAGGGGAGCCCTTTCACATGTCCGTGATGGGCCATGATGTGACCGCGCCCCAAGCGGTGGGCCGCGTGGGGCGATTCGATTGCGCCGATCTATGCAAAAAGCCGCGCGGCGCCGCCGATTTCGTCGCCATCGCCGAATATTTTCATGTCCTTTTCGTCGACAACATCCGGGCGATCCATCCCGATGAACGCAATGAAGCGAAGAGATTCATCAATTTCATCGACGCCGTCTACGACCAGCGCGTCAAACTGATCGCGTCGGCCGAGGTTGCTCCCGAAAGGATTTATCCCGCCGACAGGGGCTATGAAGCCTTCGAATTTGCGCGCACAATCTCGCGCCTGAAGGAGATGGGCTCCATGGAATACATGGCCCTGCCGCATGGCCGCGGCGACGCGGTCAGCGGCGAGATCACCGGCATTGTCGAGACATGAGTCTTCGCCCGAACCTTGGCCAGAACCTTGGGCAGAACCCGGGCCGGAACGCGGGCGAGCCGACTGCCGACCAGAGAATTCTGGAACTGGCCTGCGCTCACCTGCGGCAGTACGGCCCCCGGCGCGCCACCATTGTCGGCATCGCCGAAGCCGCCGGCATGTCCCATGCCAATGTCTATCGCTATTTCCCCTCCAAGGAGGCTCTGTTCGACGCGGTCGCCCTGCTGTGGCTCAAGCCTCTGGAACAGCAGCTGCATGTCATCGTCCAGGGTCCTGATCCGGCCTATGACAAGCTGGAGCGGGCGCTGACCGCGCTGCAGCACGCCTATCGCCACAAGCGCGACAGCGACCCCGTTCTGTTCCGGCTTCTCTGCAAGGCTTTCGAGAACAGCGACGGGCTCGCCCGGCGGCATCGCAACCGGGTCCAGGGCGAGATCCAGGCCATTGTCGAGGAAGGGATCGCCTCCGGCGCCTTCCGCATTCAGGACCGCCGCCGGGCGATGGCCCTGGTCTTCGACCTCGCCCATCGCTTCGTCCATCCGGTTTCGATCGCGCTGGACAAGGACATTTCCCCCGCCGACATGGAGTTTCGCGCCGGGCGCGCCATCGCGGTCATCCAGCGCAGCCTGACTTACGGCGACCCGGATTTTGACATGTGACATTTTATGTCATTTGTTACAATCGGCGAATCCCACCTCCCCGGCTGCGGAGCAACAGCCCGCCCCCGTATCAACAAATTGATATGATTGATGTTTCCCTCGAAGGTCCAATTGACGTTTTTTTCGCGCGATCACAATAACGTCAGACACTTAGCCTTTCTCACGACTTGAAAGGCTGGGAGGATCGGGGCACAACGCGATCGCAACTCCGGGCTGCCGGAAATCCCGCCGCCGCGCCGGAAGCCGCGACGGACCGACCCCTGGTGCAAATGAGGACGACACTCCATGGCGCGTAACAAGATTGCTCTGATCGGAGCCGGACAGATCGGCGGAACGCTGGCTCTTCTGGCCGGACTCAAGGAACTCGGCGACATCGTTCTGTTCGACATCGCCGAAGGCACGCCGCAGGGCAAGAGCCTCGACATCGTTCAATCCTCGCCGGTCGAAGGCTTCGACGCGAAAATCGCGGGCGCCAACGATTATTCGGCCATCGCCGGCGCCGACGTGGTCATCGTCACCGCCGGCGTGCCGCGCAAGCCGGGCATGAGCCGCGACGACCTGCTCGGCATCAATCTCAAGGTGATGGAGTCCGTCGGCAAGGGCATCAAGGACAACGCCCCCGGCGCATTCGTCGTCTGCATCACCAATCCGCTCGACGCCATGGTCTGGGCGCTGCGGAAGTCCTCCGGCCTGCCCGCCCACATGGTCGTCGGCATGGCGGGCGTGCTCGATTCCGCCCGCTTCCGCTATTTCCTTTCCGAAGCCACCGGCGTCTCGGTTCAGGACATTCACGCCATGACGCTCGGCGGCCATGGCGACGACATGGTCCCGCTGGTGCGCTACGCCACTGTCGGCGGCCTGCCGCTTCCCGAACTGGTCAAATCCGGCTGGCTGACCCAGGAAAAGCTCGACGCCCTGGTCGAGCGCACCCGCAAGGGCGGCGGCGAAATCGTCGGCCTGCTCAAGACCGGTTCGGCCTTCTACGCCCCGGCGGCTTCCGGCATCGCCATGGCCGAGGCCTATCTCAAGGACCAGAAGCGCGTCATGCCGGTCGCCGCTTATCTCGACGGCCCCTATGGCGTGAAGGACACCTATGTCGGCGTGCCGGCCCTGATCGGCGCCAACGGCGTCGAGAGAATCGTCGAGGTCGATTTCGACGCCAATGAGCGGGCGATGTTCGACAAATCCGTGGCCTCGGTCCAGAACCTGATCGAGGCCTGCAAGAAGATCAATCCCGCGCTCGCCTGACCGGCCGCGGCGATCAGTCCGCGCGCCAGTCCCAGGCGAAAGACGCATTCTCACGAGGATTGCCCATGAATATTCATGAGTATCAGGCCAAAGCCGTTCTCAAGGAATTTGGAGTTCCGGTGTCGCGCGGCGTGGCCGTGTTCAAGGCCGAAGAGGCCGAGGCCGCGGCGCGCGAGCTTGGCGGCCCGCTTTGGGTGGTCAAGTCCCAGATTCACGCCGGCGGCCGTGGCAAGGGCAAGTTCAAGGAGCTGGCCGCGGGCGACAAGGGCGGCGTCCGCCTCGCCAAATCCGTGGACGAGGTCAAGCTCAACGCCCAGCAGATGCTCGGTCGCACGCTGGTGACCTTGCAGACCGGCCCCGCCGGCAAGCAGGTCAATCGCCTCTATATCGAGGAAGGCTCGGACATAGAGGCGGAGTTCTATCTCTCCGCGCTCGTCGATCGCGTCACCTCGCGCGTCGCCTTCGTCGTTTCGACCGAAGGCGGCATGAACATCGAGGACGTCGCGCACAAGACGCCGGAAAAGATCAAGACCTTCTCCGTCGATCCCGCGACCGGGATCATGCCGCATCATGGCCGCACCGTCGCCAAGGCGCTCGGCCTGTCCGGCGATCTCGCCAAACAGGCCGGGAAGCTGGTGGTCAGCCTCTACAAGGCCTTCGTCGCCAAGGATATGGCGATGCTGGAGATCAACCCGCTGATCGTCACCCGTCAAGGCGAGCTGAAATGCCTCGACGCCAAGGTGTCGTTCGATTCCAACGCCTTGTTCCGCCATCCTGACATTGTGGCGCTGCGCGACGAGACGGAAGAGGACGCCAAGGAGATCGAGGCGTCGAAACACGACCTGTCCTATATCGCGCTCGACGGAACCATCGGCTGCATGGTCAATGGCGCCGGCCTCGCCATGGCGACCATGGACATCATCAAGCTCTACGGCATGGAGCCCGCCAATTTCCTCGACGTCGGCGGCGGCGCCAGCAAGGAGAAAGTGACGGCGGCCTTCAAGATCATCACCGCCGACCCGAATGTGAAGGGCATTCTGGTCAATATTTTCGGCGGCATCATGCGCTGCGACGTCATCGCGGAAGGCGTGATCGCGGCGGTGAAGGAAGTCGGCCTCAAGGTTCCGCTGGTGGTGCGTCTCGAAGGCACCAATGTCGATCTCGGCAAGACGATCATCGGCGAGTCGGGCCTCAATGTCATTCCGGCGGACGATCTCGACGACGCCGCCCAGAAAATCGTCAAGGCCGTGAAGGAGGCCGTGTAATGTCCATCCTGATCGACAACAACACCAGGATCATCGTTCAGGGCTTTACCGGCAAGAACGGCACCTTCCACTCCGAACAGGCCCTCGCCTATTGCGACACCAAGGTGGTCGGCGGCGTTTCGCCGGGCAAGGGCGGCTCGACCCATATCGGCCTGCCGGTTTTCGACACGGTTTCCGAGGCGCGCGAGGCCACGCAGGCCGACGCCTCGGTCATCTATGTCCCGCCCGCCGGCGCGGCCGACGCCATCTGCGAGGCGATCGCGGCGGAAATTCCGCTGATCGTCTGCATCACCGAAGGCATTCCGGTCCAGGACATGATCAAGGTGAAGCGCGCGCTTTCGGGCTCGAAATCGCGCCTGATCGGGCCGAACTGCCCCGGCGTCATGACCTCTGGCGAATGCAAGATCGGCATCATGCCGGGCAATATCTTCAAGCCCGGCAATGTCGGAATCGTCTCGCGCTCCGGAACCTTGACCTATGAAGCGGTGTTTCAGACCACACAGGTCGGCCTTGGCCAGACCACGGCGGTCGGCATCGGCGGCGATCCGGTCAAGGGCACGGAATTCATCGACATGCTGGAATTGTTCCTGGCCGACGACAAGACCGAATCGATCATCATGATCGGCGAGATCGGCGGCTCGGCGGAAGAAGACGCCGCCCGGTTCATCGCCGACGAGGCGAAGCGCGGCCGCGGGAAGCCGACGGTCGGCTTCATCGCCGGCCGCACCGCGCCGCCCGGGCGCCGCATGGGCCATGCCGGCGCCATCATCTCCGGCGGCAAGGGCGGGGCCGAGGACAAGATCGCGGCGATGGAGGCGGCGGGCATTCGCGTTTCGCCCTCGCCGGCGCGCCTGGGTTCGACCCTGGTCGACCTGCTGAAAGGTCATTGAGGCTTATATCGGACGCGGGCGGCAACGCCCGCGCCGCGCGCGGTCGAACGCGCGGAATGGGCGCCGTTTCGGCGTCACGATCGGGCGGGCGGACACCAGGCCCGCGAGCGTCGAAGGACATGGCGTCGCGGGACGCGAGAGGATATCGAGATGGCGCGTCGAGAGAGCAATGGAGCCAATGGCGGCGGCGGATCGGGACGTTCGCCGCAGAACGCCGCTTTCGCGGATTCGTCCTTCCTGTTCGGCGGCAACGCCGCCTATATCGAGCAGCTTTACGCCGCCTACAAATCGAACCCCGCCGGGGTCGATCCCGAATGGCGTGAATTCTTCGCCGCCCTCAACGACGACGACCAGTCGGTCGCGGCCAACGCCCGGGGCGCGTCGTGGAAGAAGCCCAATTGGCCGGCCCCGCCTCAGGGCGATCTGGTCGCCGCGCTCGACGGCCAGTGGCCGGTCAATGAAAAGGCCGTCGCCGACAAGATCAAGGGCAAAGCGGCCCAGCAGGGGAAGCCTGAGATTTCGCCGGTGGACGTCCGCCGCGCCACTCATGATTCGGTGCGCGCGATCATGATGATCCGCGCCTATCGCATCCGCGGCCATCTCCACGCCAATCTCGATCCGCTCGGGCTCGACTCGATGAAGGACCACGAGGAACTGCATCCGGCGAGCTACGGCTTCACCGAAGCCGATTACGACCGCAAGATCTTCATCGACGGCGTCCTTGGCCTGGAAACCGCCAGCATCCGGGAAATGCTGGCGATCCTGCGCCGCACCTATTGCTCGACCATCGGCTGGGAATTCATGCATATTTCCGATCCGGCGGAAAAAGCCTGGATCCAGGAGCGCATCGAAGGGCCGGCCAAGGAAGTCTCCTTCACCAGGGAGGGCAAGCGCGCCATCCTGCAGAAACTGGTCGAGGCCGAGGGCTTCGAGAAATTCATCGACATCCGCTACACCGGGACCAAGCGCTTCGGCCTCGACGGCGGCGAATCCATGATCCCGGCGCTGGAGCAGATCATCAAGCGCGGCGGCGCGCTCGGCGCCAAGGAGATCGTGCTGGGCATGGCCCATCGCGGCCGTCTGAACGTGCTGTGCCAGGTGATGGGCAAGCCGCATCGCGCCCTGTTCAACGAATTCAAGGGCGGCTCCTTCATGCCGGAGGAGGTCGAAGGCTCCGGCGATGTGAAATACCACCTCGGCGCCTCGTCCGACCGCGAATTTGACAATAACAATGTACACCTGTCGCTGACCGCCAATCCCTCGCATCTCGAGATCGTCGATCCCGTCGTGCTGGGCAAGGTGCGCGCCAAGCTCGATCAGCACCTCGACCGCGCTCTCGAGGACGGCCGGCCGGTCATGCCGCTGCTGATCCACGGCGACGCCGCTTTCGCCGGCCAGGGGGTGGTGGCGGAATGTTTCGGCCTGTCCGGCCTCAAGGGCCACAAGACCGGCGGCTCGATCCATTTCATCATCAACAACCAGATCGGGTTCACCACCTATCCGCGCTATTCGCGCTCCTCGCCCTATCCGTCCGACGTGGCGAAAACCGTCGGGGCGCCCATTCTCCATTGCAATGGCGACGACCCGGAAGCCGTGACCTTCTGCGCCAGGGTCGCGACCGAGTTCCGGCAGAAATTCCAGAAACCCGTTGTCATCGACATGTGGTGTTACCGCCGCTTCGGCCATAACGAGGGCGACGAGCCGTCCTTCACCCAGCCGCTGATGTACAAGAAAATCCGGTCCCACCGGACCACGCTCGAAATCTACACCGACAAGCTGACCGCCGAGGGACTGGTCACCCAGGGCGAGGTCGAGAAGATGAAGGCCGACTGGCGCACCCGCCTCGACGCCGAATATGAGGCTGGCCAGGCCTACAAGCCGAACAAGGCCGATTGGCTCGACGGCCGCTGGTCCGGCCTGAAATCCGTCCCCTCGGCCGAACAGGACAGCCCACGGCGCGGCAAGACCGCCCTGGAGGAAAGAAAACTGCGCGACTATGGCGACAAGTTGTGCAAGGTCCCGGACAGTTTCCACCTCCACAAGACGATCCAGCGCTTCCTCGACAACCGCCGCAAGGCGATCGAAACCGGCGAGGGGATCGACTGGGCGACCGCCGAGGCTTTGGCCTTTGCCTCGCTTCTCGATGAAGGCCACCGCGTGCGGCTTTCCGGCCAGGATTGCGAGCGCGGCACCTTCTCCCAGCGTCATTCGGTGCTGATCGACCAGCAGAACGAATCGCGATTCATCCCGCTGAACCATATTTCCGAGGGCCAGAACCATTACGAGGTCATCAATTCGATGCTCTCGGAAGAAGCGGTGCTCGGTTTCGAATATGGCTATTCGCTGGCCGAGCCCGACGCCTTGGTCCTGTGGGAGGCCCAGTTCGGCGATTTCGCCAATGGCGCCCAGGTCCTGTTCGACCAGTTCATCTCCTCGGGCGAGCGCAAATGGCTGCGCATGTCCGGCCTCGTCTGCCTGCTGCCGCATGGCTATGAAGGCCAGGGCCCGGAACATTCCTCGGCGCGCCTGGAGCGCTATCTGCAACTCTGCGCCGAGGACAATATGCAGGTGGCGAACTGCACCAGCCCGTCGAATTATTTCCACATCCTGCGCCGCCAGCTCAAGCGCGAAATCCGCAAGCCGCTGGTGCTGATGACGCCGAAATCGCTGCTGCGCCACAAGCGCGCGGTGTCGCCTCTCGATGAATTTTACGGCGACGGCCATTTCCGCCGCCTGCTCTCGGACCACGCCGAAACCGAGCCCAACGAGGCGATCAAGCTCGTCAAGGACGACAAGATCCGCCGCGTGATCCTGTGTTCCGGCAAGGTCTATTACGACCTGTACGAAGAGCGCGAGAAGCGCGGCATCGACGATGTCTATCTTCTGCGCGTCGAGCAGCTTTATCCGATGCCGCTGAAAGCCCTGGTCGCCCGCTTCCAGCGCTGGAAAAAGGCGGAGGTGGCGTGGTGCCAGGAAGAGCCCAAGAACATGGGGGCCTGGTTCTTCGTCGAGCCCTATCTCGAATGGGTGCTGAACCAGGCCGGCTGCAGAGCCAAGCGGGCGCGCTATGTCGGCCGGCCCGCCTCGGCGGCGACCGCCGCCGGCACCATGGCGCGCCATCTCGCCCAGCTCAAATCCTTCCTCGACGACGCCTTCGCAAGCTGAACTTCTCGCAGCCCCAGGCTTCGGCGGCGCCTGCCGGAGCCCGTCCTTCCCCTCGATGAGCCGCTTAAGGCGGATGTGATCCCGATGTCGACAGAAATCCGCGTTCCCACCCTCGGCGAATCCGTTACCGAAGCCACCATCGGCCGCTGGTTCAAGAAGCCCGGCGACGCCGTGAAGGCCGACGAGCCTTTGCTGGAGCTTGAAACCGACAAGGTCACGCTGGAAGTCAACGCCCCCGCCGCCGGGTCGCTCGCCGAAATCGTCGCCAAGGACGGCGAGACCGTCGCGCCAGGCGCGCTGCTCGGCCATATCGCCGAAGGCGCGGTGACCGCCGTCGCCGTCCCCGCCTCCACGCCGGCGACCGCGCCCGCCGCGCCGCCGCCCTCGCCGGCCGCCGCCAAGAACGCCGCCGACCTCGGCGTCGCCGTCGGCGACGTTCCGGGCTCGGGCAAGCGCGGCCAGGTGCTGAAGGGCGACGTGCTCGCCTTCGCCGCGGCTCCGCCGGCCGCCGCGCCGGCTGTTCCGGTCGCCGCCCGCGCGCCCTCGCCCGCCGAGGACGCGTCGCGCGAAGAACGGGTGAAAATGACCAAGCTGCGCCAGACCATCGCGCGGCGCCTGAAGGAAGCCCAGAGCGCCGCCGCCATGCTGACCACTTTCAACGAAGTGGACATGCAGGCGCTGATGAGCCTGCGCACCCAGTACAAGGACCTGTTCGAGAAGAAGCATGGCGTGAAGCTCGGCTTCATGGGCTTTTTCGTGAAGGCCTGCACCCATGCGCTCAAGGAAATCCCGGCGGTCAACGCCGAGATCGACGGGACCGACATCATCTACAAGAATTTCTGCCATGTCGGCGTGGCGGTCGGTACCGATAAGGGCCTCGTCGTTCCCGTCGTGCGCGACGCCGACAGGCTTTCGATCGCCGGCGTCGAAAAGACGATCGCCGATTTCGGCAGGCGCGCCCGCGACGGCCAGCTCAAGATCGAGGAGATGCAGGGCGGCACCTTCACCATTTCCAACGGCGGCGTCTATGGCTCGCTGATGTCCACGCCGATCCTCAACGCGCCGCAATCCGGCATTCTCGGCATGCACAAGATCCAGGAGCGCCCGGTCGTCGTCGCCGGCAAGATCGAGATCCGCCCGATGATGTATCTCGCGCTGTCCTATGACCACCGCATCGTCGACGGCAAGGAGGCGGTGACCTTCCTGGTTCGCGTCAAGGAAGCCCTGGAAGACCCGGCGCGCCTCGTTCTCGATCTTTGATCCGGCGCATCTTTTGCGGAGTCATCCATGTCCTACGATCTCATTGTCATCGGCTCCGGCCCGGGCGGCTATGTCTGCGCCATCCGCGCCGCCCAGCTCGGCCTCAAGACCGCCATTGTCGAAAAGCGCAAGACCCATGGCGGGACCTGCCTCAACATCGGCTGCATTCCGTCAAAGGCCCTGCTCCACGCGTCCGAAATGTTCGAGGAGGCCGCGCACGGCCTGGCGCCTTTGGGCGTCAATGTCGGCAAGCCGAAGCTCGACCTTGCCGCGATGATGAAGCACAAGGACGAGACGGTCGGCGCCAATGTCAACGGCGTCTCCTTCCTGCTCAAGAAGAACAAGATCGACGCCTTTCTTGGAACGGGCTCGATTCCTGCCGCCGGCAAGGTCGAGGTGACTGCCGAGGACGGCGCGAAACAGGTGCTTGAGGCCAAAAATATCGTCATCGCCACCGGCTCCGATGTCGCCAACCTGCCGGGCGTGACCATCGACGAACAGATCGTGGTCTCCTCGACCGGCGCGCTGGAGCTGCAAAAAGTTCCGGGAAAGTTGATCGTGGTCGGCGCCGGGGTGATCGGCCTCGAACTCGGCTCGGTCTGGCGCCGTCTCGGCGCCGAGGTGACCGTGGTCGAATTTCTGGACCGTATCCTGCCGGGCATGGATCTCGAAACCGCCAAGCAGGCGCAGCGCTTGCTGGAAAAGCAGGGCGTGAAATTCATGCTTTCCTCCAAGGTCGCCAAGGTCGAAACCGCGAAAAATGCGGCCAAGGCGACTGTCGAGCCCGCCGGCGGCGGCGACGCCAAGACGCTCGACGCCGATATCGTACTCGTCGCCATCGGCCGACGACCCTTTACGGAAGGCCTTGGGCTGGAGGCGCTCGGCGTCGCGATGGAGCGCGGCCAGGTGGTCATAGATGACCACTTTCAGACCAATGTCCCCGGCGTCTTTGCCATCGGCGATGTCGTGCGTGGTCCGATGCTGGCCCACAAGGCGGAGGACGAGGGCGTCGCCGTCGCCGAAATGCTCGCCGGACAGCACGGCCATGTGAATTACGAAGTGATCCCGGGCGTCGTCTACACCTCGCCGGAAATCGCCAGCGTCGGCGCGACCGAGGACGAACTCAAGGCCAAGGGCGTCGCTTATCGCAGCGGCAAATTCTCCTTCACCGCCAATGGCCGCGCCCGGGCCATGCGCCACACCGACGGCTTCGTGAAGGTCCTGGCCGACGCCGCGACCGACCGCGTCCTCGGCGTCCATATCCTGGGGCACGGCGCCGGCGAAATGATCCATGAGGCCGCCGTTCTGATGGAATTCGGCGGTTCATCGGAAGACCTCGCCCGCACCTGCCACGCCCATCCGACCATGTCGGAGGCGGTCAAGGAAGCGGCGCTCGCCGTGGAGAAACGCGCGATCCACAGCTGACCGCCGGCGCGGCGGACCTTTCTTTTGCTCAGGCCCGGCTTCCGGGCCTTTGCTTTTTCCGAAGCCCTTTGGCATGTCTTGTCGCACGCGGGGAACGGCGGGGCTCCACGACCGTGAGCCACGATCCCGGACGCAGGAAATCGCAATGGCATCGGCATCACAACCCCTGACAAAGAAACATTCGGACAGGACGAGGGTCGTGAGGCGCATGCGCGCCTTGCTGCGATCGCATGAACTGGCGCTCGTTCTCCCTTCCGCCTTGGTGGGGGTCGTCGCCTCCGCCGCTGTCACCTTGATGACCAAGGCGGCGATGCTCATGCATGTCCTGATCTATCATCTGCCTTTCGATATCCGCCTCAGCACCGCCGACCACGTCACCGCGCGGGCGGCGTTCCCGGCCCTGATGCTTGGCGGGCTGGCGCTCGGGCTGATGGAGGCCTACCGTTTGCGCAAGGGCCTTCGCAGCCCGGTCGACCCGATCGAAGCCAACGCCTTGCGCGGCGGCCAGATGTCCTTGCGCGAAAGCGCCGCCGTCAGCTTTCAGACCGTGGTTTCCAACTCCTCCGGCGCTTCCGTCGGGCTCGAGGCCGGCTACGCCCAGATCGGGGCGGGCCTTGCCTCCTTCCTGGGCCAGAAATTGCGCCTGCGTCGCGGCGATCTGCGCCTTCTGGTCGGGACCGGCGCGGCGGCCGCGATCGGCAGCGCCTTCGGCGCGCCGCTCGCCGGCGCTTTCTATGGCTTCGAGCTCATCCTCGGCAATTATTCCATTGCCGCCGCCGGTCCGGTCTTCACCGGCTCGATCGTCGGCGTGCTCGTCACCCGCCTTATCGCCGGCGCCCCTTATCAGATCGACACGCCTCCCGTCGCCGCGCTGAAGCTCGCGAATTACCCCGTTCTGTTGGGGGTCGCCGTCTTTTCCGTCATCATCGGCATCACCGCGATGCGGCTTGCCGGCGTTTCGGAACGCTTCATCCAGACCACGCCGACCCCCGTCTGGGCGCGGCCGATTCTCGGCGGCGCCGCCGTCGCGGCCCTCGCCATGGTCACGCCGCAGGTCCTCGGCGCGGGCCATGGCGCGCTCGGCCTGAATGTCTCCCAGACTTTTCCTTTGATGGTTCTTGCCTCCCTGCTCGCCCTGAAGCTGCTCGCGGCGCTGATTTCGCTGGCGACCGGCTTCCGCGGCGGCCTTTTCTTTTCCTCCCTGTTCATGGGCGCGCTGATCGGCAAGATCTACGGCCTCGCCGTCGCCGCCTGGCTCCCGTCGATCGCCCCGGATACGACGGTCTGCGCCCTGGCCGGAATGGCCACGCTCGGGGTCGCCATCGTCGGCGGGCCTCTCACCATGTCCTTCATCGTTCTGGAAAACACCTCGGATTATTCGGTCTCCGCCGGCGTGATCGCAGCCTCCATCGCCGCCAGCCTGCTGGTGCGCGCGACCTTCGGCTATTCGTTCTCGACCTGGCGTCTTCATTTGCGCGGCGAAAATATCCGCAGCGCCAGCGACATCGGATGGATCCACGACCTCAAGGTCGCCAACCTCATGCGTCGCGATCCGCCCATCGCGCCCGATTCGCTCGACATCGGCGAATTCTGCCTCCGTCACCCCGTGGGCTCGGCGCATTTCGTCGTCATGGTCGATGAGGCGGGGCGCTATGCGGGACTGGTCGATCTGCCGGAAATCCATGCGCAGGCCCACTGGCTTACGGGGCGGATCGGAAACTTCGCCCGGCAAAAGGATGTCTGGCTGGTTCCGCTCATGAACGCCAAGACGGCGATGGCCCTGTTCGACCAGTCCGAAGCCGACCAACTCGCCGTGCTCGATCCGGAAACCAAGGCTCCTCTCGGCGTACTCGACGAAAACTATCTCGTGCGGCGCTATGCGGACCAGGCCGCGGCGGCTTTCCACAGCGCCATCGGAGAGTAACGGCGTCGCCCGTTTTCAAGGGCCGGCGGCGTCACCCGGCGCGCGGATGAGCGGCGCGATAGGCCTCGAACAGCCGCGACTTGTCCACGGCGGTATAAATCTGGGTCGTCGAAAGGCTGGCGTGACCGAGCAATTCCTGGATCGAGCGCAGATCGCCGCCGCGGCTAAGCAGATGGGTGGCGAAGGAATGCCGGAGCGCATGAGGCGTCGCGGAATCCGGCAGCCCAAGAGCGCCGCGCAGGCGTTCGACCGTCAGCTGGACGATGCGCGGCGAAAGCGGACCGCCCCGCGCGCCGACGAACAGGGGTCCATTCCTGGCAAGGCTATGCGGACAAAGCGCCAGATAGGCCTCGATCGCCTTGCGCGCCGGCGCGATGACCGGAACCGCCCGCGCCTTGCCGCCCTTGCCCACGACCGTCAGGCTCTCGACCGCCCCGACCGGCGCGTCGCCGCGCCGGATCGAAAGCGCTTCGGAGATGCGCAGGCCCGCGCCGTAGAGCAGGGCGAGCACGGCGGCGTCGCGCGCCAGAATCCAGGGCGCGCGATGCGAATCGTCCTCCTCGCCCCGCGCCATTTCGCGCGCCGCCCCGGCGGGCAGCGCCTTGGGCAGGGCGCGGGCCGCCTTGGGCGAACGGACCTTGTCGAGCGCATCGACGCGGGCCAGGCCCTCGCGCGCCAGATGGTGGGCGAAGGAGCGCAGCGCGGCCAATTGCCGCAACAGGGAACGGGAGGCGACGCCCTCCGCGCGGCGGCGGGCCAGAAAGGCGCGAATATCGGCCGGTTTCAACGCGGCGAGCGCGTCGAGATCGGGCGGGACCTCGCGCTGATCGCGGAGAAAACCCAGAAACTGCCTGAGATCGCGCGCGTAAGCCTCGACGGTGAGGGGCGAGGCGCGTCGCACCCCGGCCAATCGGCGCAGCCAAGCCCAAGCTACCGCCGCCAGTTGGGCCTCGACACCCGGAAAGATCATTCGATCGGGTCCGGGCGCGCCTTGCGCCGAATTTTCCGTCATGCCGGAAGACTAACGGAAAATCGTCAATAATTCACCCCGAGGCGGGCGGACGGGGCGTCAGCTCTTGACCGCCTTTTCCGCGGCGGCGCGGAATTCCTCGAAATGGCGCGCGATCTGGTGCTCCGACTGGGCGACGCCGGCGGCGGCGAAATCCTTGTTGATCCGTCCGAGCACGCCGGCCTTGGCGTGCGCCGCCAGATCCTGCTCGACCAGCGTCCGCGCGTAGGCCTCGGCGTCCGCCCCCGACTTGCCGAGTTTCTCGGCGGCCCAGAGACCCAGCATCTTGTGGGCTCGGGCGAGGGCCCTGAAGTGAAGCTCCTCGTCATGCGCGAATTTCATTTCGAAGGATTCTTCGCGCTTGTCGAACTCGGACATATGAAACCCCTTCGATTTCGAAGCCTGACGTGGCGCTTATATATAGTCTCAAATCAGGCGCGCCTAGCCTTGGTCGGCCGTTCGGGGCCTTCTACCTAAGGCGGTAATTCAGGAATTTCCGCGTCGGGCGGGGCCGATTGATCGAAACAGGTTGTATAAAGGCGCGGAACGGGCTAGGAACCTCAACAAAATGGCCCAAGGCGTCAGAGCCGCGCGCCAGAATCGCTGGAGGCCGGAGGGAAACCAGGCGTCCGTGGATCTTCTCGAATTTCGGTTATTTCCCATGAATCGGCGCCGCCGCATTTACGAAGGCAAGGCCAAGGTGCTCTATGAGGGCCCGGAGCCTGGAACCCTTGTCCAGCATTTCAAGGACGACGCGACCGCCTTCAACGCCAAGAAGCATGAAGTCATCGACGGCAAGGGCGTCCTGAACAATCGGATTTCGGAATATATCTTCCAGAATCTGAACGATATCGGGGTCCCGACCCATTTCATCCGCCGCCTCAACATGCGTGAGCAGCTGATCCGCGAAGTCGAGATCATTCCGCTCGAGGTCGTGGTGCGCAATGTCGCGGCCGGATCGCTGTCGCAGCGGCTCGGCATCGAGGAAGGCTCGCAGCTGCCGCGCTCGATCATCGAGTTCTACTACAAGAACGACGCGCTCAACGACCCGATGGTTTCGGAAGAGCACATCACCGCCTTCGGCTGGGCGACGCCGCAGGAAATCGACGACATCATGGCGCTGGCGATCCGGGTCAACGATTTCCTGACCGGCCTGTTCCTCGGCGTCGGCATCCGCCTCGTCGACTTCAAGATGGAATGCGGACGATTGTGGGAAGGCGACATGATGCGCATCGTCGTCGCCGACGAGATTTCCCCCGATTCGTGCCGGCTTTGGGACATCAAGTCGAACGACAAGCTGGACAAGGACCGTTTCCGCCGCGATCTCGGCGGCCTGGTCGAAGCCTATTCCGAAGTCGCCCGCCGTCTCGGCATCATGCAGGAAAACGAGAAGCCGATTTCCGCCGGCCCGAAGCTGGTCCAGTAATCCATCGGCCCGAGGCGACTGCGCAAAAGGAAAGTCCCGCCATGAAGGCGCGCGTTACCGTCACTTTGAAAAACGGCGTCCTGGACCCGCAGGGCAAGGCGATCGAGGGCGCTCTGCATTCGCTCGGCGTTGAGGGAATCGCCTCGGTGCGCCAGGGCAAGATTTTCGAGATCGAGGTCGAAGGATCGGACGCGGAAGCCGCCAAGGCGGCGCTCGTCGCCGCCAGCGAAAAGCTTCTGGCCAATACGGTGGTCGAGAATTACCGCGTCGAACTGCTCTGACGCGATTTTTCAAGAAACGCGGGAGAGCGCGATGAAAGCGGCCGTTGTGCTGTTTCCTGGATCGAATCGCGAAGGCGACGCGGCGCGCGCCCTGCGTCAGGCCGGCGCGCGGACGTCCATCGTCTGGCACGCGGATTACGATCTGCCCGCGGGAACCGATCTCGTGGTTCTGCCCGGCGGCTTCAGCTATGGCGATTATCTGCGCTGCGGCGCCATCGCCGGTCGCGCCCATGTCATGGAGGCGGTGCGCCGCCACGCCGCGCGCGGCGGGCTGGTGCTCGGCATCTGCAACGGCTTCCAGATCCTGTGCGAAAGCGGCCTGCTGCCAGGCGTGCTGATGCGCAACCGCGACCTGCGCTTCGTCTGCAAGCGCCAGCATTTGCGCGTCGAGCGCAACGACACCGCCTTCACCCGCGCCTATCGCCT
>JAJYCZ010000231.1 GCA_021777915.1 Pseudomonadota bacterium | reverse complement strand
CGGCGCGATGAAATCCTGCGGCGGCCACGCCACATTGATGGTCGCGCCCGCCGCGACGCGCAAAAAAACCGCGGTGTTCGAGCCGGCGCCCGGACCGCTCGCGGCTTTGACGGCGCGGGTGAAAGCAGGCTTCGATCCCTACGGCGTCTTCAATCCCGGCCGCATGCAAGAGGGCCTCTAGAGACCATGCAGACCAATTTCACCCCGGCCCAGCTTGCCGATCCCGACATAAGGACAGCGGACAAGATCCTGCGCGCCTGCGTCCATTGCGGCTTCTGCACCGCGACCTGCCCGACTTATGTCCTGCTTGGCGACGAACTCGATTCTCCGCGCGGGCGCATTTATCTCATCAAGGATATGCTGGAGAACGACCGCCCGGCCAGCGCCGAGGAGGTCAAGCATATCGACCGATGCCTGTCCTGCCTGTCCTGCATGACGACCTGTCCGTCGGGCGTCGATTACATGCATCTGGTCGATCACGCCCGCCACCATATCGAAAAGACTTTTCGACGGCCTTTCCTCGATCGCGTCATGCGCGGCGTCTTCGGCTTCGTGCTGCCGCGGCCGGCGCTTTTTCGCGCCGCGCTGAACCTGGCGAAACTCGGCAAGCCTTTCTCCGGACTCCTGCCGGTCAAGCTGCGCGCGCCCTTCGCCATGGCCCCGAGCGTCATCCCCAAAGCCTCGGTCTGGGACCAGCCGCGGGTGATTTCGCGTTCGCAGCCGAATACGCGGCGCGTCGCCTTGATGACCGGCTGCGCCCAGAAGGTGCTGTCGCCGCAGATCAATGAGGCGACGATCAGGCTGCTGACGCGACACGGCTGCGAAGTGGTGGTCGCCGAAGGCTCTGGCTGCTGCGGCGCGCTCAACCATCATCTCGGCCAGGACGAGGGCCTGGCCTTCGCTCGGAAGAACATTCTCGCCTGGAGCCATGCGATGGCGTCCGGCGGGCTGGACGCGGTCGTCATCAACGCCTCGGGCTGCGGCACGACGGTCAAGGATTACGGATTCATGTTCCGCGACGATCCCGAACTCGCCGACAAGGCGGCCGAGATTTCGTCGCTCGCGCGCGACATCACCGAACTGATGAGCGAGATCGGGCTCATGGCGCCTGTCAACGCGACCGGGCGGCGCGTCGCCTATCACAGCGCCTGCTCGCTCCAGCACGGCCAGAAGATCCGCAACGAGCCGAAGCAGCTTTTGAAGGACGCCGGCTTCATCGTGCTCGATCCGCCCGAAGGCCATCTCTGCTGCGGCTCGGCGGGGACCTACAATCTGCTCCAGCCGGAGATCGCGGCCGAACTGCGCGACCGCAAAATCGCCAATATCGAAAGCACGCGGCCGGAAATGATCGCCGCCGGCAATATCGGCTGTATCGCGCAGATCGCCGGCGGCACGAACCTCCCGGTGGTCCATACGGTCGAACTGCTCGACTGGGCGACGGGCGGCCCCCGCCCGCTCAATCTCCCGGCTTGACCACGATTTCTGACGGGCGCCGGGGAAGAGGATTGCGAAAAAGCGAACGGCCCGCCCCTCGGGAGAGGCGGGCCGTAGGGCGAGAAGCCATGTTTCCGGCGATCAGGCGACGTGCTTGATCACGAAGCGATAGACGCCGGCGTTGGACGTCGATTCGACCAGTTCATTGCCGGTGGTGCGGCAGAAGGCGGCGAAGTCGGCGACCGAACCGGGGTCGGTCGCAAGGACTTCCAACGTGCCGCCCGCGGGCACTTCCTTGAGTGTCTTCTTGGCGCGCAGAATCGGCAGGGGGCAGTTGAGACCCTTGGCGTCGAGAGTTTTATCAGCCATCGTTTCCTCTTGTTTGGTTTGCTTTGGGTGGTGAAGCTTCAGATGAAGAGATTGATGTCGGACTTCAGCGCCTTTTCCATATAGGTCGCGGCGCCGCCGATCTCTATGCCGTCGATCAGATCGGTCGCCTTGTATTCGAAAAGGTCGAGCGTCATCTGACAGGCAATGATTTTCACGTCGGACTCGATCGCGGCTTCGCGCAGGTCCTCGATTGAGGCGACGCCCTTGCTCTTGATCAGGTTCTTCATCATGGTGGTCGCGCCGGCGTCGACGCCGGGAAGCATGTTGACGATGTTCGGCATGGCCATGTGCATGCCCATCATGGGCATTTTCATGGCGGCGTTGCCGAGCGCGGTCACCTGAAGGTCCAGCTTCTTCTTGAGGATTTCAAGGCCGTAAAAGGTGAAGAACAAGGTGACGTCGACGCCCATGGCGGCCGCTGTGGTCGCCAGAATCAGGGGCGGATAGGCCCAATCAAGCGATCCCTTGGTGACGATGATCGTCATGGATTTGGCGTTGGCGCCGCTCTCGGTATTGTCAGTCATTGTGCTTTCCCTGGTATTGGAGGCGCGCCGGCGGCGCCGGCGCGTCCGGTTCAGTCCGTCGTGACATTTTTGAGTTTGGCGATGCCCATCATGCTGAGGGCGGCGGATTCATAGAACGGCTCGCTTTCACCCTTGCGCATCTTGCGGATGAAATATTTCTCGAAGCCGATCTTGGCCGCGTGGACCCAGCGGCCATGGCCCGACCAGTTGACATTGCGCGGCGGGATTTGCGGCTGGGCGACGAAGGCGATGCCGCTGTCGCCGAAATCGGCGAGACAGATGGCGTTCCAGGTGCCGCGATAGATCGGCTGGCGCCCGCGCAGCATTTCGCCGATGTTCTTGGCCGCCGCGGTGACCATGGATTCAATCATGAATCCGGTCTTCGGCACGCCGCAGGGGACCGGCGTCGGGCCCATCGGGGGGATGGCGACGCAGACGCCCACGGAGAAGATGTTCTTGTATTTGGGATTCTGCTGGTGCTTGTCGACGAGGACGAAGCCGCGCGGATTGACCAGTCCGTCGATGCCGCGAAGCGGCTTGATGCCCCGGAACGCCGGCAGCATCATGGCCATGCCGAACGGCAGTTCCTTGGTCGCCTTGACCGAACCGTCATCGGCGATCTCCTCGACCGTCATCTTCCCGGCTTCGACTTTCTTCACCCGCGTGCTGGTCAGCCACTTGATGTGCTTTTCGCGCATCTCGCTTTCGAGCAAGCCCTTGGTGTCGCCGACGCCGTCGAGGCCAAGATGGCCGACATAGGGCTCGGAGGTGACGAAGGTCATCGGCACCTGATCGCGGATCTTGCGGCGGCGCAGCTCGGTTTCGAGGATGAAGGTGAATTCATAGGCGGGACCGTAGCAGGACGCGCCCTGCACGGCGCCGGTGATGACCGGGCCGGGCTTCTTGCAGAATTCCTCGAAACTCACCGCCGCCTTTTCGGCGTGGTCGATGTGGCAGATCGAAGTGGTGAAGCCTTGCGGCCCCAGGCCCTCGATTTCGTCGAAGGCCAGTTCCGGCCCGGTGGCGATAATCAGATAATCGTATGAAATCTTCGAGCCGTCCTCGAGCTCCAGGCTATTGGCCTCGGGGTCCATCTTGGCGACGGGCACCGGCTTGAAATTGATGCCGCGCTTGGCGAAGGTCGGGGCCAGATCGACCTCGATCGATTCGCGGGTGCGCCAACCGACCGGAACCCACGGATTGCTGGGAACGAAATGATAGACCGGATCCTTGGTGACAACCGTCAGCCGATCCTCGGGACGCATATGGTCCTTCATTTCGTAGGCCATGATGGTGCCGCCCAGGCCGGCGCCCATGATGACGATTTCAGCCATTCTTCCCTCCCACAATGCGGGCGTTACGATACCTCGCCCATTTTTGTCGGATCAGATTATTCGTATTTGTTGGATTGTCGAGCGGAATCCGCGCGGGGCATTAGACCTTTTTCGGAGACGCCGCGCCGAGGCGAGGTTTCAGTAGCGGGAGTCGTAAGGGCTTGTCGCCGTTCGGCCCGCCGTTAACCTTGGGCGGGAAATCGGCCCGCGGCGGGCGGGTGAAGAATTCCGCAACGTCAAGCGCGTCCTGGTCCGGCAATCCGCCATGAGCCTGCGGGAAGTTGACCTGATGCGCGATCGGCATGTTCGCCTTGGCGAATCCGGCGGCCATACAAGCGCGGGCCATGCTGGCGCCGTTGTTGAAGGGCTGGTCGCCCCGCAGGGGCGGGAAAACCGGTCGCCGGCGGCGCTCCTCGTTCCCGCGCCGTTCTTGCCGTGGCGAACGGCGCATTTCCCGGCGTAAATCTTTTCGCCGTGCGCGGGGTCCGGCTTGATCGCATGGTCAAGCTTGGGCAGGCCGCGGACGACGATCTCGCCGTCCGGCCCCTTACTCGCCCTTCAGCCAGGCCATATAGGCGATCATCGCCCTTTTCATAGGCCGGGAACAGGGTCACG
>JAJYCZ010000230.1 GCA_021777915.1 Pseudomonadota bacterium | reverse complement strand
GTGACCACGTCACAGGCGTTTGCGTGAGCAGGCGCTTCCTCCCTGAGACTTGGACCGCTTTAAACAAGGCGGTCCTTTTTCTTTGTGGGGTCATATCGCGAGCCACGCTTCCGCCGTTCACGCTCTCCGCCTCTCGTGTTGTTCGCCTCTCCTGCTTGTCCCGCCGCGCCCGATGCGCTTATGTTCCTCCATGGGGAAACAAGGCGGCAGATCCGGCGCCACGCCGACGAAAAGGCCCTCCGTTCAAGCTGAAACGGCGCGCAAAACCGATCGAGAGCGCGTGCGGAAAATCTTTGCCCGTCTGGCCGCGCTGAACCCACATCCCAAAGGCGAACTGGACTATGTGAACCCTTATACCCTGCTCGTCGCCGTCGTGCTTTCGGCGCAGGCGACCGACGCCGGGGTCAATCGCGCGACGAAGGACCTGTTCGCCGTCGCTTCGACGCCTCGACAGATGCTGGCGCTCGGCGAGGACGGCCTGCGCGACAAGATCAAGACCATCGGCCTGTTTCGCGCCAAGGCGAAAAATGTGGTCGCCTTGTCGCACAGGCTGATCGACGAATTCGGCGGCGAGGTTCCGCGCAGCCGCGAGGCGCTGGAAAGCTTGCCGGGCGTGGGGCGCAAGACCGCCAATGTCGTGCTCAACATCGCCTTCGGGGAAAAAACCATCGCGGTCGACACCCATTTGTTCCGGGTCTCGAATCGCATCCCGCTGGCGCGCGGAAAGACCCCCGAAGAGGTGGAAAAGGGCCTGCTCGCCATCGTGCCGGATGAATTTCTCCTGCACGCCCACCATTGGCTGATCCTTCACGGCCGCTATATCTGCAAGGCGCGCAAGCCCGACTGCCCGATCTGTCCGATCTCCGACCTTTGCGAATTTGCCGAAAAGACAGGCCTCTCCCCAAGTGCGACGACTTGAGCGCGCCGGCTCGCTTGCGCGCGTCATCTGGTTGTCATATGAACGATCGGTTAAACCCGCCGATTGTGGCTCGCGCAAAACGCCGAGGGCGCCATGCTGGGACCGGTCGATCTGGAAGGATGGCTCGATGGCGACGAGGACGAGGTTCTTCGCGCACGGTTGAGCGAATGCGCCGAAATCCGGCGGTTGCGCCATGATCGCGTCCTCGCCGGCCTTCCTGGCTGGAGCGCCTTCGAATTCGCGCTGGCGCGCCGTTTTTCGGCGACGGAATATCTCGATCCTCACGAAATGAGGATGCTGGCGGGCCGGCTCGGCCTTTGAACCGGCGCGGCGACCGCAAGGCTTCAGCTTTTGTTCTTGGGCGCGAAACCGATCAAGAGCCACAGGCAATGAATTGTTAAACTTTTATCGGCTATCCGCACTTGTGACCGCGCGGCGCCGCCTCTATACGGGCTCCACCCGATCGAACGGGTCGTATCGGATCAGGCATGCCTCAGCTTTATCATCATCCGCTCTGTCCGCATTCGCGTTTCGTCCGGCTCGCGCTCGGCGAATATGGCGTCGAGGCGGAGCTGATCGAGGAGCGGGTCCACGAAAGGCGCCGTGAATTCCTGATGCTCGACCCGGCGGGCCAGACCCCGGTTCTGGTCGAGGACAATGGCCTGGTCATTCCCGGCGCGGGACCGATCGCCGAATGGCTCGACGAGACTCTCGGCGAGAAGCTCGGCGAGCACCGCCTGTTGCCGGCCTCGCCCATGGCGCGCGTCGAGGTGCGCCGGCTGATGGCCTGGTTCAACGAAAAATTCTTCGACGAAGTCAGCAACTGGCTGGTGACCGAAAAGGTCTATAAGCGATTCACCGCCACCGAGATCGGCGGCGGCGGACCGGACATGGAGCTTCTGCGCGCGGCCCGGGCCAATGTGCGCTATCATCTGCGCTATATTTCCTATCTGGAGTCGACGCGCCGCTGGCTTGCGGGCGACAAGATGACCTATGCCGACCTTGCGGCGGCCGCGCATCTGTCCTGCGTCGATTTCCTCGGCGACGCGCCATGGGACGAGGAAGAGCCGGCCAAATCATGGTACCAGCGCATGAAAAGCCGCCCGAGTTTCCGCCCGCTGCTGGCCGACCGCGTGCCCGGCGTGGCGACCAATCCGATCTACGCCGAGATCGACTTTTAGCCCTTTTGCGCGCCGAGGCCGCGCGCCTCGGTTTTGACGCCTGCCGGATTGCCGCGCCGGATGCGATTCCCGAGGCGCCGGCGCGGCTCGACGCCTTTCTCGCCGAAGGACGCCAGGGCGACATGGACTGGCTGATCGAAAAGCGCGACTGGCGCGGCGACCCGCGCCGACTGTGGCCAGAAGTCCGCTCCATCATCCTACTCGGCATGAATTACGGCCCGGACGGCGACGCTTTGGCGACTCTGGCCGAGCGCGGCGCCGGCAACATTTCCGCCTATGCCCGAAATCGCGATTATCACGATGTGGTCAAGGGCAAGCTCAAGTTGCTCGCCGCCGCTTTGCTCGCGCGCGCCAGGGAAATGGGGGAGGAAGGCGCCGTAAAAGTCTTCGTGGACACCGCGCCGGTGATGGAAAAGCCTCTGGCGCACGTCGCCGGGCTCGGCTGGCAGGGCAAGCACACCAATCTGGTGTCGCGCGACTTCGGCTCCTGGCTTTTTCTCGGCAGCATTTTCACGACCCTTGCCTTGCCCCCCGACGCGGCGGAAGCCGATCATTGCGGCAACTGCCGCGCCTGTCTCGACGCCTGTCCGACCGGCGCGTTGGACGCGCCTTACAAAATCGACGCGCGGCTGTGCATTTCCTACCTGACCATCGAGGCCAGGGGCCAGATTCCGCGCGAACTGCGCCCAAAAATCGGCAATCGCATCTATGGCTGCGACGATTGCCTCGGCGTCTGCCCGTGGAACAAATTCGCGCAAAAAGCGCGTGAGGCGAAACTTTTGGCCCGCGCCGATCTCGTCGCGCCGCCGCTCACAAAACTCGTGGCGATGGACGAGGGCGGGTTCCGCGCCTTTTTCGCCGGTTCTCCGGTCAAGCGCGTCGGCCATGCCCGTTTTCTGCGCAATGTGCTGGTCGCGATCGGCAATTCCGGCGATTTGGCGCTCGCCCCCTTGGCTGTAGCACGACTCGACCATATCTCGCCACAGGTGCGCGGCATGGCGGTCTGGGCTCTGTCCCGGCTTTTGCCGCGCAACGAATTCAAGCGGCTCGCCGAGAAAAGGCGGGCCGAAGAACAGGACGCGAGCGTTTGCGAAGAGTGGGACGCGGCGGTCGAGGGGAGGAATCACGCGTGAAACTGGTCATTTTCGGTGTCGGCTATACCGCGAGTTTTTACGGCCTCTACCACGCCAGAACGTTCACTGAGGTGACCGGCACCAAACGCGCCCCCAAGACCGAGACGCTCGGGCGGGTCAGGCTTCTTCCCTTCGATGGCGCGGCCGAAAATGTCGATCCGCGCGTGGCGGCGGCGGTCGCGGAGGCCGATGCGCTGCTCATCAGCGCGGGGCCCGATGAAAATGGCGATCCGGCGCTGCGCCGGCTGAGCCGCGAGATCGCGGCGGCGGCAAAGCTGAAAAAGATCGTCTATCTCTCGACCATCGGCGTCTATGGCGACCATGACGGCGAATGGATCGACGAAACGGCGCAGCCCAAGCCTTCGAATTTGCGCAGCCGCCAGCGCCTCGCGGCGGAAGCCGAATGGTTTTCCCTGGCGCGAGCGTCCGGCAAGGAAGTCTATGTGCTGCGGCTTTCCGGCATTTACGGGCCGGGCCGCAATGTGCTGGTCAAATTGCGCGAGGGAACGGCGAAGCGGCTGATCAAGCCCGGCCAGGTCTTCAACCGCATCCATGTCGAGGATATTGCCCAGGCGATCGACGCCTGTTTCACCGGCCGGGCGCCGGGGGGCGTCTATAATGTCACCGACGACGAGCCGGCCCCGCCGCAGGATGTTGTGACCTACGCCGCCGAATTGGTCGGCCTCGAACCGCCCCCTGAAACGCCCTTCGAGGAAACCCCGCTCACCCCGATGCAGCGCAGCTTTTACGGCGAGAACAAGCGCGTCTCCAACCGGCGGATGAAGGCTTTGCTCGATCTCGATCTGGCTTACCCGACTTTTCGCGAGGGGATCGGCGCGCTCGTCGCGGAAGGCGAGTGACCGTAAAATCGGCGTGATCGGCGCGCGATCCGATGGACAGCGCGCCGATTTTTCGCCAAGGACGTTGCATGACTTCGGCGCAAGCGGCCAAGCCGCTGTTTTCCTACCGCAAATATTGGGCGCACCGGTTCGGGACCGCGCCCTTCCTGCCCATGTCGCGCGCCGAAATGGAGGCGCTGGGCTGGGATTCGTGCGACATCATTCTCGTCACCGGAGACGCCTATAT
>JAJYCZ010000059.1 GCA_021777915.1 Pseudomonadota bacterium | reverse complement strand
TCGGCGGAAAGATCGAGCGCCGCCGTCATCCCGCCCTCCCCTTCAAACGCTCAAAAGCTTCGCCGATGGCGGCGGCGATGGCGCCGAAAAACATTTCGCCTTTGCCAAGCATCACATTCTCGCTCAGTGGGTCGCGCGCGACCAAAACATCGGCGATGCGGAAGGCGTGACGCAGGATGACCGCGATCTCCATGCCCAGGCGCAAGTCCTTGATGTCATGCGGCAGGCTCGCGCCTTCTTCCAGCAGCGCGCGATTGCGCTGGGCGAGGCCGCGCAGACAGGCGCGCAAAGCTGGCGGCGCTTTTGCCGCGCCCAGGTCCTCCACCCGCGCCCCCGCCGCGTCGAGCGCGTCCTGGGGAACATAGACGCGGTTCAGGGCGGAAAAATCCTTGCCGCAGTCCTGCAGATGGTTGTTGATCTGCAGCGCGGCGCAGATGGCGTCGGAGGCCGGCCACAGCTCGCGGCTCTCGCCATGGACGTCGAGCAGGAAACGCCCGACCGGCATGGCCGAAAGCCGGCAATAGTCGATCAGCTCGTCCCAGTTGGCGGTGCGGTTCTTGTCGACGTCGCGGCGGAAGGCGTCGAGCAGGTCGCGGGCGTGGCGGTCGGTGAGCCGACGCTCTTTCAGTTTTTCGCGCAGTTTCACGCCGAGCGGCTCGGCGTCGCTTGAACCCATCAGGCTGCGGTCGAGCTGGTCGAGCAAAGCATGCTTTTGCTCCGGCGCGAGGTCCGGGTTGTCGGCGACATCGTCGCCCGCGCGCACGAAATCGTAAAAGGCCAGGATCACCGGGCGCAGAGGCGCGGCGATCAGCAGCGAGGCGACGGGGAAATTCTCGTCGCTCCCGCTTTTTCCCGAGCGAAAACTTTCCGCCGTGACCGGCGCGGGCTCCATTTTTTTCACTGCGGCGCTCATGGCTTTTCCGTCTCGATTTCCGCGCGCTCCCGCCGCGCCAGATGGGCCTGCGCGCGGCCCTTCCACATGCCGCCGCGCCCACGGCTGTAGGCCCAGGCGGATTCGAGCGTATAGAACAAATAGGGCGCGGCGATAAGCGGCAATGTCGCCGCCCGCCAGCGCGGAAGGCCGTAAAAACGCTGAATCGGCGCGAAGCTCACGCTCATCAGGACAAAAGCCGCGATCCCAAGGACGCCCGCGGCGCCTTCGGCGAAAAAGGCGAGCAACACGGGAACGAAAAAGGTCAGGACAAGGCCAAGGCTCGTCAGCGCCAGCAGCGGATAGGAAAAGCGCAGTTGCGCGAAGGCCGAGCGCGAGACCATGCGGCCAATGTCTCCGAAACGCGGATAGGCGCGCAGCGAGCGCAGGCGCTTGCTCAGGCCGAGCCAGACCGCGCCTTTGCCTTTCATCAGGGCGCCGAAGGCGCAATCGTCGATCAAGGCGTTGGAGATCGCGGCGACGCCACCGGCCTTCGCCAGAAGATCGGCGCGCGCCAGCATGAGATTGCCGGCGGCGGCGGCGGTCTTCCGGCGCGGATCGGAGACCCAGCCGAACGGATAGATCAATTGGAAAAAATAAGTGAAGGCGGGGATCAGCGCTTTCTCCGCCGCGCTGTCGCAGCGCCAGACCGCCATCAGCGAGACCAGACCATAGGCGCCGGCTTCGGCCCGGGCCACCACGGCGCGCAGATTGCCCGGCGCGTGAAAAATATCGGCGTCGGTGAAGAGAAGATAATCCGGCGCAAAATCCTTCCGCGCCAGAATTTCGCCCTGCGCCATGGCCCAGACTTTTCCGGTCCAGCCAACCGGCAGAGGCGCGCCGGGCAGGACCGTCAAGCGGTCGTGAAAAGGTTTAGCCGCCTCGCGCGCGCGCCCCGCCGTGCCGTCGCTGCTCTGGTCATCGACCAGAATGACGCGGAAATCGCCCGGATAATCCTGCGCCAGCAGCGAGCCGAGACTCCTGGCGATCAACGGCGCCTCGTCGCGGGCGGGAACGACGGCGACAATTTTCGGCCAGTGCGACGGCGCCGGCGGTTCGCAAAAATCGTCGCGGTCGCGGCAGCGCCAGAAGCCGCCGCGCCCGAATGCCAGGAACAGCCAGATCGACAGAACCAAAAGGCCGAGCCCGATCACCGGATCATGCCTTTTTCGCGGAACCATTCGACCGCGTCGGCCAGGGCTTGCGCATGGGGCCGCGCCGAAAAGCCCAGTTCGCGCTCGGCCTTGGCGGAGGAGAAATACATGCGGTATTTCGCCATGCGCAGGGCGTCGGCGGTGATGAAGGGCTCCTTGCGGGTGACCAGCGCAAAAGCTTCCGCCGCATAGGCCAGCGGAAACAGGGGTCTTCGCGGTATTTTCAGTTTCGGCGGCCGGCGCCCGGCCAGAGCGGCGATTTCGGCGAGCATTGTCCCCAACGGAACGTCCTGCCCGCCGAGAATGTAACGCTCGCCGATCCGGCCCCTGTCCATGGCCGCGAGATGGCCGGCGGCGACGTCGTCGACATGGACGAGATTGAGCCCGGTGTCGACATAGCCCGGCATTCTGCCATTCGCCGCTTCGACGATGACCCGGCCCGTGGGCGTCGGCTTGATGTCGCGCGGGCCGATGGGGGTGGACGGGTTGACGATCACCGCCGGCAGGCCCTGTTCCGCGATCATTTTCTCGACCAGCCTTTCGGCGATGGTCTTGCTTTTCTTGTAGGCCCCGATCGCCTCATGCGGCGCCGCCGGCCAGGTCTCGTCCGCCGGGCGGCCGTTGTCCCGCAGTTTGAGCGTCGCCACCGAGGAGCAATAGACGATGCGGCCGACCCCGGCGCGCAAGGCCTCGGTCATGATATTGGCGGTCCCGAGGCGATTGGCCTCGATGATCTCGTTGGGGTCCGGCGCCCACATCCGGTAATCGGCGGCGACATGATAGAGCCGCTCGACCCCGTGCAAGGCCGAACGCAGAGAGGCAGCGTCGCGCAGGTCGCCGATCGCCACCTCGGCGTCCAGCCCCTCGATATTGCCGCGCGCCGAATCTTTCCGCGCCAATAATGTGACTCGTTCGCCGCGCGCGATGAGGGCGCGGGCGACCGCCGCGCCGACAAAGCCGGTCGCGCCGGTCACGAGTGTTCTGCCCGACGGAGTCATCCGTTTCCCGCCTTTCGTTCGGCCCTCTCCTAACACGGCGCGGCCCGCGCCTGAACGGCAAAACGGCTGGCCCTCGCCGCGACATGTTTTTTGTCAAAAGAGAACATTTTTCTTCTTCAAGCCCCATGGTTTTTGAATATGTAGTAAAACCTACTCTTATCACGCCAATATTTGCCATATTATTCTTTTCTGCCGCATTGCAACGTGATTCGCGCGGACCTATCCTTTTCGCAACAGCGCGGAAGAAGCCTTTCGCGCCTTTCCAGACGAAGGCGCCGCGTTGCGGCGCGCGAAGAGGTTAGAAAATGGCCGCCGCGAAGCGCCCCGAACTGCCGGCGATCCTGATCGCCAACGATCTGCGCGAAGGCGAGGTGGTTTTCGCGACGCTCGAAGGCTGGACGCGCGACCCGCGTCGGGCGCTGGTCGTCCAGGACGAGCGCGCCGCCGAGGCGCTGCAAGTTTTCGGCGCGAAGGAGTTCCTGCGCGCCAAAGTGGTTGATCCTCAACTCGTCGCCATCGAGTCCGCAGAGGGCGCGCCCCGCCCCCGCCATTACCGCGAAGCCTTGCGGGCGCTCGGCCCCAGCGTGCGCCCCGATCTCGGCAAACAGGCCGATTTCCAGATCTGAGGAGGCGCGCCATGTACCTTTACGACGAATTCGACGAGCGGCTGGTGCGCGAGCGCGTGGCGCAATTCGCCAGCCAGGTCGAACGCCGGCTTTCCGGCGCGCTGACCGAGGATGAATTCCGGCCGCTCCGCCTGAAGAACGGCCTCTATCTGCAACTCCATTCCTATATGCTGCGCATCGCCATTCCCTATGGCGCGCTGAATGCGCGGCAGTTGCGCCGGCTCGCCCATATCGCGGACGTCCATGACCGCGGCTATGGCCATTTCACCACCCGCACCAATCTTCAGTTCCACTGGGCCAAGCTGAAGGACGTTCCGAGCGTTCTCGGCCTGCTCGCCGATGTCGGCATGCATTGCATCCAGACCTCCGGCAATTGCATCCGCAATGTCACCGCCGATCCATTCGCCGGCGTCGCCTTTGACGAAATCGAGGACCCACGCCCCGTCGCCGAACTGATCCGGCAATGGTCGAGCCTGCATCCCGAATTCGAATGGCTGGCGCGAAAATTCAAGATCGCCGTCTCCGGCGCCGCGCAGGATCGCACGGTGATGAAGTCGCACGATCTCGGCGTGCGCATCGTCCGCGACGCGGCGAGCGGCGCGATTGGCTATCGCATTCTGGTCGGCGGCGGGCTCGGCCGCTCGCCGATGGAAGCTCAGGTCCTGCGCGACTTCCTGCCGCGCGAAGACCTCCTCGCTTTTCTCGAAGCCGCGCTGCGCGTCTATAATCTCGCCGGGCGGCGCGACAACAAATGGAAGGCGCGGATCAAATTCCTCGTGCTTGACATCGGCGTCGAGGTTTTTCGCGCTCGGGTCGAGGAGGAATTCGCCCGGATCGACAAGACGAAAGCCAATGCGAACCCAGCGGAAGAGGCGCGCATCGCGTCCTTTTTCGCGTCCCCGCCCTATGAAAGCCTGCCCGAAATCTCGCGGAGCCTGGAGCAGGCCGTGGCGCGCGACGAGGAGCTTGCGCGTTTCGTCGGGAACAATCTCACCCGCCACAAGCGCAAGGGCTATGCGGCGCTGACGATTTCGCTCAAAGCCATCGGCGGAATCGCGGGCGACATCAGCTCCGGCCAGATGCGCGCCGTGGCCGATCTCGCCGAACTTTATTCCTTCGACGAAGCGCGCGTCACCTACGCCCAGAATCTCGTCCTGCCGCATGTGCGGCTCGACGATGTGCCTCTGATTTTCGCCCGGCTGAAAGAACAGGGCCTCGCCACCGCCAATGTCGGCCTGATCACCGACATCATCAGCTGCCCCGGTCTCGATTATTGCGCCCTCGCCACCGCGCGCTCGATCCCGATCGCCCAGGCTTTGTCGCAAAAATTCGCCGATCCGGCGCGCCAGAAGGACATCGGCGAGCTGAGCATCAAGATTTCCGGCTGCGTCAACGCCTGCGGCCATCACCATGTCGGCGCCATCGGGATTCTCGGTCTCGAAAAGAAAGGGGCCGAATCCTACCAGATCACCCTCGGCGGCGAGGCGGGCGACGACTATGCGCTCGGCGAGCTGCTGGGGCCGGGCCTGCCCGCCGAAAAGGTTCCCGAGGCGGTCGAGCGCCTCGTCGCCGTCTATCTCGCCCGCCGCGAAGCCGGCGAGAATTTTATCGAAACCACCCGTCGTCTTGGCCTTGCGCCGTTCAAAACCGCTTTCAAGGAGATCGCCGATGCTGTTGCTTGATCGTCATGGCCCCAAAGAGGATGTCTGGGAGCGGGCCGAAACCCTGTGCCAGGCCGAAACCAATTTCGTGCTCACGCCCTTCGGCGCCATCGCCGAGTCCCCGCTGGTCCAGACCGACCTCCGGCTCGCCGCCCTCTTGGAGCCCAACCGCGCGCTGGACGAGGTCACGCCCTTTTTCGACCGCCTCGACATGATTGTCGTCCATTTCCCCAGCGCCGCCGACGGGCGCGGCTTTTCGACCGCCCGCCAGCTTCGCCAGGCCGGCTTCAAGGGAATATTGCGCGCCTTCGGGCCGCTGATTTCCGACCAGTTCCCCCAGGCGCTGGCCTGCGGCTTCGACGAGGTCGAAATCATCGGCGCCGCGGCGGCGCGCCAGCCGGTCGAGCATTGGATGGAGGCCCTGAAACGCATCAGCTTCCTCTACCAGCGCGATTACGGCGCGCAGGACAGCATTCCCGAACAACGCCTTGCGAGAGCCGCCCATGTCTGAGTTCCTTCGCACCCTCGCCAAGCCGCTCAATAACCGTTTCCCGCAGAAAAATCTTGCGGAGCGCCTGGTTTTCCTGCGCCAGAACGTGCCCGGCCGCATTGTCTTCACCACCAGTTTCGGGATCGAGGATCAGGCGCTGACCCACGCGATTGTCGCCGAAAACCTCAATGTCGAATTCGCGACCCTCGACACCGGCAGGCTGTTCCCCGAAACCTATGACCTCTGGGCGCGCACCGAACAAAAATATGGCTTGCGCATCAAGGCCTATTACCCTGACGCGGAGGCCGCCCAGGACTTGACCGCCACCCACGGGATCAACGGGTTCTATCATGGCCTCGACCTGCGCAAGGCCTGCTGCGCGGTCCGCAAGATCGAGCCTCTGGGCCGGGCCCTCGCCGGCGCGCTGGGCTGGATCGCCGGCCTGCGCGGCGACCAGTCGGGCCATCGCTCCGGCATGGGTTTCGCTGAATTCGATGAAGGCAAAGGCCTGATCAAGATCAGCCCCCTGCTCGATTTCTCGCGCGAGGCGGTCGCGGATTATTGCGCCAACAATCAGGTCCCTGTCAATGATCTGCATGAGCGCGGATTCCTGTCGATCGGCTGCGCCCCCTGCACCCGCGCGCTTCTCCCCGGCGAGCCGGAACGCGCCGGCCGCTGGTGGTGGGAAAGCGAAGACAAGAAGGAATGCGGCCTGCATGTCGCCGCCGCGGAATGAAGCACGCGAGAGAACTGGCGAATTGATGATCCAGCTCACCCATCTGCAGAAGCTCGAAGCCGAATCCATCCATATCTTCCGCGAGGTCGCGGCGGAATGCGAAAAGCCGGTGCTGCTCTATTCGATCGGCAAGGATTCGGCGGTCCTGCTTCATCTGGCGCAAAAGGCCTTCTTTCCGTCGCGGCCGCCCTTCCCGCTGCTCCATGTCGACACGACCTGGAAGTTCCGCGAGATGATCGAATTCCGCGACCGCCGCGCCGGCGAACTCGGGCTTGAGCTTCTGGTCCATGTCAATGAGGACGGCGTGAAGGCGGACGTCAACCCGTTCGACTCCGGCTCGCGCCTCCATACCGACGTGATGAAGACGCAAGGCCTGAAGCAGGCGCTGGACAAATACGGCTTCGACGCGGCTTTCGGCGGCGCGCGGCGCGACGAGGAGAAATCGCGCGCCAAGGAGCGGGTTTTTTCCTTGCGCTCCCGGGAACATCGCTGGGACCCCAAGACCCAGCGCCCCGAACCCTGGCGGCTCTACAACACCCGCAAGCGCGCGGGCGAAAGCTTTCGCGTCTTCCCGCTCTCGAACTGGACCGAGGCCGATGTGTGGGACTATATCGCCAAGGAAAACATCGCCATTCCCTCGCTTTATTTCGCCAAGCCGCGTCCGGTGGTGCGCCGCGACGGCGCGCTCATCATGCGCGACGACGAGCGCATGAAGCTTCGCCCCGGCGAACAGGTCGAGCATGTGAGCGTCCGCTTTCGCACGCTCGGCTGTTATCCGCTGACCGGCGCGGTCGAGAGCACGGCCGCGACCCTGCCCGACATCATCGCCGAAATGCGCGCTTCAAGAGTCTCGGAGCGCGAAGGCCGCATCATCGACCATGACGGCTCCGCCTCGATGGAGCAGAAGAAGCAGGAAGGCTATTTCTGATGGCTTGCGCTTTTGCCGAAAAGGAATTTTTGTCCGACGCGCCGTCGCCGCTCGCCACGCCCCGCGCCAGCGAAAAAGCCCTGCTGCGCTTCATCACCTGCGGTTCGGTGGACGACGGCAAATCGACCCTGATCGGCCGGATGCTCTATGACGCGCAAACGATCGCCGAGGACCAGCTCGCCGCGCTCGACCGCGATTCAAAAAAATTCGGCACGCAGAACGGCGCCCTCGATTTCGCCCTGCTGGTGGACGGCCTCGCCGCCGAGCGCGAACAGGGCATCACCATCGATGTCGCCTATCGCTATTTCCGCACCGACAAGCGCGCCTTCATCGTCGCCGACACCCCCGGCCACGAGCAATATACCCGCAATATGGCGACCGGCGCCTCGACCGCCGATCTGGCGATTCTTCTGATCGACGCGCGCAAGGGAATTTTGCCCCAGACGCGGCGCCACGCCTTCATCGTTTCGATGCTCGGCGTGCGCGACGTGGCGCTGGCGATCAACAAGATGGACCTCGTCGATTACAGCGAGGCGCGTTTCAACGAAATCGTCACGGCCTTCCACGACATGGCGCGGGAGCTGGACTTTCAGACCATCGCGCCGCTGCCGATTTCCGCGCTCGAGGGCGACAATATCGCCGCGCTCTCCGAGCGCACCCCCTGGTTCCAGGGCGAGGCGCTGCTGCCTTTCCTCGAAAATGTCGAATCCGCGCGCGCACAAGCCGGGGACGAGCCTTTCCGCTTCACGGTGCAATGGGTCAATCGCCCCAATCCCGATTTCCGCGGCTTTTCCGGCTGGGTCGCCGCCGGCGCGATCAGGCCCGGCGACGAAATCGTCTCCCTGCCCTCGGGCAAGACCAGCCGGGTCAAGAGAATCGTCACTCAGGATGGCGACCTCGACGCGGCGGTCGCGGGCCAGTCGGTCACCTTGACGCTTGCCGATGAAATCGACGCCTCGCGCGGCGACGTGCTGGTCGCGGCGCAACAACGGCCTGACGTCGCTTCGCAAGCCCGCGCGCGCCTGCTATGGACCGCCGAGACCGACATGCATCCGGGAGCGTCCTATATCGTCAAGCTCGGGGCGCGCACGGCCAATGCGACCGTGGCGGACATCCATCATCTGACCGATATCCACACCTTCGAGCCGGCGCCAGCGCGGCCCCTCGGCCTCAACGAGATCGCCCTCGCGACGCTGCGCTTCGACCGCCCACTGATTGTTGGCGACTACCGCGACAATCGCGATCTCGGCGGCTTCATCCTGATCGACCGCATCACCAATGAAACCGTGGCTTTCGGCCTGATCGACCAGCGCCAGACCCCACAAAAGGAAGAAGCGGCGCCAAGCGAGGAAACCGCTCCGCCGCCGGACCGGGCGCTCTTGCGCCGGCGCCTGCCGGCGTCGCTTGGGCCGGCGCTGTTCAGCGGGGTTTGCGTGGGCTCGGGCGCGATTCTGCTCGGCGCGAGCCCGGCGACCGGGCTGCTTCTTGGCCTCGCCGACGCCGTCCTGCGCCCCTTGGCGCGCGGGGTTTACGCCAACCATCGCCTGAATCGGGCGCGCGCGGCGGCTCGAAGCGAGGAAAGGCTCGGCGACGGCGCGGGGATTTGAGTCACCAGCCCCAGCCGCCGCCCCAACCGAAGCCATAATAGGGGCCGCCGAAATAATAGGGACCTGGCCCATAAGCATAGGCGCCCGGGCCGTAAGCGTAATGGACGACCGTTTGGGAAATTTCGTAGCCGCGGTTGAGCATGCAGTCGGAATAGATGGAATTATATTGGTCCTGCAGCCCGAACTGACCGGCGGCGGCGGATCTGGAGGCCGCCGCATAGGCTCTGGCCCGGCAGGCGGAATCGTCGCGCGCGAATTTCCGGTCGGACACATTCGAGCCCGCGACGGCGCTCACCGTCGGTCCCGTGGGCGGCGTGCTGGCGCAGGCGGTGAGCGCCAGCGGCAGCGCCATGGACGCGAATTTCGCCAATTTTTCAAACGGAAAGGAAGTCATGAACGCCTCGGCTGCGAGTCGGATTTGACAAAATTGGCATGGGCGCAAGCCGCGCGCAACTCAAACCACGCTCAGGCCTGGCAGCCGGGCCTGCTCGGCGATGCGCCCTGAAATGGAGAAGGCGAGCGGAATTGAAGATTTCGCGCGGCCAGCGGCGCTCGACAAGATCGCGGGCTTGGTCGGTTCGAATTTCTTGGCGCCGAGGCCTCGGTCCCGGCGCCAAGAAATTCGAACCGGACGGCAACCTGTTTCCTCGACGATCGTTTGATGCTTGCGTCTTCATCGCGCTCCGTCGTCATCAGGCTTCTGGACAATGGCCCGCGAACAAGCATGATCCGATAGTCGCCCCGTAAAAACCAGAGTTCGCCCTTGGCCATCGATTTCGCCGCCCGTCCTAACAGGATTCCCTGGCCGCCCATCCTTTACGTCGTGGCGGGCGTCATCGCTTATTTACTGCAATATGTCGTCCCGACGGGAGAGCTTTTGCCCGATTGGGCGAGGCTTGCCGGCGACGTCTTCATCGCCTTCGGACTCGCCTTCGATTTCTGGGCCATGGGCGTGATGCTGCTGGCGCGCACCAACATCCTGCCCAATCGCGGCGCCGGGCGGCTCGTCACATTTGGGCCTTTCGCTTACACCCGCAACCCGATCTATCTCGGCAACACTTTTCTGCTGATCGGGATCGGGCTCGCCTTCAGCGCGCTGTGGTTCGTTCCGCTGGCCTTTGTCGCCGCCTTTCTCGTGGACCGGCTGGCGATCCGCCGCGAGGAGGTCCATCTCGCCCTGCGCTTCGGCGACGAATGGACGGAATTCGCTGCAAAGACGCCGCGCTGGTTGAGAAAGCCGTTTTGAACGATGCGCGTCTCGGGCGCCAACTCCCTCCTCTCGATGGGCGAGGGTTGGAGTGGGGGGTGAATAGCCCAATGTTTCCGGAGGTTGCTTACCCCCCACCCTTACCCTTTCCACAAGGGGGAGGGAATCGGAGGCGCCGATCCCTGACGACCTGGCGGCGTTTTACACCACCCGGATCGACGACATTTCCTCGCCTTCCAGATCGACCACATGGACCGCGCAGGCGATGCAGGGGTCGAAGGAGTGGATGGTGCGCTGGATTTCGAGCGGCTGGGTCGGAACGGCCAAAGTGTGGCGGTCCTGGAGCGCCGCCTCATAGGCGCCGGCCTGTCCCGCCGCGTCGCGCGGGCCGGCGTTCCAGGTGCTGGGCACCACCGCCTGATAATTGTCGATTCTGCCGTTCTTGATCACGATCCAATGGCCCAGCGCCCCGCGCGGCGCCTCCATGGCGCCGAAGCCGCGCGCCTCCGCCGGCCAGGTCGAGGGATCCCACAGCGCCTCGTTATGCACCGCCACGTCGCCGTTGCGGATATTGGCCATGAGCGCGTCGAGCCAGCCCTCCATCTGATCGGCGATGATCTTGGATTCCAGCGTGCGCGCCGCCGTGCGGCCGAGGGTCGAGAACAGCGCGGTCAGCGGCAGGTCGAGTTTTTTGAGCGCCATGCCGGCCAGTTCGCGGGTCTGCTCGTGGCCCTTGGCATAGAGCATCAGCACGCGCGCCAGCGGCCCGACCTCGACCGCCTTGCCGCGCCAGCGCGGCGACTTGAGCCAGGAATAGGATTTTTCCACCTCGAGCTGCTCGAAAGGCGGCTGCGGACCGGAATAAGCGAAATTGGTCTCGCCTTCGTAAGGGTGCAGCCCGGCCGTCTTGCCGGTGGAATAATCGTACCAGCTATGGGCGGCGAATTCCTGAACCTGCTTCGGGTCGTTCAGGTCGATCGGCTCGACATGAGAGAGATCGCGATTGAGGATCACCCCGGCCGGGATGAGCAGGTTGTTGCTGTTGGCGCGGCCGTCGGCGGGGAAATCGCCATAGGTCATGAAATTGCCGAGGCCCTCGCCGCGCGCGAACCAATCCTTGTAGAAGCCCGCGATCGCCAGAGTGTCGGGCAGATAGACCTGGTCGACGAAGTCGCGCATCGACTGGATGATGCCGCGCACTTGGTTGAGCGTGACGATATTCACCGCGGTCGAGGCGCTGCCGCTGCCCGCTTCGCCCGGTCCGGCGCTGATCGGCGACGGCGAACCGCCGACCAGGAAATTGGGATGCGGATTCTTGCCACCGAAGATCGTGTGGATCTGCACGACGGCGCGCTGCCAGTTGAGCGCTTCGAGATAATGGGCCACGGCCATCAGGTTGGCCTCGGGCGGCAGCTTGTAGCCCGGGTTGCCCCAGAATCCGTTGGCGAAAATGCCGAGCTGGCCGCTGTTCACGAAAGTCCGCAGGCGTTTCTGGACATCGGCGAAATAGCCGGGGCTCGACTTGGCGTAGGAGGAAATGCTCTGCGCCAGAGCCGAAGTCGCCTTGGGGTCCGCCTTGAGCGCCGAGACCACGTCCACCCAGTCCAGGGCGTGGAGGTGATAGAAGTGCATGACATGGTCATGCACATATTGCGCGGCGATCATCAGGTTGCGGATCAGCTGGGCGTTGGGCGGAATGTCATAGCCCAGCGCGTTTTCCACCGCGCGCACCGAGGCGATGCCATGCACCAGCGTGCAGACGCCGCAGATGCGCTGGGCGAAGGCCCAGGCCTCGCGCGGATCGCGCCCTTTCAGGATCAGCTCGATGCCGCGCACCATGGTGCCGGAGGAATAGGCCTGGCGGATGGAATTGCCTTCGCCCAGTTCGGCTTCGATACGCAGGTGGCCTTCGATCCGGGTGATCGGGTCCACGACGATGCGGTTGCTCATTGCAAAATCCTCGGCGCCAAAGTTCCGTGAAAGTTCAGTCTTCGAGATGGTCGGCCACGATCTCCAGCAGGCTTTCGACCTTCTGGTCCCATTTGTCGTGCTTGGCCCCGAGCGCCAGCGTGATCCGGCACTGGCCGCAGGCGGTGACGAAATGCTGGGTATGGGCGTCCTCGACCTGCTTGCGCTTGATCGAGAAAGCCTTGAAGCGCAGGGGGTCGGCGCGGACATTGGAGACGACGCCGCCGCCCCCCCCGCAGCACCAGGCCAGCTCGCCATGATCCTCGAATTCCTTGAGGTCGAGACCCAGGGCCTTCAGCACGGCGCGCGGCGCCTCGGTGACGCCGCCGCGGCGCGCCAGCTGGCAGGGATCGTGGAAGCAGGTGGTCTCGCCCATCTTCTTGAGCTTGATCTTGCCGCTGGCGACCGTTTCGGCCAGGAATTCGGTCATGTGGATGATGCGCAGCGGGAGCTTCTTGCCATACCAGCGCGCCGCCTCCCAGCGCGCCGCGCCATAGGCGTGCCCGCATTCCGGCAGGATCAGGGTGTGCGCGCCGACAGCGATGGCGTTGTCGATGATCTTGCGCGTCATCTTCTCCTGAAGCGGAAGATCGCCATTGATATAGCCGATATTGGACGCCTCGAAGCCGGCAGTCGAATAGGTCCATTTCACGCCGATCTTGTTGAGGATCCTGGCGACGTCGGACAGGGCCTTGGTGTGATCGGTCAGTTCGGCCGGGGCGACGGTGACGACGTAATCGGCCTCGGGCAGATCGACATTCATCGGCACGCCATTGGCCTCGCCGGTTTCGCGGATGATGTCGGCGAAATCCTCCGCGGGCGAAGCCGGGCTGCCCCAGGCCTTGGCGGTGCGGTCCATCAATTCGAGGCGGTCGGGCACCAGCCCGGCTCTATACATGCCGTGCCGCGCCTCCTTGATCAGTTCGGAAATGTCGATGCCCATCGGACAGGCCAGCGTGCAGCGGCCGCACAGGGTGCAGCCGTCATAGATCAGCGACTCCCATTCCTGCAGCATCGCGATCGAGACGTTGGATTTCAGCCCGAGCAGCCGATAGATCGGCGCGAAGGGCCCGACATGGCGGTGATAGGCCTGCTCGAAGGGTCTCAGCTTGTTGATCGGCGTATATTTCGGATCGCCCGTCGTGACATAGAAATGGCACGCGTTGGCGCACATGCCGCAGCGCAGGCAGGATTCCATGTGGATCGCGGCGGTGCGCGCGAAATCGCGCACGAAGGCCTGCATGGCGGCGTCGCGGCGCTCCGCGTCGGCGCGATCGCCCTGCGCGTCGAAAGCGACGCCGGAGCCTGTCGTTTTGGCGGTCATAATTGCGCTCCTCTATGTCCGAAGCGAATGCCCGTCGCGCCGCGCGACAGAACGAACAGGAAGGCGTGCATCAGCTTGCCGAAGGGGAACCAGATCAGGAAGGCGCAGACGCTCAGGATGTGCAGCGCCAGCATGGTTTCGTAGCGTGGGCCGACATGGGCGGTTGCGGCGAGGCCGGTGGCGACCGGCAGGAAGGTCAGCAGCCAGCTCAAATAGTCGTTCGGCCGCGAGATCAGCTTCAGCACCGGGCTGGTCAGGCGATAGGCCAGAGCCACAAGCAACGAGCCCGCCGTCAGCGCCCCGACGCCAGTGATCACGCCATTGGGAAGGCCGGGCCACGAGACGCCGAACAGGCTCCTCAGGAAAAGGATGTGCGGCACGAACAGGAAGACGACGACGCCCAGGCCGAAGTGGAAGACATAGCCGTTGACCGTGGTGAACATCCCCTCCTTGAGAAAGGTCCGGTGCGGAATCATCTTGCGGAAGATCGCCCGGATCGCGGAGAGCCAGTTCGGGGCTGAGCCCTCGCGCGGCGGAGAAAAGTCGCGCCAGGCCGGCAGGGCGAGAACGCCGACGAGGCGCCACAACACCCCCAGGACGAAAACCGCCACGGAGAAGGTCAGCGCCTGCCCCCGAGCGAATGCGAGCAGTTCCATGGCTCACTCCTTCTCTTTCTCGGCCGAGGCGAGATAAGATTTCTGATGGCTGCGGGCGGAGAGCGCGGCGCCGACGCCGAGCGCCGCGCCGG
Organism: Pseudomonadota bacterium; assembly: GCA_021777915.1. GTDB lineage: Bacteria > Pseudomonadota > Alphaproteobacteria > Rhizobiales > Beijerinckiaceae > Rhodoblastus. The sequence continues at coordinate 6,426 of JAJYCZ010000059.1, read as the reverse complement.
CGAGCGCCGCGCCGGCGAGCGCCGGCCCCATCGCGCCGAGCGGCGTCGACAGCGGCCGGTAGAAGCCGCCCTGATCCCAGAAATCCGGCTCGGAACAGCCCAGGCAGCCATGGCCCGACTGGATCGGGAAGGACACGCCGCCATTCCATTTCATCGTGGCGCAGGAATTATAGGTCACCGGCCCCTTGCAGCCGACCTTGTAAAGGCAGAAGCCCTGCCGCGCGCCGGCGTCGTCGAAGCCGTCGGCGAATTCGCCGCGTTCATAGAACGGGCGACGGTAGCAGCGGTCGTGGATCGTCTCGCCGAAAAAGGCCTTCGGGCGGCCGAGATGATCGAGCTCGGGCAGCTTGCCGAAGGAGAGGACATAAGCCAGGGCGCCGGTCATCGCCTCCGGTATCGGCGGACAGCCGGAAATATTGATCAGCGGCTTGCCGCCAACCAGCGTGGAGATCGGAACCGCGCCGGTGGGATTGGGATTGGCCCTGGGGAGGCCGCCGAAAGCGGCGCAGGTCCCGACCGCAACCACGGCGAAGGCGTCCTTCACCGTGTCTTCGAGGATCTGGTGGTTGGTCCTGCCGCCGATGGTCGCATAGACGCCGCCGTCCTTCATCGGCACCGAGCCGTCAACCACCACGATATATTTGCCCCTGTTGGCGGCCATCGCCGCCTCGCGGGCTTTTTCCGCCGCCTCGCCCGACACGGCCATCAAGGTCTCGTGGTAATCGAGCGAAATGAAATCGAAGATCAGGTTCTCGAGCGTCGGCGCATAGGAGCGGGTCAGCGACTCGGTGCAGCCGGTGCATTCCTGGAACGACAGCCAGATCACCGACTGGCGCCGCGCCGCCGCGAGGCCTTCCGCGAGGGCTTCGGCCGCCGAGGGCGGTAGCGCCATGAGCGAGGCGACATAGGAGCCGAACTTCAGAAAGGCGCGCCGCGACACGCCGCGTCTTTGCATTTCGCCGGCAAGATTATCGTCATGTTTCATGCGGCGTCTCCACGATCCCGTGTTTCAGTTCGAGCGCTTTCGCCATGCCGCGCGCCGCGCTTTCGGCGTCGCGCGGGTCGGCGAACAGGATTTTGGGGCATGCGGCGATTTCGATCAGGTCGGTGGCGACTTCCGCGCCGCCGAAATGGCGCACCCGCCAGACGCCTGAAAATCGCGTCTCCCAGACCTCGGTGCGGCCGATGACGTCGATATTCGCGCTGACTTCGCCGCGGCCGAGAAAATCGTCAAGCTCCGCGCGGTCCCGATTCGACATCGGCAGACCGCCCAGATCGATTGTCGCCGTTTCCCCGGTTTTCGCGAAACGCTCCACAAGAGCGATCGCTTCCGAGATCAGGGCGTCGGCGAAGCCGGCCCCGGTCTCGATCGGTTCGCTTGCCGCGCAAGGGGAAGTCATGACGCCCAGCTCTCCACCAGAGCGCGCGCCGCGCGCCGCATTTCGGGAAGGGCCGAGGCGACCGCCGGCGTGGGCTCAAGCCCCCATTCGATGCGATCCGGCTCGACGCCGATCAACGCGCCGCGGAACTCGACCCGCGCCAGCAGCGACAGCCCCAGCGCGCCGCCGTCGAGCACTTTCAGGTCTTCATTTTCAAGCTGATCGAATCCGCGCGCCGCGTGAGCGCCGGCGCCGTCGTCGAACATCAGCACATCGCCGGTTCCCGGCGCCAGGTCAGGATGCGACATCGACCTCCGCCCCCTACACGATCAGTCGAGACGCCATATTGTCGCGCGTCGCGTGATGCGCGTTGACCTGGATTAAAGCACGGCATGGCGCCTTTGGCCAATGCCCATCGGCGGCAGAAGCGCGGCAAAAAAATCAGGGCCGGCGGGAGCCGGCCCTGACGAAAAGCGCTTATGCGGCGCGGATCAATATTTGGCGACGACGGCCGTCGGCACGTCCCAATGATACGTATAGCCCAAGGTGAGCTGGAGTTCCGAAAGCCAGATGTTGATGTTGGAAGCGGGATTGTATCCGAAGCCGGGGATATATTCCTGGCCAGAGACGCCAACGCGCGGCGAATAAAGCGCGGAGAAGTCGACCTGCGAGTTATGCGTCACCAGATAGGAGAAGCCGGCGCCGATATGGCTGGTGACCGTGCCCGGAGCCAGCAGGTTCAACATCACATTGGCCGCTGTGATCGGCTGGGTGCTGTAGGCATAGCCGGCGCGCAGGGTCAGACGGTCGCTGTAATTCCATTCGAAGCTGAGGCCGAAGACGTCAACATCCCGCCAGCCGAAGCCCTGGCCGTTTGCCGTTCCCAGCGAAGCCGACCCGGGAATCAGCGGCGTCATCGGATTGGAGATCGACGCCGTGCCCGAATAGAAGATGTGCTTGTAATCGGCCATCACGGCCAGGGTCGGCATCACCTTATACGAAACGCCCGCGCCGATCGTGGCGGGAATGTCGAAGCTGCCGCCCTGGGCAAAGAGGCCCTGGTAATTGGCGAAGTTGGTGGACCAGATCGGCGTCGAACCCTGCACCGACACCGAGAGGGCGGAGTTGAAATGATAGATCGCGCCCGCGCGCACGCCCGCGCCGACCGAATAGGACGGCGAACGGTCGCTGAGGAACGCGGGAGCCGACGACAAACCGAACATGTTGAACGCGCCAAGGCCATAGGCCGAGAAGACCTGGATGCCCAGGACCGGCGCGATACCGACCTCAAAATTGCCGAAGCGGTGGGCGTAGCCGACGTAGATCAGCCCCTGGTTAAGATCGACGCCAGCGCGACCCATGCAGAACACACCCGAACCGGCCGACCCCGGCGGACAGTTCGGATTGAACGTCGCGGCGGGATAAGTGGTGTTCATCCCGCCGTTGCCGACCATGCCGACGCCCCAGGCCGACTCGCCATCGATCTGATGCGAATAGCCCAGCGTCGGAAGGACGAAGGCGTTGCGCTCGCTGTCCACGTTTCCGGGCGCGGTCAGCATGGTTCCGGAGGCGGTGTAACCGCGCCAGGGCATGAACACGGAAATATCGCCATTGAACTGGGTGCCGACATCAACGAGGCCGGCGGGGTTGTTGCCGATGGTGAGCGAATCCCCCGGATTCGCGGAATCGATGCCGGCGAGACCCTGATCGCGGGCGCTGGCGCCTTCGATGAAATAGCCCTCGGTGGCGTGCGCGACGCCCGCCGAAACAGCCAGAGACAGCGCGGTCAGGCTCACGCCGAGCAGATGACGCCACTTATGCATTTTTCCCCCCAGGTCCACGTTCGGATGATGTTTCGGATCGTTCAGGGCCTTTGGCCGAATCCGTTTGACGTAAAGATGATGGATCATAACATTTGAATGGATCGAAGAATGTCGCGTTTTTGCAACACTGCCTCATATTCGCGCGACTTGCGCCCAAAAGGCGTCGTTACGCCAAAAACAAGCAGACCTTTCAAATGTCACGGCCTTGGTTCCGCTTCGCAAAATCCGATTCCCGGTGGCTTGACCGCGCCATTTGACTTCGTATATTCGAATTTAATAATATATCGGCAGCGCTTCCAGGCGCGACTTCTGGCTTTTCTTGCGCGGACGGCGCCGCCCTCCCCCCCGGGCGCGGTCGTCGGCTTCCGCGGCGGATTTTTTCGCCGTCGCGGTGGCGGGAGTCGGCCTATATGTCATCTTTAGCGGCGCGTCGGCGCTGATCAGGGCGTGACGACGGCGCCTCGCTTGCTATGATAGAACAAACGATCAGGGAAAAACGCCATGCTGCAAACGCCTCATCCCTTCGCCCGCTTCATCGCCATTCTCGGGCGCGGCAAGAATCTCACGCGCTCGCTGACCGTCGAGGAGGCGGAAGAGGCGATGTCGATGATCCTCGCCGGCGACGTCCTGCCCGAACAGCTCGGCGCCTTTCTCATGCTGCTGCGCATGAAAGAGGAGAGCCCCGAAGAAATCGCCGGTTTCGCCAAGGCGGTGCGCAAGACCCTGCCTGCGCCCGAGCCCGGCCTCGTCGCGGTGGACTGGTCGTCCTACGCCGGCAAGAAGCGCCAGCTGCCCTGGTTCCTGCTCGCGGCGCTCTGCCTCGTCCAGGCCGGCCATCCGGTCTTCATGCACGGTTTCGACGGCCACACCCCCGGCCGGCTCTATACCGGCGAGGTTCTGACCGCCCTCGGCCTGCCGGTCACGTCGGATTTTCCCTCCGCCGCCCGGGCGCTGCGGCAGAGCGGTTTCGCCTATATGGATCTCTCCGCCATCAGCCCGCCGCTGGCCCGCATGATGGGCTTTAAGCCGATCCTCGGCCTGCGCTCGCCGATCCACACCCTGGCGCGCATAATCAACCCGTTCGGCGCGCCGGTGCTGCCGCAGGGCGTTTTCCATCCCAATTACATGAACACCCACCGCAACGCCGCTCTGCTGCTCGGCGAGAACAACATGATCGTCTTCCGCGGCGAAGGCGGCGAAATCGAGCGCCGTCCGGGAAAACCCTGCGAGACTTTGGGCGTGCGCGACGGCGTCGCCTTCGAGGAGCGCTGGCCGCCGATCATGGAGGAGCCGCGCCAGCTCCCCGACGAAACGATGGACGTCTCGCGCCTGCTCGGCGTCTGGCGCGGCGAGGCCCATGACGCCTATGCCGAGGCGGCGGTGACCGGCACGCTCGCCATGATCCTGCGCGCGATGAAACACGCCTCCGACATGGAGGACGCCCAGATCCAGGCCGAGGCTTTGTGGCGTGGCCGCGACGCCGGCCGGCTGCTCGCCGCCTGAGCCGGATCCGCGCATGAACCGCCTGCCCATTTTCCTCGACCTCCGCGACCGCCGCGTCGCGGTCGTCGGCCAAGGCTCGCTCGCCGCGCGCCGCGTCGACACTCTTTCGCGCGCCGGCGCGGACGTCTTCCTGTTCGCCGAACACCCGAGCGACGAATTCGCGCCGCTCGAAGGCAAATTCCGCCGCGCCGATTTTTCCGCGCCCGAAGCTTTTGCGGGGTTCGGCATCGCCTATTTCGCCTATGAGCCGGGCGAGCAGCCCGACGAGGCTTTGATCGCCCGTGTGCGCAAAACCGGGACCTTGGTCAATGTCGCCGATTACCCGGCTTTCAGCGATTTCATCACCCCGTCCGTGCTCGACCGCAGCCCGCTGGTCATCGCCATCGCCACCGGCGGCGACGCGCCTTTGCTCGGCCGCATGCTGAAGGCGCGGCTCGAAACCCTGATCCCGGCCAATTACGGCCGGCTGGCCGCGCTCGCCGGCGCCGCCCGCGCCGCCTTGGCGAAAAAGGTTCCTGGCCAGCAGGCGCGGCTGCGCTTCTGGGAGCGCGTCTATGACGGCCCGATCGCGGAAACCATGCTGGCCGGAGACGAGGCCACCGCCAAAACCATGCTCGACCGCGAGATCGAGTCCTGCCGCCCGGACGGCTCGGCCTCGGGCGACGCCCCGACCGGCGAGGTCTATCTGGTCGGCGCCGGCCCCGGCGACCCTGACCTTCTGACCTTCCGCGCCTTCCGCCTGATGCAGCAGGCCGATGTCGTGCTTTACGACCAGTTGGTCGAGCCGGCGATCATGGACCGCGTGCGCCGCGACGCCGAACGCATCTATGTCGGCAAGAAGCGCGCCAACCACGCGTTGCAGCAGGAGGAAATCGGCGAGCTGATGGTGAAGCTCGCCAGGGAGGGCAAGCGCGTCCTGCGGCTCAAGGGCGGCGACCCCTTCATTTTCGGGCGCGGCGGCGAGGAGATCGAAAAGCTCGCCGCGCATCGCGTTCCCTTCCAGGTCTGCCCCGGCGTCACCGCGGCCGCCGGCTGCTCCTCCTATGCCGGCATTCCGCTCACCCACCGCGATTACGCGCAATCCTGCGTCTTCGTCACCGGCCATGGCCGCGACGGCCCGATCCAGCTCGACTGGGCCTCGATCATACGGCCGCGGCAAACCGTCGCCGTCTACATGGGCCTCGCTCATCTCGATTTTCTGACCAAGGAGTTCCTGCGCCATGGCGCGGATCCGGCCCTGCCGGTGGCGATCGTCGAGAACGGCACCAGGCCCAACCAGATCACCCTGACCGGAACCATCGCCGACATCGCCGCCAAGGCCGCCGCTCACGGCCTGCGCGGCCCGACGATCATCATCATCGGCGAGGTCGTGACCCTGCGCGATAAGCTGAACTGGTACACGCCGCATCGCCAGCCGGAGGCGCCCAAGGCCTGAACGCCGGCAATAGCCCGCCGCGAGCGATCGCCGCGGGCTTTTGCCGTTCTGCGCCAATCGCGGGTCACGCGGACGCCGGCGCCGCCCCGACGATCATGCCGTCGGCGAACCAGCGGACCAGGAAGCCGGCGGCGAGTTGCGCCATTTCGCCTTCGTCCCGCTCGGGATTGGCGAAGGCCAAAGACGTGCAGACGTCGCCGAAAGCCGCGCCCGCCATGGCTTGCGTCAAGGCGATCCGTTCCGCGTCGTCAAGAACGCGATAATTCACGTCAAATTCGCGCCGCCA
>JAJYCZ010000229.1 GCA_021777915.1 Pseudomonadota bacterium | reverse complement strand
AGTCGGCGGCTGATGAGCAGCACCGACGGCGCCGCCGTTCCTCGGTCCGCCCGCCGTTCCAGGCGCGACCCGCTGCGAACCCATTCTTCCGCATCCATTATCGGCATCTCCGCGTGAAGCAATGATCGGTTGTTCATTGATAGTTGAAAACAATCTACGGCGGATCTCAGGCACAACTTCAAAACTTGGTGGCTGGAAGCGGGGCACTGGATTTAACGCAGATGGCTGAATGCTCGTTTAGTTTTGTGCCATTCGGAAAGCTCTGCCATTCCCTCATATTGCCAGTAGTCCGGTCGATGAATTCATGCCAGGTGATGCCGTTGACCCACGTCGAAAAATATTGGATGGTGGTCGTCGTGATAGTGGCCGGCGAGACAGGCACGCCTGCCGGAATGCCATAATCGTCAGTCACTGCGCCAGTGTTCAAGTCAATCCAGATATGCTTGGCATAGGTGTTGCCATTACTGCAGTCGAGCGCCAGGATTGCATCGTCGGCCCGCGCCACGATTGAAAACAGAGCTGCCACCAGTACGCTCAAGATCCAAATAGCTTTCATGAATTGATCCCTCTGTTGGCAACGTCACCAGCGCCGGTTATCCGTTTTAAATCTGCTTGATAAGCGCTAGGCTCCGCTCACAATGAAAACCCCGGCGCGGTAATGCGCAGGAACTGTATCGGGCCCGTACGGCTTTGGCTCTGGATCGTGACGCCGGATGTGTCCAGCGCAAGGCAGTAGTGCCCCACGCCCGACTGGTCACGGCATTGCGGCGGGTATTGCGGATTGATGAGCCGCAGCGCCTCGTTGAAGGGCATGCCGAAATGCAGGCCGTTGGGCGTTTGCCATTCGGCTGCCGATATCTCCACAAACTCGACCCGGCCATAGGCATCCGTCGGGTTGTAATACGCCGCGAGACCGTACTGCCCCCAAAAGCGTCCCTTGTAGAAATGGTTGTTGGGGTAGCCGGGGTTGGTATTCCAGGTCACGACTTCACCCGGACCCAGCAAGCGGGCGGTGTCGTCAATGCTCTCCCCGAATCGGATCGGCCCAACGCCCTGCCCGGGAATGATCTGCGTGCCGCCGGGCAGCTGACTGATCGCCACGGGGTTCACCACCGGGGCGGGCGTGCTCATCGTGGCGCACCCGGCGAGGGCCAGCATGATCAATCCCAGAAGCCCGGCACTCCTGATAAGGTCCGTTGAATTCAAGCCTGCCAGACAGCCATTCGCTCTTGTCATTCTTTAACGCTTTGAGTGTTCAAAATTGTCTCTCGAGAATGTGGCATTGACCGCTGCCAAAAAAGTCGGTCCATTGGGGAGGGGCAGGTCCCGCCGCGCCGCCTTGGTCCGACACAACCAGAGTTGAGCGGTCCATTCTGAAGTGGTAGTTGTTGCGGTGACCATTCAGCATCTGGCCGCCACGGATCGGCGCGCTCCAATAGATATATTGATCCGTCATCGCGGTGATCGGATCGACCTCGGGACCCGAGGAGAACGGGCCGCGCGGGAAATGCACCGTCTCCGTCGTCGTGACGGTTTTCGCATCCAGATCGACGCGTATGCGCGCCTCGGCGCGAAACCCCGCCGGTATGATGTGAGCGCAAGCGATGTCGATCGTCCGGGCATGCGCCGCCGGGGTCGCGCACGCCAGCGCGGCGACCGTGCAACAGACGATGGCCTTGGTGTTCATGAACTCTCCTCCGGGCGCGCCCTGCAGGGCCGGCGTGCTCGATTCCCGCTCGGTTTTCAACCGTATCAAGGTTTCGCGCGCTTTTGAACCGCGCGGACCGGTAATGTGACCGGGTGCGCAGGAGCGGCTTTTGTCACCCTAACGGGTGTCACCCATGCCGGGCGCCCGTGGCAACATCCGGGACGAACACGACGCGAGCGTCGCGATGACTATGGTCCGCACGAGGAAATCAATCGAGGTGCCCAATGTCCTTCAGCCGATACCTTCCGATCACTTCGCTCAATCGTCTCGGCACCTGCCGCCGCTGTATGCGGATTTCATTCGCTTTCGCCGCGGGCTCACTGGGTGCCGCCGGCCTTGCCTACCTGTCGCTGGGCCCATCCGTTGCGGCTGACGCATTCGCCGTGGCCGCAACCGGCTTGACGGCACTTTGGATCGCGCATCTCGTTGCGTTTTCCTGGCGGAATGCCAACTTCGAGGCCGCCGATTCCTCGATCGCCGATGTCGTGGAGCGACGGCGATTCATGCTGCAGTTCGCCAAGGCGTTCGGCGCGGCGGCGCTCGTAACGGCGTTGCCGATCGTCGGCGCGAGGGCGCAGAGCTGCATTTCCAAGGGTGCCGCCTGCGTGCTGAACGGCACGCCGTGCTGCCCCGGGGCATCCTGCCGCGGGAAATTCCCGAACACTTATTGCCAATAATTCGGCGTCAAGGCGGCCTTGGTCATGAGCTTGCGTTACGCGTGACAAATGCTGAAGCGGGAATTTGCCGGGGCCGTGCTGTCGGGTCTGTTGTCGGCGGGCTGGATCGTTTGGTGGCATTGGCTGCGGCCAGTGCCGTGATCCGCTATTCCTCGGGGTCAACCTTGTTGGCGTCGGACATCAGTTTCCACATCGCAATCCCACGATCCACGACGTGATCTTCTTGGCATTGCGCGCAGCGGTGGGTCCGCAAGTCCCTGCCCGTCATAGTGTGCTTTTCAAGCAGGACCGTCTCTCCGCCGCATTTGGGGCATGGCGTCTCGGGCGTCCGGTGTGCTGATTTGCCGCCGCGCTCTTGTTTCTTCCAAAAGAACCATTTCATCGAGGCTTCGCTTCGTTGTCATCCGCAATAATTCGATCAGCCGTCGATTCGGATATCCGGATCTCATCGGTGAGCATTGTGGCATGATTGATCTATGGGGACGGCGTTCCGGGCTCTGATATCGCTGATCGGCGACCTGCTGTGCTGGCTAGGGTTGTCGTTTCGCTCAACACAGTCAATCGAGGCTGAGAATCTCTTCCTACGTCGCCAACTCGCTCTGTACGTCGAGCGCGGAATCACAGCCCGGCGCATCGACCCCGTCACCCGGTATACGGTTGGTCTTCCTATCACGGTTCTGCAACTGGCGCGACGCCCTGGTGGTGGTTCGCCCAGAGACGATAATCCGCTGGCATCGGGCGGGCTGGCGACTGTTCTGACGCCTGAAGTTTCGGTCCGGCCGACCGCGTATCCCGGGGCAAGTACAGGATCTGATCCGCCGCATGGGGAGCGAGAATCCCACATGGGGCGAGGAGCGCATCGCGAACGAGCTTCTTCTGAAGTTCGGCATTCAAGTATCGCCGCGTACCGTGCGGAAATACCTTCCCGCTCGCCCACCGGGCTGGCCAAGAGGCGGTCTGCGTTGGTCCACCTTCTTGCGCCTGCACGCCCAGGGAATCATTGCCTGCGATTTTATGGTCGTCGTGACCGCCACGTTCCGGATGCTCTACGTATTCGTGGTCATCGAGCACGGCCGTCGTCCCCTGGTTCACTTCGACGTCACCGTACATCCGAAGGCCGCATGGACACTGCAGCGGCTGCGCGAGACCATCGGGTTCGTTGCGCGATACCAATACATGCTGCATGATCGCGATAGCATCTTAGCCGCGCACCTCGACGAATCGGTGAGTCGCCTTGGCGTCGAGGTGTCGAGATCGCCGCCACAAAGCCCAAGGGCGAATGCGATCTGCGAGAGAGTCATCGGCACATTTCGGCGCGAGTGTCTGGATTGGGTGATCCCCATGTCCGAATCGCATTTGCGGTCCATTCTGAAATTCTGGATTCCGCACTACAATTCCGGGCGTCCGCACATGGCGCTGGGTCCCGGCGTTCCGGATCCACCACCAACGATTTCCGATCTCGGAAAGCCCTGTTCGCGTCATCGCCGCGAGGACTCATATGCCGTCCGCGCCAAGTCGGTCCTTGGCGGACTGCATCAAGAGTACTTTTTCGCGCCGGCAGCAGTCGCGTGATCGAATATTGGCGCACGACAAACCTTACATGAAGTCCTCACGCGCGCAGTACGCCTTGATTCTCGGGATCTACGTGACCGTTTGGGCCGCTGCCTTCACGCGGCTCACCGGCGGGGCGTATTTCGCAATCGGCATCGGCGCCGCCTGCGGCTATGGAGCCGGGCAGTTGCTCGCGCTAGTGCTGCGGCGGCATGTCGGCCTCAGTGCAGATCCTTTCGCCCTGCCGCTGGCGATGGCGATGACCGTCCTCGGAACCTGGGTCGGCGTGACCCGCGGGATTCTACACCTTGGCGGCGAGCTCTACCTGGACCTGCTGGAACGATTCCTCAGCGCGTTCGCCATCGGCCACCTCGTCGTACTGCTGCTGGCCGGTGTCATGGAGGCTCTGACGAGAAACCTTCGCCGACGGCGCATGGACTGACGAGGCGCCCGCCGGAGAATGGCGCATAT
>JAJYCZ010000228.1 GCA_021777915.1 Pseudomonadota bacterium | reverse complement strand
CGCACAGCCTCATCCGCCACCCAGACATGCCGCGCGCCGTGTTCAAATTGTTGTGGGACCGTCTCGCCGAGGGCTCGGAAGTCTTCGCCTATGTGAAGAACATGACAAAAAACGGCGATTTCTACTGGGTTTTCGCCCATGTGACGCCGTCCTACGACGGCGCGCGGCATATGGTCGGCTTTCATTCCAACCGCCGCCTTCCCAATCCGCGCGTCGTCCGGGAAACGATCACGCCGCTCTATGCCGAACTGAAACGCGTCGAGGACTCGATCGCCAACGGCAAGCAGGGCCTCGCGGCCTCCTCCAAGCTGCTCAACGAAATCGTTTCATCCAAGGCGCGCTCCTATGACGAACTGGTCTTCTCTCTCTAAAAGCCGCGCCGGCGCCGTCTTCGCCTTCGCGGCCATCCTGCTGGGCGCGGGCGCGCTCGCGCTGGATCTGCGTCCGGCCGCGGCCGCCTGTCTCGCCGCGGGCGCGACCGCCTCCGCCTTTGCCTTGGTCAATCTGCGGCGGCTGGCCCGATCCTTCGACGACGCCAGGGGCTTGTGCGCCGCGCTGGCCCAGGGCGATCTCGAACGACGCCTGCTGCGCATCCGCGAAGGCGGCGCCCTGGGCGAATTCCTGTTCAGCCTCAACGATCTGGCGGACATATTCGACGCTTTCGCGCGCGAATCGACGGCCTCGCTCGACGGCATCCGGCAGAACCGCTATTTCCGGCGCATCCTTCCCGACGGCCTCAGGGGCGCGCTGCTGCACGCCGCCCTGACCATCAACGAGGCGGCCGACAGCGTCGAATCGCGCGTCGCCGCCTTCGACCTGTCGACCGACGATTTCGGGCGCCAGATCAGCGCGATCATCGACCATCTGACCGGCGCGACGGGCTCGATCGACGCAATGGCGAAATCGGTCGGCGAGGGCAGCGGCGCGACCGACGACAGGGCCGTGCGTCTTCATGACGCTTCCGGCGAAGCGACCCATAGCGTGGAGGCCGTCAAGACCTCCGCCGACGAACTCGCTTTTTCGGCGCGCGAGGTCGGCGTCTCGGTGCGCAAAACCGCCAATATCGCGGCCTCCGCCGTCGGCGCCGCCCGCAATGTCGAAGCGACCGTCGAAAGCCTCAGCCGCGCGGTGGCGCGGATCGGCGCCATCGTCGATATCATCCAGAAGGTCGCGGCCCAGACCAATCTACTGGCGCTCAACGCCACGATCGAGGCCTCGCGCGCGGGAGAAGCGGGCCGCGGCTTCGGGGTCGTGGCGGGCGAAGTCAAGACCCTCGCCGACCAGACCGGGAACGCCACCGGCGAAATCGCGAAATTGATCGGAGAGGTCGAGACGGCGACCCGCGCGGCGGTCTCGTCCACCTCGGAAATCACCGATCGGATCGGCGAGATCGACCGGCTGACGGCGCAAATGCTGCCCGCGATCGACGGTCAGGTCCACGCGACCAGCGAAATCGCCGCCCATCTGCAAAAAACGCTCGATCACGCGCGCGAGGTCACCGACGCCCTGGGCGGCATCCAGGCCACGGCGCGGGAGGGTCGCGGAATGGCGCAAAACGTGACCGTCACCGCCGGCGCGATCTCCGCCGAAAGCGAACGGCTGGACAATGCGGTCAAGGATTTTCTCGTCAATCTCAGGCGTGGTCCGCTCGACCGCCGCGAAACCGGCGAGCGCAAGCCGCTCGGGGTCCGAATCCGGGTGAAGGCGAGCGAAGGCGCACACGAAACACGGCTGATCGACGTCAGCCGCGCCGGGGCGCGGATCGCAACCGTTCCCGGATTGAACGATGGCGGCTCGGTCGAAATCCTTTTCCCCGGCGGCCTCGCGATCGACGGGCTGGTGCGCTGGCTGAACGAAAGCGAGGCGGGCGTCGCCTTGCCGCCCGGCGCCCTGAGCGGGACGATGCTGGATAAACTGACCACCCGCCGCGAGGCCGCCTGAGCCGCCGCGACGAATCCGTCGACGCCGGCCCCGCGCCTGGCTCAATCGAGGTCTTCCGCGCCGGTGATCTCGATGCCGAAGCCGGAAAGGCCGACATATTTGCGCGGGGCCTTGGTGCGCAGGCGGATCGAGGAGACGCCGAGGTCGCGCAGGATTTGCGCGCCGACGCCGATGTCGAGCCAGTTGCGCGCGCGCTCGGTCTCGGCGCCGGTCTCCTGCTTGCCGACGAGATTGGCCGGCACGCCGGCGGCGCCGTCGCGCAGATAGACCAGAACGCCGCGCCCCTGGCGCGCGAAGGATTCGAGCGCGGCATTGATCGCGCCGCCGCCGCCGAACACGTCGCCGAGAATGTCGGCGCGATGCAGGCGCGCCGGAATGTCCCGGCCCTCGCCGATCTCGCCCGCGACCAAGGCGAAATGCTGGACCGAATCGAAGGGCGTGACAAAGGCGTGGCCGGTAAACTCCCCGAAGCGCGTCTTCACCGGGAAGGTCGCGACCCGTTCGACCAGCTGTTCGCGCGCCTGCCGGTAGGCGATGAGATCGGCGACCGAAATCTGCTTCAGATTGTGCTTCTCGGCGAAAGCGGCGATCTGCGGCCCGACCATCACCGTGCCGTCGTCATTGGCGAGTTCGCAGATAACGCCGACCGGAGGAAGCCCGGCAAGATTGCACAGATCGACCGCGGCTTCGGTATGGCCGGAGCGCATCAGCACCCCGCCCTCGCGCGCCACCAGCGGAAAGACATGGCCGGGGCGGACGAAATCGCCCGAGCCGAGATTGTTGTTGGCCAGCCCCCGCACGGTATTGGCGCGCTGTTCCGCCGAAATGCCGGTGGTCAGCCCGTGCTTTACGTCCACCGACACGGTGAAGGCGGTGCCGAGCGGCGCGTCGTTTTCCGCCACCATCGGGTTGAGATGCAGCCGGCGCGCCTCGGCGCCGCTCAGCGGCGCGCAGACGATGCCGCAGCAGTTGCGGATGATGAAGGCCATTTTCTCCGGCGTGCACAGGCTCGCCGCCATCACCAGATCGCCCTCGTTCTCGCGATCGTCGTCGTCGGTCACGACGACGATCTCGCCGCGCTTGATGGCCTCAAGGGCCTGGGTCACGGAATGAGTCACGGAACCTCCTATCTTGTCCTGAGCCCCAACCTCGGGCAGAAAGTCGTTCGGCGTCACGGCGCCGCCGGTTTCGCGCGCGATCGATCGGGCGGTCTCGCGCGACATCCAGACGGTCTCCTGGTTGCACAACTGGCTCACGGCGCCGGGCGTGAGGCCAAGCCGCCGCGAGAATTCGGTCCGGCTCACGCCGGACTTGCGCAACCAATCCGCCAGTTTCATGGCCGGAGAAGCTACAGGAAATTGGAACTTTAGCAATGCTAAATTTTTCTCCACGGCTTTGGCGGGGCGCTTTTAGCATTACCGCATGGATTGTGCTCGCCCTGGCGCCGGCGTCAGCAGCCGTGGCCGCGCCTTTCCCCTTTTTCGGCGAACCCGCAGGGCCTTGCGCCAATCTCCAGGCCGACGGGCGTTCTTATACAATCTGCCGGTTCGACCCGGCCAAGGCCGACCTCCGCCTGTTCTGGCGCGGACCAAACAAGGCGCCCCTGGGCAATTTCGAGGCGGTCGCGCCGCTGCTTGCGCCGGGCGAAAAGCTCGTTTTCGCCATGAACGCCGGCATGTATGACGACAAACAGGCGCCGCTCGGCCTCTATATCGAGAAGGGCGTCGAGTTGAAGCGCGCGAACCTGCGCGGCGGCGGCGGCAATTTCCACCTCAAGCCCAATGGCGTGTTTTTTGTCGGCGGCGGCAAGGCCGGGGTGATGGAAACCTCGGAATTCCTGAAAACGCGCCCCAAGGCGGATTTCGCCACCCAGTCCGGCCCGATGCTGGTGCTCAACGGCCAGATCCATCCGCGCATCAACGCGGAAGGCGTTTCGGAGAAGATCAGGAACGGCGTCGGCATCGACCGCGCGGGCCAGGCTGTCTTCGCCATTTCCAACGGGGCGGTGACGTTCTACCGCTTCGCCAGCCTGTTCCGCGACGTTCTGGGCTGCGACAACGCGCTCTTCCTCGACGGCTCGATTTCCGCGCTCTACGCCCCCAATCTCGGCCGCGACGATTTTCTCAAGCCGATGGGGCCGATGGTCGGGGCGGTGGAAAAGGCGCGGTAGCGCTCGAAATCCAACACGCGGCGCCCTCGCCAGACGGCCGCTTCCGGCTCAAATGCGTCCTTGAGGCTTCTCTAGCAATGGCCAGAGCAACGTCGTCAGCGGACTTTGCGCGGAGATAGCCGCAGCCATCGCCGCGCGATCAGGTTCGCGGCCCTGCAAAAGGTCAGGCTTGCTGAATTGCCGACAGTTTCCACTCCGTGGCCGCCCCGCCCGGTCGACGCGTGAATGTCCAGATTTCGGTCGAAACCTCCGGCGTCACGGGATCACCCGAGACAACCTTGCCGGTCGCGCGATCA
>JAJYCZ010000058.1 GCA_021777915.1 Pseudomonadota bacterium | reverse complement strand
CATGTCGGCTCGGGCAGATGGCGCGCGGAAGACCTCAAGGCCGCGCTCGACGCCCGCGACCGCGCCCGCTGCGGCCAGGTGGCGCCAGCGGCGGGGCTTTATCTGATCCGCGTCGATTATTGACGCGGCCGGCGACCCGACTGGCAAGGCCAGTCCGCCCCGAAGCGATCGACGGCCGGGATCGCGCTGTCAACCGCCAAAAACAAAAATCCCGCGAGATCGCTCTCGCGGGATGGTTTTGCGCTGGCCTTCGGATCAGAAGGTGTAGCGAACGCCCGCCGTCGGGGCGAAGTTGTTGGTATAGATCGAACCGGCCGCCAAGCCGCCGTTGTATGCGCTGTACATAAAGCCGCCGTAAGCGTCGAACCGCTTGGTGAAGTGGTAATCGACATAAGCGGAGACGATATTCTCGTCGCCGGCGCAGTTGCCGCTACGCGGCGATGCGCCGGTGATGGGCGTCAAGGCAGTGCTGTGCGGCAAGGAACAGGTGAGGTTTTGCGCGGGGCTGGCGAGGTTATTCTGACTTTCATGATAATAGGCGACGGTGAAGTCGGTCCTGGAGTTGAAAGCGTATTTCACACCGACCCATTCCGTCTGGTAGATCTTGTTGCCGTATAGAAAGGCGGCGTTGTTGACAGCATAGACCGGATAATCGCCTTGGCCGGTGTTAGCCCCAAAGCCCTGCGGGTTCGTCGGGTCAGAATACCGATCATTGGCGTAGCCGGCATAGAACTTGAATTGGTTCCAGGTATATTTGCCGGCGATCATGAAGCTGGTGATGTCCGCGACCGTGCCGCTCAGACCTTGAGCGCCGAGGGTGGGCAGCACCACGCCGCTGACGGGCACGGTGTATGTGCTGCCATAGCCGAAGGTGCCGTAGGTCAAGGCCTGGTTGTAGTGGCTGATCACGCCGTCGAGTTCAAAGCCGGCGTATTTGGCGCCGAGGTCGAACTGATAGCCGTCGTTGTGCAGCCTGCACGGCGCCGGCGCGGCGACAGTGCCTCCGCAGCTGTTATTCGTGAGTGTTGTTGGGGCGGTGCCGACGCCGGCGTTGCCTTCGGCGAACTTGTACATCGCGCCGAAATGGCCGGCGACCTGCCAAAGCGGGAAGTTAACGAGATATTTCAGCGTCTCGTCTTGACGGCCGAGGTCGGTCTCGCCGAGGCCCGCGACCGGCGTCCCCGAATAACCGATCGGCGAATAGTCGTAAGCGCCGCCGGCCGGATCGTAATTGGCGAGCAGATCGTTCGAGAAGGATTTGTGGCGGCCGAAGGTCAGTTCGCCGAAGGTCTTCGACGAGACGCCGACATAGAGCTGGTCATTGAAGGCCTGGCCGCCGCGGGTGCCGTCGATGTTCATCGACTGGCTGCCCAGCGGAATACCGTTATTGGCGACCTGGGAGCCCGGCGCGTTGGCGAGCTGGCCCGATTGCGGGTTGATGCCGGTCGAGGCATAGAACACGCCGGCGAGGCCCGGCATGAGCTCTTCTTCGCCCTTGACGCCGAGCGTGGTCTGCGACAGGCCGCTCGGGGCCATGCTCCACTGCGCGCCATTGTAGAACTTCTGCATCAGAATGTCGCCGGCGTAGAAGCCGCCGCTATTCGGGGCGCCATGCGTCGCATAGGACACGCCGGTGTCGAAGGTGCCGAAAACCGTAATGCCGTGCCAGGTCAGCGGACCGTCGCCTTCGAGAAGTGAGTCCTTGACGCTGGAAAGATCGGCCATATAGGAGCTCGCGGGAGCCAAAGCCGCGGCGGGTTGACGGGCGAGCTGCGCCTGTTCCTTGGCCTGCTGCTTCTCGATCTTGCCGAGGCGCTTCTCCAACTCGGCGTTCTGCTTCTTCAGCGCCGCCGACTGGGCCTTGAGAGCCTGCAACTCGTCCGCCGAATCCGCTTTCGCGACGCCGGCGGCCGAAACGAGCGCGACAAAGGCGACCGCCGCCATCAATTTGGTCTTCATGTCTTTCTCCATCATCCGAACCGCCACGGCGCGGCGCGCCCTCGGAAGGATCGTTCGCATCGAACCGGGGAACTTGCCCTTGGGAAACCTGATCACGAAAGCGTGAGCGCTCCGTGATAAGCATTCGGATATCGGGGCGGCCGGCCGTTGGCAATCAAACCAGCGCCAATTTGGACGATTTATGCCTTAAAATTGCCGGGTGTTGCTTTGCCGCAATAGTCTAAGGGTCAATGCGTTGCCGGCATGGACAACGATTTGTCGGTTTTGTGACAATGCAAAACCGTGAGGCGCACAGGATTCACAAAAATGTCGTAAATTCTGCTCTGCAGAATCGTCATAACCTTTGAGGTCAAAGCGCATCTCGGGTTTTTAGTGGATTTAAGCGGCCCCTATATTATATCAGGCAAAGGGGAGCGCTGATCAGTTAACAGATTGATATTAAATTTAATTTTAGTCTGCGACGCCCTTTTCGCATCCATCGCGGCGCCCATTTGAGGATTGTTGATCGCTCCTTCCGCCCCGGCCGCCACGCGACCGCCGCCGCCGGAAGCCGAGACCTTGTCGGGCCGAGGCCCGACCCGGCCAAAGGAGGTCAGAACATGCTCCGCCTATCCGATTTCGCCAGGCCGCTCGCGTTTGCCGCGGTCATCGGTCTTGGCGCCGTTCCGGCGTCCGCCGCGATGCACATGGTCAATGGGCAAGCTTATTGGTCCGGCGATCCAGGGCCGATCAACCCCGGCGCTTATTGGACCTCCGGCCAACGCTATGCCGATCCTCAACATTACATGAGCTGGTACGGCAAGGATCCGCAGGATTACACGATGACGGTCTATGCCCCGCACGCCGGCGCGAGCCGGTGCGTGTGGCGGGCGCGCGTCGTCAATACCTATTGGGAATTCGCGCATCCCTATATAAGGGTGTGCCGCTGAACGGTTCGGACGGTCTCACGCCCCTCCCGGCTTGACCGTCGGCGCGCCTTCCGAACAGAAATCGGACTGATGCGTCGCACACCAGAACGCGCGGGGTCCGGGTTCCGAGACGGGCGCGGGCGCGTGGCGAACGCAAAGACCCGCCTGCGCCCACCACGAGCCCGTTTTGTCGCCGCGGTCGACGGGCTGAAGCCCGAATTCCGGCCGATGCCAATAAAGGCAGTCGCCACAGACGAGTTGTCGCGGATTGCCGGCCGCGGCGGCGAAGTCCCCGCAACCCTGCCGGCCATGCGTCGTCGGCCGATGCGCGATCACGTCCGATACCGAGCAGGGACGGGGCGCATTGCGAAAACAGCCGCCCTCGACAGGGGGGCGCGTCATTTTCCAGAAAGCGCATTGGTCGCATCGACCCTTGCGGGTTGGCTCGCCATTGGTCACCTTCGTTGCCCTCCTGGTGCTGCTTGCATCGGCTGGGGTTGCGCGCCTGGGTCCTGCCCTTGCGGTCCCAGCAGCGCGACCGGCGGCGGAAACGGCGCCTCGGGCGCCGGCGCCTGCCCGGACCAGCCGCCGCCCAGCGCCAGCATCAGTTCGACATATTGTTCGAGCACGTTCGACTTCGCGACAAGATCGGCGCGCTGGGCGTCGAGCGCGGCCGATTGCGCGGTGACGACATCGAGCGAGGAGGCCGCGCCGTCCTTATAGAGGCTCATCGCCATGTCCAGGGCCCGTTCCGCCGCCTTCGCCGCGTCAGAGAGCGCGGCGCTTTGGATGCGCAGCCATTTTATGGACGCCAAGGCGTTCTCGACCTCCTGATAAGCGGTAATAATCGAGCCCTTATATTCGGCGGCGGCGGTCGAGAATTGCGCGCGCGCGGCGTCGAGATTTGCCTGCCTGAGGCCGCCGTCGAAAATCGGCATCGACAATGCAGGCCCATAGTTCCACAAGGAATTTTGGAAATTCAGGAGATCGAGATTGGTCGACTGCGTGCCGCCGCCCATGAGAATGTAAAAGCGAGGCAGAAAATCCGCCTTGGCGGCGCCGATCTGTTCATTCGCCACGTTCAGCAGGCGCTCTTTCGCGGCGACGTCGGGACGGCGCACCAGAAGACTGGCGGGCGCCATGCGCGGCAGGCGCGGCGTCGCCGGCTGAGCCGACGAGACCGGGATCCTGAACAGCGAAGCCGTCCGGCCGCCAAGCGCCGCGAGCGCGTTTTCGAGCACCGCGCGGCTCTGGGCGATCTGAGCGGCGAGCGCTTTGGCGTTGGCCAGCTGCACCTTGGCGCGCTCGACATCGATCGGCGGCGCGATATTGTCTTTCAGGCGTTGCTCGGTAAGGTCCAGCGCCAACTGATAAAGCTTGATCGTCCGCACCAGCAGGGCGGCCTGGGCGTCGATGCCGCGCAAGGCGATATAGGTCCGGGCCATCGTCGCATGAAGCGAAAGGCGGGTGGCGGCGAGCAGGTCGTCATTGGCCTGCGCCCCGGCCTTGGAGGCCGCGACCACATCCTTGACCCGGCCCCAGATGTCGACTTCCCAGGCGAACTGCCCGAACAATTGGTTGGAGCCGTAATAGGTCGGCTGATCCGCCGAGCGCAGCGGGCGGTTTTGCGACTGTTTGTTGTAGCTCACGTCCGGCAGGCCGATCACGGTCGGAAAGAATCCAGAATTGGCCAGGTCGAGCAACGCCTTGGCCCGTTCATATTGCGCCAGCGCCGCCGCATAGTCCGGATTGTCGGTTTCGATCAGCGTCTCAAGCCGGTCGAGTTCCCCGTCGTGAAAATCTCGCCACCAATCCTCGGTCAGCGTAACCTTCGGCCCCAAAGGCGCGCTATCCTTGAATTTTTCCGGAACCGCGATTTCCGGTCCCGCATAGGGAGGCGCGAAATCGCATCCGGCGAACGCGATCAAACTCGCGCCGAGAACCGCCCTCAACGCGAGCGAATGAGCAGATCGCAGTTTCATTCCTTGGAGTCCGCCGCGGATTTAGGGGACGAAACGCGAACCTGATCGCCGTCCGCCAATGTTTCCGGCGGACTGTTGATGATCCGGTCATGCGGGTCCAGGCCGGAGGCGATGACGATTTCCGCCCCCAGATCCTTCGCGATGACGACATTCTTGAACTTGACCCGGCCATCGTTGTCGACAGTGGCGACGCGGGTGTTGTGCTTGCCCACCGAAAGCGCGCTCGAGGGGATGCGCAACAGGTGAGGATTGATCGGCAATTTGAAATGCGCGTCGGCATAGGAGCCGGGGAACAGCGCGCCGTCGGCATTAGGCGCGTCGACCTCGACCAGAAGACTGCCGGTGGT
Organism: Pseudomonadota bacterium; assembly: GCA_021777915.1. Taxonomy (GTDB): domain Bacteria; phylum Pseudomonadota; class Alphaproteobacteria; order Rhizobiales; family Beijerinckiaceae; genus Rhodoblastus. The sequence goes on along the minus strand of JAJYCZ010000058.1, from coordinate 15,928 downwards.
CGCGCCGATCGCATTGGAGGTCGTGACGATTTCGCCCTGGAACTCGCGATCTTTCCATTGCGGGGTGGTAAAGGCCACCTTCATGCCCTTGGTGAGGCTCGCGGAATAGACCTGCGGCACATCGACGTAAAGACGGACAGCATGAATATCGGCGACCTTGAACAGCGGTTTTTCGTTGCGGTCGGGCCCGACATAAGAGCCGATGTCGATATTGCGAACGGTGACGACGCCATCGAAGGGCGCGACGATCTGGGCGAAGGCCTTCTGCGCCCTGAGCCGTTCGAGATTGGCCTTCGCAGCTCCGAGCTCGGCCTGCTTGACCTGTTGATCGGCGACTTTTTCATCCGCGGACTGTTTGGACACCGCCGAGGACTGCCGCAGCGCGGCCCAACGATCGGAAGTCACTTTGGCGAAATCGAGGGCCGCTTCGGCGCGGGTCACTTCTTCTGTCGCCTTGGCGATTTTGTCATCGAGTTCGGGCGTGTCCACGATCGCGAGCAGTTCGCCTTTCTTGACCAAGGCGCCAATGTCGGTCTTCCAGATTTGGATGTAGCCGGACACCTGCGAGAAAATCGAGGCCTCGTACCAGGCGGAAATCGTTCCGGGGAGCGACAGAATCTCCGGCTTTGAGCTGATGCTCGGCTCGATGACTCTCACATTCTGGATCGCGCGCCCGCGCGTCCAGTTCGCGAGCTGCTTTTCGGCGCGCCAGCGCTGCATGAACGAATAAGCCAGGAAAACGGCGATAAACGCCAGCGCGCCCAGAAGCAGCCAAGAGCCGAAGCTTCGGCCTCGCGCGGGAGCGGCGTGGGCCTCGGAGGCAAATTCATGCTTCATGTTACGCCTCGACGAAAGACTTCGTTTTGCGCGAATGCGCGATGCCAGATACCACGGGAACGAAGATCAGAGTAGCCATGATCGCGAAGATCAGGCCCCCGATCACCGCGCGGCCAAGCGGCGCGTTCTGTTCAGCGCTCGGCGTCATGACGCCGAAAACGACGATGAACATCGCCATGACGACGAATGAATAGGGCCGCTTGAGGGCGATGCGGACAAGAGCGAGCATTTGACCGGAAAATCGAGACTGCGGACGACACGCCCGCGCCGGGCGGGTTATATTTGGCGACTGGCGGAAGCGTAACTAAAAATTTTTTTAATATCCCGTCAAGGCAGCGCGTCACGGCGGGAAAACGTGGGCAAATCAGCCGCATCGCCGATTTCAGACTCTTTCCGGCCCCTCGGCGCGATTTTCAATCAGAGTGAAGCGCGCCCCGGGCGTATTGTCGGCGACCATCAGAGTCATGCCGTGCAATCGCGCGATGGTCTCGACAATGTTCAGGCCCAGACCGACGCCGGGCAGGTCCGCGCCGTTCCGCGCCCTGGCGAAGCGCCGGAAGATATCGCTGCGCTGCTCGGCGGGAACACCGCGTCCGTTGTCGCTGACGTCGATGCGGGCCAGGCCGGCCTGGTCCGTGACCGTGAGTTGGACGGCGCCGCCGCGCGGGGTGAATTTGAGCGCATTGTCGAGGAGATTGGCGACCGCCTCGCGCATCAGGTCTGGATCGCCCCGGCGGATCACGGGATGGTCCGCCGCCAGGCTGAGGGTGACGCCCTTGGCCTCGGCGAGCGGCAGGAAGAATTCATGCAGTTCCGCGCCGACGGCGGCCAGATCCATCTCGGCGAAGGCGGCGAGGCGGCGTTCGCGCTCGATCGCGGAAACCCGAAGCAAGGCGGCGATCGTCGCCATGGCGCGATCGAGCTGCCGCAAGGCGCTTTGAATCGGCTGTCTGAGCCCATAGCCTTTGGGCGCCTCGGCCAGAACGCCTTCGAGAATGGCGCGGACATTGACGACCGGAGCCCGCAGATCATGGGCGATATTGTCGCCGACCGCCGCCAGCTGACCGAGCAGGCGTTCGATTTCGTCGAGCATCCGGTTGACGGAGGCGATGACGCCGTCGAACTCGTCAATGCCCGAACCGGTCGGAAGTCGGGCGCGCAGATCGCCCTTCATGATTTCGGTAATGGCCCTTTCGATCTCCTCGACGCGCGCGGCGGCGCGGCGCGCGAAAACAAATCCGGCGGCGAGGGCGCCTGCGGCGACCGGCAGAATGGCGAAAGAGAGCGCGCGGCCGAGAACGCTGCGCAGGATTTCAACTTCGGCGACATTACGCCCCAGGACAACGATTTCGCCGTCCGCCCGGGCGTGAGCGACGAGCAGGGTCGGTTCGGGTTCGCTGTCGTCGGCCGCGCGGAACTCCGGGAGGTAATGGGTGCGCCCATCGACGGGAATGTCCGGCTTGCGGTCGAGGTTGCCGAAAACCGGACGACCGGATGAATCATAAAGCGCGACGAAGTTCAGCCTCCGGAAGTCACGGGTGAGCCGAAGCGCCAGGGCGCGCCGCAGGCGGTTGTCGCTGCTCGCGGCGGCTTTTGCCGCCTCATCGGCGAAAACGGCGCGCAACTGAGCGATCCGCGCCGAAGTCACGGCCTCGTAGATGAAGGCGAACATGCCGCCCGTTATCAGGACGATCAACAGGGCGAAAGCCACGGCGAGACGCAGGGGCGTCGAGCGGACGAGATCACGCGGCGACATCGAGAACGAACCCTTCGCCGCGCACGTTGACGATCAGCTTCTTCGCGCCGGGCGCGTCGAGTTTGAGCCTGAGATTGCGAATATGGACGTCAACCACATTGGTCTGGGTGCTGAAACGATAGTTCCAGATGTCTTCGAGCAGCATCTGGCGGGTCACCACCTGGCCTGGCCGGCGCATGAAATATTCCAGAAGCTTGAATTCGCGCGGAAGGAGGTCGATCTCGCGCCCGTCACGGAAAAGCTTGCGGGCGACGAGGTCAAGCTCCAGCGGTCCGGCGCGCAATTGCGGGGCCTCGGCGCAGGCCTGGCGCCGGGCGAGCGCGTCGACGCGCGCCGAAAATTCGGCCATGGCGAAGGGTTTGACCAGATAATCGTCACCCCCGCCGCGCAAGCCGGCGACGCGATCGTCGATTTCGCCCATGGCGCTGATCATCAGCACCGGCGTCCGGTTTCCTTTCTCCCGCAGCCGCGCAACCAGCGCCAATCCGTCGGCCCCCTTGAGCTTGCGGTCCATCACCAGAACCGAGACGCGGCCGGCAAGCGCGGCCTCGACCGCCTCCGCGCCGGTTTCGCTCCACCAGACCTGATATCGCCCGGACAGCTCCTTCACGAGGGCGTCGGCCAAATCTTTCTCGTCCTCGCTCACATAGACCGCTGGTTTCGCGCTTTGCATGAATTCCTCTGTCGCCCGCGTCCGTTCAGGCCTGTCGCGCGGGAATGGCGGGAATGACTGGCGCGCCGGGCGCGAGCGCTCGCGTCGCGTCATCGACGCTGTGATAGAATCGCGACCGGCCATCCCGCTCTTTCCCGCCAAGGGCGTCGACCACCCCATATCTGGCAAAAGCCGTCCGCGCACGCAAGGATTCAAGCCGCGCCACCGCGAAATCCACGCCTTTTTCACGGCACAGACGGATCGCGGCGGATAATCCCATCGCCGCCGTATAGTCGATGGCGTCTATGGCGCTGGCCTCAAGCACCAGCAGCTTGAGGCCGCGGTCCGCCGCGGCCTCGACGAGTTGGCGCTGGAAACGGTCGGAATTGAGGAACGAGAGCGGCGCCTGAAAGCCGACGACCTTGACGCCAGCCAGTCTTTCCCCAGGAAAATCAGGGTCTTCTGGCCACCACACCGTCCTTCCAGGCAAACGCTCGAAAACGCGCAGGTCGCATTGCGTGGCCCCCCACAGGCCGTGGATCAGCGACAGAATGATCGCAAGCGCGACGCCGGTCTGGACCGGAACCAGCACCACCGCGACCAATGTGGCCAGCATGAGCAGGAATTCCGGCCGCGACCGGCGGGCGATGTCGCGCATGACGCCGAAGCGAAAAATGCGGCCGGCGACGAAGAACAATATGGCCGCCAGCGCCGCCTCGGGCGCATGCCTCAGAAAGGGCTCGCCGAACCCCGCGACCAGGGCGATCGCTAGTGTCGCCGCGAGCCCCGCGATCTGGGTCTCGCCGCCGGAATCCGCGACAATGGCGGTGCGCGGCGGGCTGGCGTTCACCGGAAAGGCGCCGAAGAGGCCGGACAGCAGAGACCCGGCGCCCAGGCCGATAAAATCGCGGTCGATATCCGGCATTTCCCCCGGAAGCCCCGGAAATGACCGGGACGTCGCCGCGCTCTGGACCATGACGACGACGGCGATGATCGCGGCAAGGCCCAGAACCTTGCCGATATCGTCGGGATTGACGTCAGGCAGCGCCAGATGCGGCGGCGCCACCGCAAAGGCGCCAACGGTCCGCAGCCCCTTGCCTTCAAGACCGAAAACCATGACCGCCGCCGTCGCGCCCGCCAGCGCGAGAAGCGGCCCCGGCAGCCGACGGTCGATGCGTTCTGCGGCGACAATCGTGGCGAGGCAGGCGAGCCCGGTCAGCGCGGCCAGGGGATTGGTCCCGCCGGCGCCCGAGGCGATCCCGCCGGCGCGCTGGAGAAAACTGCCCGATCCCCCGCCGATGCCGAGAAATGACGGCGCCTGGGACAGGACGATGTGGACGGCGATGCCGCCGAGAAAGCCGGTAAGCACGGGAATGGAGAACAGATTGGCGACCCAGCCGGCCCGGAAGAAGCCGGCGCCGGCGACGATCAGGCCGACCATCAGCGACAGCAAGGCGGTCAGGGCGAAATAGCCATGCCCGTCGGCGGGAACGATGGCGAGGAGCGAAGCCGCGAAAATCGGCGTGATGGTCGAATCGGCGCCCGCCGAAAGATAGCGGCTGGCGCCGAAAAGGGCGAAGGCGAGCGAGCCGGCGATGAAAACATAAAATCCGATATGGGGAGGAAAACCGCCCAGCCGCGCCGTCGCCATCTGTTCCGGCGCGGCCACGGCCGCGAGCGTGAGGCCGGCGACGACATCGGCCCGCCAGGAGACAGATGCGCCCCGCAGCGACGGGAAGGCAAGCCAGCTTTTTCCGCTTTGTTCGGCCATGCGACGCTCCTCGGATGAATTCTGGCCGATCGGGGCGAAAAAAGATACGGGCGCCGACAAGGATCTGAGCGAGCCGGGAACCGGCCCGCCGCCCGCGCCGCGCGTTGCAGATTCACAACGAAAGCGCAAAAAATCCCTTCGGCTTCGGCGGCCGTCGTTCGGACGCCGAGCCGATTCCGGCCCTCGCCGACGCGGAAGGGAGGGGCGCGCCGGGGCGCGAAGGCGGAACCCTCGAAAATGACGCCAAAAATCCGGATGTCCGCACGAAGGGCGGAGAGGCGTCCGTTTTGCACCCGGCGCTAAAGGCCGCGCCGCCCGAATACGCCCGCGTCGAGAGCTATTTGCATCAAATCCTGCACTTTGCTAGGCGGAGGGCGGGGGGGGAAATGAAAAAAAATTTAGTTTTCGCGCTCCTGTTTTTGACGGCGTCCGCGACAGGCGCCCAGCCCGCCGCGATTTCCGCATCGGCTGGAGCGCCGGCGACGAATTCCTGTTTCGGCAGCCTGTGGAATTTCCTCAACTCTTCGCCGGACGAATGCCCGCTGTCTTATGGCGGGATCACGGTTTTCGGCAACCTCGACGGCGGCTATGGCTACGAGCAATGGGGCGTCCCGCTCGGCTCATACGCCAAAAAGCCCAATTACGGCATTCAGAAGAATAGCGGAAGCACCCGTTGGCTGTGGTCGCCGAACGGGATCAGCACCTCGGTCTATGGCGTCAAGATGAACGAGAAATTCGCGGACGGCTGGCGGCTGATCGGCGTCGTCGAAGGCGGTTTCGACCCTTTCACCTTGCGCCTCATCAACGGCCCGGCCTCGCTCGCGTCGAATAACCTGTATAAACTCGCCTATCAGACGTCGAATTTCGATTCCAGCCGCGCTGGACAATGGGACAATTCCCAAGGCTTTTTCGGCGTCAGCAGCCGGAATTACGGCGTTTTGACCTTCGGCCGGACCAACGCCCTGTCGCACAGCCTTCTGACCGCCTACGACCCCGTGGCCTCGGTCGCCTTTTCCCAGCTCGGTTTCTCGGGCGCCTATTCCGGTTTCGGCGTCAATTCGACGACCCGCATCAACACCGCCATCACCTACCGACTGAACTACCAGAACCTGCGCTTCGCGGCGCAGACGCAGATTGGCGGCTTCAGCGACGGCAATGCGGCGGCCGCGATGTCTCAGGTCCAGTTCGGCGCGGATTTCGGCCCCCTCACTTTCGACGGCGTCTACAGCATCGCCCAGGACGCCGCCGCCTTCTATAGTTATTCGGGCGGAAAACTGCCGGCGGGCTACGACCCGAACTCGATCGTCGAGGCGACGCTGGCCGATACGCGCGGCCTGGAGCTGCTGGCGCGCTACAAATACGAGTCGTTCAGATTTTACGCCGGCTTTACGCGGGCGGTGCTGCATAACCCCAGCGATCCTTACCTGATGGGATTCCCCACGCCCGCGCAAGGCATTTTTGTCCCTCCCGGGGCGGTGACGTCGAACGCTTACGCCATCCCGCGCCGCTATCAGACCGTCTGGACCGGCGTCCGCTACAAAGTTCTGCCCAATCTCTCGGTATCCTCCGGCGTCTATTGGGACACCCAGAGCGATTATCTGCCCGCCCCCGGCGTTTGCTCGGGCTCGGGCGCCTCGACCAGCAACGCCAAATGCGCCGGCGGCCGGTATTCCTATTCCTTCCTGGTCGATTACAAGCCGCTCAAGCGCGTCGATGTCTATGCCGGCGCCATGGTTTCGAACGTCTATGGCGGTTCGGCGAGCGGCTACCTCCACACCCGGAACATCGACCCGATGGTTGGCGTCCGCATCAGGTTCTGAGACGCTTTGGCGCTGGTCAGTCCGGATTGCCGCCGACGCAGCCGGTGTTGCAATTGTCGGGATTGGTGCTCAATCCGTCCTGATCGCCATCCGCGTCTGGATGATTGCGTGTCGAGGGTTCGACGGCGTGGCGCGACCGCTCCTCCGCGGCGGGGCTCCGCGTCTCGGCGCGCGGCGCGGGCACGATCGCCCGATGGACGTGGTGGCGATGATGAGGACGGGGCGCGCCCGAATCGGCGGCGGCCGCGCAAGACGCCGAAAAAACCATGCCGAGCAGCGCGGCCACGGCAATCGATGCTCTCATGACAATTTCTCGATTCCCTTCCCCGGGCGCCTGGATGCGCCGCCGAATCGCAATGATTCTGTCTTCAAGATAGATATCTCGCCCGGAATTTCATCACCGGGCGCGAATTACCGAAATCTTTTTTGACAAAGACGCCTGCTCCTGCCCGAATGACGCGGACGAAAACGGCGCCGCGCCGCTCGGCGCGGTTGCGGCGAAAAAAGAAAAGGCTTGCAAGTCCGTGCAGGAAGAAGACATCGGCGTCGCCGACATTGGCGGCACCCACGCCCGTTTCGCCTTCGCCCGCATCGCCGGCGGGCGGGTTCGCGGCCTCGGCCCCGCGACCGTGCTCAAGGTCGCGGATTTTCCGGGCCTCGCGGAGGCCTGGCGCGCTTTTCTCGCCGGCGCGAAAAAGGCCGCGCCGCGCGGCGCCGCGCTCGCCGTCGCCTGTCCCGTGCGTGGCGAAACGCTGAAATTCACCAATAATCCCTGGCGGCTTCGCCCCGCGTCCCTGGCGCGGGAGCTTGGCGTCGAGACATTGCGCATCGTCAACGATTTCGGCGCGGTCGGCCATGCCGCGGCGCAACTTTCGCCCGAGGATTTCCTGCATGTGACGGGCCCTCGGCGGCCGCTGCCGCGCCCCGGAATCGTCAGCGTGGTCGGACCCGGCACCGGCCTCGGGGTCGCCCTCGCTTTGCTTGACGAGACATCCCACCGAATCGTCGAGGCGGAAGGCGGGCATGCCGGCTTCGCGCCGGGCGACGCTTTCGAGGAAGTGCTTCTGAAACGGCTGCGCGAAAAATATGGCCGGGTCTCGGTCGAGCGGATCGTCTCGGGCCCCGGCCTGGCCGAGATTCGCGCTGCTTTGCCGGCAGCGGCGGGAGCGCCCGCCTTTCGCGACGACAAGACCTTATGGGCCGCGGCGATTTCCGGCGCCGATGCGCCGGCGCGCGCCGCCCTGGAGCATTTCCTCTCCTGTCTCGGCGCTTTCGTCGGCGATGTCGCCTTGATTCATGGCGCCCAGGCCGTCGTCCTCGCTGGCGGCCTGCTGCCCCGCATGGTCGACCTGCTGCCGCGTTCCGGTTTCGCCGAGGCCCTCGCGGCAAAAGGCCGTTACGGCGCGCTGATGGCCGAGCTTCCGGTCTGGCTGCTGGTCCATCCGCAACCGGGCTTGTTCGGCGCAGCGGTGGCATTCGCGGCTCGGGAGGGCTGACTTCCGGCGTCGGCCCTTATTTCTTCCTCAAACGCGCGGCTTCGGGAAATATTCCCGGCGTCCGGGACGCCTTTCGCCCTGTCTTTGCGCAAAAAGCCCTATAGATTCCCGGCGAGGAAGACGGCAGGGTTCCGGGCGACCGACGCGGCAAAAACTGAAAGCCAGGGATCAAAGGCATGGACAATATTTCGCTCACCCCGATCGGCCTGTTCATGCAGGCGGGCCTGGTCGGCAAATTGGTCATGGCGCTGCTGTTCATCGCCTCGATCTGGTGCTGGCTGTTGATCGTCGAAGCCCTGTTCGGCCTGTCGCGCCTGTCGCGCGCCCTGAACCAGGCCAAGGCCGGACAGGCGAGCGCCCTGCTCGCCCCCGTCGACGCCCTCGGCGCGCAGGAGGCGCGGATTCGCGTCGCGGGCGAAACCGTGTCGGAGCGCCGCCAAAGGATCGCCGACAAGATGACCCGCGCCAGCGTCGAGCTTCTGACCGGGGCCGAGGGCGGGCTCGCCAATCTCGCGGTGATTTCCTCGGTGTCGCCCTTTGTCGGCCTGTTCGGCACGGTCTGGGGCATCATGGGAAGTTTCGTCGGCATCGCCGCCGCCAAGGACACCAGCCTCGCGGTGGTGGCGCCGGGCATCGCCGAGGCCCTGGCGGCGACGGCCTATGGCCTGGCCGCCGCCATTCCGGCGGCGATCGGCTATAACCGGCTGGGCGCGGCCTTTTCGCGTCTTGGCCAGGCTTTGGTGAACCGCGCCGCCGACAACGCGGTCGAACTGACCCGCGATCCCGTCGCGCCGACGCCGGTCGGCGTCAAAGCGGAGGCGGCGTAATGAATTTTTCCGCGAGCGGCCCCAGCAGGCCGGGCGTTTTCCGCCCGCAATCCGAGATCAATGTGACGCCGCTGGTCGACGTCATGCTGGTCCTTCTGATCATTTTCATGGTCACCGCGCCCTTGCTGACGGCCGGGATGAAGGTGCAGTTGCCGCAAGCCCAGGCCGCCCGGCCGCTCGACCCGAAAGAGCCGGTGGTGGTGGTCGTGGGGCGCGACGGCCAGCTCGCGGTCGGCGACGAGAAGGTCGTGGCGGCCGACCTCATCCAGCTCGTCAAGCTGAAGCTTGGCGACGACGTCGCGCGCGTCATCCATCTGCGCGGGGACAAGGACGTCGCCTATGGGCGAATGGTCGAGGTGCTTGACCAGCTCGCCAGCAACGGGATCACCCATATCGCCATCGTGACCGACGCCGCCAAATCCGGCGCGGGCGAAACATCGAAGGCGCCGAAATGAGTCTCGCCGTCGCTTTTTTTGCTTCGGAGCCGGCCCTTCGCGGCGGTCCGCGCGAGAAAATCCGACCGGCCTGGCTGCGTCCTCTGGCGCTGGCCGCGATCCTCGGCGCGCATGCCCTTGTCTTTGTCACGATCAGAAGCCAGCCCGCCGCCTTGTCGCCGCTCGACGGGGTCGAAGTGACCCTGGCGCCGCTCGGCGACGCCGCCGAGGACCAGAAGGAACAGGACGAAATCAAGCCCGCCGCGCCGCCGCCGGTGGAAAAAGTCCTGCCGCCTCCGCCGCCGGTCGAGGCGCCGCCGCCGAAAGTCGCCGCCCCGGAGGCGATCCCGCTGCCGGCCGCGCCGCCACAACCGCCAAAAGCCGTTACGGCGCGCCAGGAAAGACGCATCGAGGCAAAGCGCATCGAGGTAAAGCGCAAACTGGAGGAAGAAGCGGAGCGCCGCCGCGAAGCCCAGGAAGCGCGGCAGAAACTCCGGCGCGGCGAGGAACATGGCGCGGCCCGCGCATCGGCGATGTCGCCCGCCGCCTATGCTGGCCTGCTCGCGGCGGAAATCCGCCGCCACACCTTCTATCCCTCCGCCGCGCGCGCTTCCGGCGCCATCGGCGTGGTCGGCGTCGCCTTCACCATCGGCCCCTCGGGCCGTCTGGCCGCCCTGTCGATCACCCGTTCTTCCGGCAATCCCGTGCTCGACTCCGCCGCGCGCACAACCCTGCGGGCCATCCACACGCCGCCGCCGCCCGGCGGACGGTTCTCGACCAGCACGAATATCCGCTTCCATTTCAATTAGAGCGAAATTTGGAAACATTAAAAATTGTTTTCTTGCGCGGCGAAGGCCTCGGACTTAACATTAAGATATGTCCCAGGCGCTGATCACAATTCGTAGGGCCATGCCGGGCGACGAGGAGCAGATCGCCGCCGTCCATGACGCCGCTTGGCGCGAAACATATCGCGGAATCATCCCCGGCCGGGAGTTGGAGCGTCTGATCGCGCGGCGGGGCCCGAACTGGTGGCGGGCCGCCGTCCTCCAGGGCAGCCGCCTGCTCGTGCTCTCGCTGCACGGGACCATCGGCGGCTATGTGTCCTATGGCCGCAACCGCGCGGCTTCGCTCGATTTCGGCGGCGAAATTTTCGAGCTTTATCTCGCGCCCGAATATCAGGGACTGGGCTTCGGCTCCCGATTGTTTCGCGCCGCGCGGCGCGACCTGGCCGACAACGGCCTCAGCGCCACGCTGGTCTGGACGCTCAGCGACAACCAGCGCGCCATCGATTTTTACCGGCGCCTCGGCGGCGAGCCGGTTCGCCGCGCCAGCGAATATTTCGGCGACGAAAAGCTGGGCCGCCTCGCCCTGGGCTTCGGCCCGCTCGGCAATTGACGCCTCTGCCCGGAAAGTCCGGGTTGCCTTTTGTCCCAGCGCCTGACTAATGGGCGGCGAAACGCCAACCATCGGAGTGCGCCATGCGGCTTGACGCCATCAAGATCGGCAACAATCCCCCTGAAGACGTGAACGTCCTGATTGAAGTTCCGATCGGCGGCGAGCCGATCAAATATGAAATGGACAAGGATGTCGGCACGCTTTTCGTTGACCGCTTCCTCTACACGCCAATGCGCTATCCCGGAAATTACGGCTTCATACCGCATACGCTTTCGGAAGACGGCGACCCCTGCGACGTTCTGGTCGCCAACACCCGCCCGATCATCGCCGGCGCCTACCTCAACGTTCGCCCGATCGGCGTGCTGAAAATGACCGACGAAAGCGGCGGCGACGAAAAGATCATCGCCGTGCCGAGCCACAAGCTCACCAAGCGCTATGATAATGTGTTGAGCTACACCGACCTGCCCGAGATCACCTGGAAACAGATCGAGCATTTCTTCTGCCACTACAAGGATCTCGAACCCGGCAAATGGGTCAAGTTCGCCGGCTGGGGCGACGCCGCCGAAGCCAGGCGCATCATCGTCGAAGCGATCGAGCGCGCCAGGATCGCGAAGAAATAAAGAGCGCCCGCCAGACGCGGGAGCCAGAACCGCCGCGACCTTCGCCGGGCGCGGCGGTTTTTTCGTTCAGCGCAAATGCCGGGCCGCGGCGCCGACGATGCGGTCCTGCGCTTCCGCCGTCAGATAGGGATGCATCGGCAGCGACAGCACTTCCCGCGCGAGCTGGTCGGTCGTTTTCAGCTCGCCGCCGGCGCGAGGATAAGCGCGATAGGCGGTCTGGCGATGGAGGGGGACCGGGTAATAGCAGGCGGTGGGGACGCCCGCCTCCTTGAGCGCGGCGACCAGACCATCGCGCTGGCCGGGCTTGAGGCGGATCGTATATTGCGCCCAGACCGATTCGCAGCCCTCGGCGACGACCGGCGGGATCGCGACCTCGCGCAGACCTTGCGCGTAACGCGAGGCGATCGCATTACGCGCGGAAATCTCGTCGGAGAAGATCGCGAGCTTTTCCAGCAGGACCGCCGCCTGGATCGTGTCGAGGCGCCCGGTGACGCCGATGCGGACATTGTCATATTTGTCGACGCCCTGACCGTGGACGCGCAGCGAGCGCAGGACTTCGGCAAGCTCGTCGTCGTCGGTGAAGACGGCGCCGCCGTCGCCATAGGCGCCGAGAGGCTTGGCCGGGAAGAAACTGGTGGTGGTCGCCAGGCCGAAGGTCCCGAGCTGGCGCCCGCGATAGCTGGCGCCGAAGGCCTGGGCGGCGTCGCACAGAAGCCACAGTCCTTCGCGGGCGCAGATCGCCTCGATCGCGTCGTAATCGGCCGGCTGGCCGAACAGATCGACGGAGATCACCCCGGCCGGATTGAGTTTTTGCGCGCGCGCCTCGGCGACGGCCGCCGCCAGCGATTCCGGATCCATATTGAACGTGTCGGGCAACACGTCGACGAAAAAGGGCGTCCCGCCGAGCAGGGCCACGGCCTCTGCCGTCGCGGCGAAGGTAAAGCTCGGGCAGAGAACGGCGACGCCGGGGCCGACGCCCCTGGCGAGCAGGACCAGGGTCAGCGCGTCGGTGCCGCTGGCGCAGGACACGACATGTTTCGCCCCGCAAAAGGCGGCAAGCTGCTTTTCCAGTTCGAAGACCTCGGGCCCCATGATATACGCGCCGTGACGAACGACGCGTCGAACCGCCACCTCGATCTGGTCCCCAATGCGCGCGCGCTGGGCGGCAAGGTCGATGAAAGGCATCATGGGCGCGGACATTCGAAAGACTCCTGGATTTGGAACCCGCGAGCGGTCGGCGTATGCCGGAGCAAGCGGAGATAGAACTTACCCGCGAGCGGTCGGCGTATGCCGGAGCAAGCGGCGAGAAACTTTACCCGCGCGCGGTCGGCGCATGCCGGAGCGAGCGGCGAGAAACTTCACCCGCGAACTCTCGGCGCATAGGTCCGTCGAGAGACGGACCGTCTTTCGACGGTCCTATGCCGGAGCGAGCGGAAACATTCCTTTGCTTGAGCGGCGGGAATCATGGCCCTTTCGCCAGCGATGGGGGCCTATACGCCGCGAATCTCCCGGCGTCACCATAAAAAAGGCGGGGCTGGCGCCGCGCCCCTCCGCCATGCTAAGGCGAGCCCGCCCGATGGAGCCAGAGCCCGGCGCTCCCTCGCATTTTTCCACCCGCGCTCCAACAATCCGGGCCGATTCGCGAAAGGCGTCGCAAGAGCGTCACATGACGAAAAAAACAATCAATATTTCGGTCGTCGGCCTCGGCCCCTGGGGACAGACCCTTGCCCACAAGCTGAGCGCCCTGCCCGGTTTCACACTGAAATCGACCTTCGATCATCATGACGCGCGCAAGGTGGCCCACGCCGAAACCGCGCCGTCGCTCGACGCCATTCTCGACGACCCGTCGATCAAGGCCTGCGTCGTCACCACGCCCAACCACACCCATGCCGATCTGGCCCGTGCGCTGCTCGAAGCCGGCAAGAACGTGCTTATCGCCAAGCCGCTGGCGATGACCGCGGCCGCCTGCGACGAAATCTCGGCGCTCGCCCGCGCCAAGGGGCTGGTGGCGATGACCGGCCACACCACCTTGTTCAATCCCGGCGTCCTGCTGATGAAGCGCCTGATCGGCGAATCGGGCCGGCCGATTCTGCATTTCGACGCCAGGCGGCGCGGCGTCGGCCGCATCCAGAAGAACAGCGTGCTGCTCGACCTCGCGGTCCATGACCTCGCCAACGCCATTTTCGTCACCGGCCGACATCCCTTGTCCGCCCGGCATGTCCAGCGCCCCTATGGCGGCTGCCCGGCCGCCCAGGCCCAGATGTTCATGCGTTTCGAAGGCGGCATGACCGGCCATGTCGAGAGCAGCTGGGTCGCCTCGGAACGGCGGCGGCTGGCGGTGGCCACTTTGGACGGCCGAATCGTCAAGCTCGATGAGCTGACCGCCAAGGTCAGCGTCTATGACACGACGCCCACGCCAAAGCTGGCCGAGGACAATTTCTCCGCCGTCAAGATCGCGGAATACAAGGTCGACGCCCATGACGCGCTGGCCGACGAATTGTCGGCCTTCGCGAAATTCATCCGCGAGCGCCGATTCCCCGAGGAGAACGCCCGAATCGCGCGCTCCGTGGTCCATGCGATCGAGATCAGCGAGGACATCGGCGCCTATTTTTGAGTGCTGCGCACAATTTGCAGCGCAGCAAAGCTTGCCAAAGCCGTGATTTGCGGAGACCCTGAGACCGGCGGCCGTGCCGGGTGATTCGCGCGCTTTCACGGGCGGTCGTCGAGTCGGGCGTTGATCTTCCTCCATCGCGAAAGGCGGCCTCGATGATCGTGGGCGTGCTGAACCAGAAGGGCGGCGTCGGCAAGACGACGGTCGCGGTCAATCTCGCATCCTGTTTCAGCCGGTCCGGCCAGCAGACGCTGCTGGTGGACGCCGATCCGCAGGGCAGCGCCCTCGCCTGGTCGGCGGCGCGGCAGATCGATTCCGAATTCGTGGTGGTCGGCATGGCGAAGCCGACGCTTCATCGCGAAATCCCGGCTTTGGCGAAAAATTATGACATTGTGGTGATCGACGGCGCCCCACGGGTCAATGAACTCGGCCGCGCCGCGATCATGGCCAGCGACCTGGTGCTGATCCCGGTCCAGCCCTCCCCCTACGACGTCTGGGCCGCCGCCGACACGGTCCAGCTCATCCGCGAGGCGCGGCAGTTCAAGGAGTCGCTGCGCGCCGCCTTTGTCATCAACCGCAAGATCGCCAATAGCGCGATCGGGCGCGATTTCCACGCCGCATTGGCGCAGTTTCCCGAAACGCCGGTTCTCGACGCCGCCCTCGTCCAGAGGGTGGTTTACGCCGAAAGCGCCGCGCGCGGTCTTTCCGTGCTGGAAGCCGCCCCGCGCGGCGAGGCCGCGCGCGAAATTCAACGTCTGGCCGAACTGATCGTCGCCGACAAGGAGAGACAGGCCGCATGAGCCGCAAGAGCATTAACATCAACCTTCCCGCCGCCCCGTTCGAGGCGCCGGCGCACCAGACAACAGGCGCCGGGAGCGGCGCCGTAGAAGGAATCGATTCCTGGGTCGCGCGGGCGCAGGACACGCCTCGGATGTTTGCCGAGGACGCTTTTTCGCCTGCGGGCTCCGGCGAAGGCGTCACCATAAAAATCCGCCTTTCGCCCGAGCCGGACTGGGCGGAAGCGGCGAAAATCTTCTGGTTTCTGCCCCAGGCGGCCTTGTGGTTCTGGACCTTCGGCATGGCGCGGAAGGCGATGCGCTTTTCCCCGATCGGGCGGCGCTGATCAGTCTTGCCGCGCCGCGAGCGCGGCGATTTTGGCGCCGCCTTCCCAGGCAAACAGGCAGCGCCCACCGAATTTCGTCCGGGCGCGTCCACAGTCGAGATCGATTTCGATGTCGTGAAAATCGAGGAAGCGCCGGTCGACGGGAAAAAGCGCCTTGAACACCGCCTCCTTGACTACGAACAGGACGGGGCGGCGGAGCAGGGCCTCATCATAGCGCGCGCGCTCGGCCGGCGTGGCGACAAGGTCGGCCAGTTCCGGCGCCAGCGGCGCGTCGGGCTCCAGATCGACGCCGAGCGCGGAGATTGCTTCCGACCGCGCGACCGCCGCCAGCGCATGGGTCTCGTCATGGGCGAGAGAGCCGGCGAAGCCGGGCGGCCAGAGCGGAACGCCGTCGCCGTCCCGGCCAATCGGGCGGGGCGGCGCGCCGATTTCCGCCAGCAAATCCCGCGCCAGCGCGCGCGCGGCGCCGCTCGCCCGCCGCCGCTCGCGCCGCAGGGCCGCGAGCGCCTCCGCCTCTTCCGGCCAAAGACGGGCCTCGTCGCCGGGCGCGATGGCCCGCGCGCCGAGTCCGACGCCATGGCGTTGC
>JAJYCZ010000227.1 GCA_021777915.1 Pseudomonadota bacterium | reverse complement strand
CGCAGCGGGATATTCCTCTGTCCGCGGGTCTTACCCGGGGGTTCCGCCCGAGAGGCTATCTGTCAAGCGGCGTCCAGAAAAAAAGAACCCAATGGCGCCCCCCGTTCAAAGGAACAACTCATCGCGGAACGGAATCGTAGGTGCCTGATCGATTCCAAACTTTCGTTGGACCGCCGACCTCGCGCGCGCGAATCTGGCGGCTATGATCGCGCAGCCCTACGAGCTTTATATCGAGCGGCGCGACCCGACGCGGAACATGGCGCGCTATTACGTCCTGTCGATCCAAGCAACCTTGTTCGGCGACGTTCAGTTGACGCGCCGATGGGGCCGGATCGGCGCACGCGGCCAGGCGATGAGCCATTCGTTCGCCCGAGAGGACGACGCCGTCCGCCTGTTTCTCGATCTGCTGCGCCTCAAACGCAAGCGCGGATACGGGCCGAAGGGCAGGGGAGCGGCGATGGTTTCCAGACGTTGATCGTTACGCGGCTTGTCGCTCCTCGGCGACAGGCGGCTGCGACCCATGCAGAAACGCGACCGCGCGTTGCGCGTGCGCCGCCGCCTGAAAGATGGCCCTGTGGTCGTCGGCGAGAACCTTGAGTAATCGCAAGGCGGCGATAATGAGAAGGACTGGCGCCTCGAGGCCGGAATCCCGTGAGATTCCGCAGGTGGTCGATGGGCTTGCTCCGCATTATTTCCGGGCGAGTCTCTGCGGTCGTTTGACCCGCAGAGGAGCTATCGATGCCGAATTCCGCTCTCGAATTGATCGCAGATCTCAAAACCGCACTGGTCAGCCAGCGCTACAACTCGGTAGTCGTCGGAAATTATTGCGCCTACGCGAACGGTTTCCTCGCTTACCTCGCTCGTCGGGATATCTCGGTCGCGGACGTGACCGAGGCGCAGGTGGAGCAATATCTTCGCCACGCAATCCAGCGCTTCCGTAAGCGTCATGGTCGATCGCCTGCCCCGCGCTGGCATGCGATCCCGCGTTCTGGAATTAGTGCGCTGCTGCGGCTTGCGCAGGGCCAATGGCCTCCGGCTCCGAAAGCGGCGAGCGCTGCCGACGAGCTGCGCTTCGCGATCTGTGACGCGTACGAAACCTGGCTGCGCGAGGAACGCGGCCTGGCCCCGCCCAGCATCGCGGCGCTGATGTGGGAGGCTCGGCATTTCTTGGCCTGGCACTTCGGAAGGTGCGGCGCCGAATGCCTGCCGGGCCTTCGCGTCGCCGACATCGACCGCTACATGGACCTGCGGGCGCCGAAGTTGACGCGCAAATCGCTGAAGGACGTCGCGGAGCGCCTGCGCTCGCTGTTGCGGCATCTGCGCCGCACGGGTCGCACTCCCGTCGACCTGTCGCCGCACGTCATTGCGCCGTTGCTCTACGCCTATGAAGGTGTGCCTTCGATCCTGGAGCGCGACCAAGTCGCCGCCGTCCTGGAAGTTGCAGGCCAAGACAGGACGCCGGCGGGACTGCGCGACCATGCTATCCTGCAATTGCTCGCGACCTACGGGCTGAGGGCCAGCGAAATCCGCAACCTGCGGCTTGAGGACATCGACTGGCGCGCGGAATCGATCCGCATTCGCCACACCAAGACGAAGGCTTGCTCGTTCCTGCCGTTGATGGCGCCGGCCGGCGAAGCGGTGCTCGCCTATCTGCGCGCGGGCCGACCCGAAACCGACGCTCGGGAAGTCTTCATTCGCACGCGCGCGCCTTACTGCAAACTCGGAACGCTGGGCGCAGCGGTGCGACGACGGCTGCGCAGCGCCGGCGTCGCACCGCCAGGTAAAAGCGGGCCGCATATCTTCCGACACGCTCGCGCGGTGGAAATGCTGCGAGCGGGAGCGTCGCGGAAGGTCATCGGCGACCTGCTCGGGCATCGCTCGGCGGAATCGACGGCCCCTTACCTCAAGCTCGCCACCGAGGATCTTCGCGCCATTGCCCTCGACGTACCGCAAGGGGAGGCGCTGTCATGACAAATTGGCCCGATCCCGAACGGCTGTCGATCGCGCGCTATCTGGCAGGCCTCGATCTACGCAGCCCCAACAGCCGCGCCTATTACAAGCAGGCGCTCCACGGATTCCAGGATGTCGCTGAGCGTCACTCCGAGCTCGGCAAGGACACGCTTGTGGCTTGGCTGAAAGACTCCTCGGAATGCTGGGCGGCAACGACCGTGGTGCATCGCACACGCGTAATCGACCGGTTCCTCGACCATCTTTTGAATGCCGGGGCGATTGACTGCAATCCAATCGCCGCCCTTTGCGAAGCGGGCAATATCTTGCACCGGCGGCCGGTCTGGCGCGCTTTGGCGTCGCACGATCCCGACCATGCTCTTTCCGAGTTGCGTCGCGTAAAGCCGTTCGGCAGCGTGCTGGGCGCGATGATGGCCGAGCACGTCGCGCTGATGCGCAACAGAGGATACAAATACGTCACGCAAGCTGTCTGGCTGTCGAGGTTCGACAGGTACTTGCAATTGAACCCGGCCTTGCAGGGTGAGCCAATCGGCGCAATGCTCGAGCGTTGGGCCGCGGCGAAAGCGACAAGCAACCACGCCGCCGAATGCGAAAAGCTGAAACGTATCCTTGCGAAAATGCTCCGCCATAGGGATCCGTCGATCCCGCCGCGCCGACCGGACCCGCGCCCCCAAAAAGAGGTGACGAAGCGTTGGCGCAAACCTCACATCTATACGCCGACCGACGTGCGGCGGATGCTGGACATCGCCCGCTCCTACCCCTCGCCGCGGGCGCCGCTTCGTCCGCTGAGCATCTACACCATGCTATTGCTGGCCTATTGCGCGGGCCTGCGACGGAGCGAGCTTGCCCGTCTCGATCTCGGCGACGTCAATCTCCAGGTCGGAACGATCGCCATTCGTCAGACCAAGTTCTACAAGACCAGGATCTTGCCGCTTCCCGATAGCGTGGTGACCGAACTCCGAGCCTATATCGATGCCCGGCGCCGCGCCGGGGCGCCGCAGGATCTGCGTTCCGGCCTATTCTGGCACGAGGTGCGGAGCGCGCGTTACACCCAACACGCCGTCTCCTGTTTGCTCGTCGACGTCATCCGCCGGGCGGGATTGAAGCCGCTACGAGGGAAAATCGGGCCGCGGATTCATGACCTGCGCCACTCGATGGTCGTGAATCGAATTCTCGAATGGTACCGGGAGGGCGTCAATCCGCAGGATCGGCTGCCATTCCTCGCCACCTACCTCGGACACCGGGATATCAACTCCACCCTGGTCTACATCACCGTCACGCAGGAACTGTTGCATCAGGCCAACGAACGGTTCCGGGCGATAGGCGCAGCATGCCTCAATCTGGGGCCGGAGGCGCGCCCATGAGGACGATCGACCTTTTCCCAGGCCTGATGCGCGCGTTCTTTTACGAATGGCTCGTCGAGCAGCGGAACGCCTCGGTCCACACCGTCCGGTCCTACCGCGACACCTGGCGGCTTTTCCTGCGATTTGTCGCCACGCGCGTGGGAAAAAATGTTGCGGAGATCGCGCTGGCCGACCTCGCCTCCGGCGAAGTCGCTGCGTTTCTGAGCCACGCCGAGCATGAGCGCGGCGGAACGATCGGCACGCGCAACTGTCGGCTCGCCGCTATCCGCAGCTTCTTCCACTTTGTGGCGACGAAAGATCCCGCGTCGATCGCGCTGTGTGCCGAAATCCTTAGCATTCCGGTCAAGCGAGCGCCGGTATCGGAGCCCTGTTATCTGGAGCCTTCGGAGGTGACGACGATCCTTGCCCAGCCAGACCGCTCGACGCTCGAGGGTATGCGCGATCACGCGCTGCTCTCCTTTCTTTACAACAGCGGGGCGCGGATACAGGAGGCGCTTGACCTGTGCCCCAACGCCGTCCGGTTCGAGGCGCCCAGTTGCGTGCGCCTATTCGGCAAGGGCCGCAAAGAACGTATCTGCCCGCTTTGGCCGGAAACGGTGCAGTTGCTAAAGAATTTGTTGGAGCGGCAGCCGCGAGCGCCGGACCAGCGACTGTTCGTCAACCGCTATGGCGAACCGCTCAGCGCTGCGGGCGTCAGGTTCAAACTCGGCGGCTACGTGAAAGCGGCGACCGATACCGCGCCATCGTTGCGGACCAAGCATGTGACGCCGCACAGCTTCCGTCACGCCACCGCCGTACACCTCGTCTCGGCCGGCGTCGATGTCACGGTGATCCGCAGCTGGCTCGGTCATGTGAGTCTCGACACCACCAACCACTACGCTAGGGCAACCCTCGAAACCAAGAGAAAAGCGTTGGAACAGGTGGCGGCGCCTCAACCGAGCAAACAACCGCCATCGTGGAAGCGGGACGCCAACGTGCTCGCCTGGCTCGACGCCCTCTGAAATAATGCGAAGGAACGAGGAAAAGGGCCAGGCAAAACCAGGCCTTCGGCCGCGTTCCTTCTCATTATCGGCCCCTTGCGATTACTGAAGGTCCTCTCGGACGAC
>JAJYCZ010000057.1 GCA_021777915.1 Pseudomonadota bacterium | reverse complement strand
ATATCGGCGAGGTTCCGCGCCGGGCGCAGCGCCTGTGCGAAGTGACCTATGAGGCCTTGATGCGCGGGATCGCCGAGGTCAGGCCGGGCGCCACCACCGGCGACATCGGCCACGCCATCCAGACCTATTCCGAATCGGAGCGCTGCTCGGTGGTGCGCGAATTCTGCGGCCACGGCCTCGGCCGGCTGTTCCACGATGAGCCCAATATCCTCCATTACGGACTGAAGGGCCAGGGCGTTCCGCTGCGCGAGGGCATGTTCTTCACCATCGAGCCGATGATCAATCTTGGCAAGCCGCAGGTGAAAATCCTGTCCGACGGCTGGACCGCCGTGACCCGCGACCGCTCGCTCTCCGCCCAGTTCGAACATGCGGTCGGCGTCACCGCGGACGGCTGCGAAATTTTTACGCTGTCGCCGCGCGGGCTGCATTGCCCGCCCTATGCGTCCGCGCCCTGACCGGGCGCCGCCGTGGACCAGCCCCCGACCAGGGATTCGCTCAACGCCGGTCATCGCGAGCGGCTGCGCGAGCGCTTCGTGAAAGGCGGCGCCGCCGGGCTGCACGATTACGAACTGCTGGAGCTGCTGCTGTTTCGCGCCATCCCGCGCCGCGACGTCAAGCCCATCGCCAAAACGCTGCTCCAGCGATTCGGCTCCTTCGCCGAAGTGATCTCCGCGCCGCCTGAGCGGCTGAAGGAAATGGATTTTGTCGGCGACGCGGTGGTGACGGAGCTGAAGATCGTCGAGGCGGCCGCCGTGATGCTGGCGAAGCAGTCGATGACCAAGCGGCTGGAGCTGGGCTCCTTCGCCCAGGTGCTGGACTATTGCCGGGGCGCCATGGCCTACCGGGAAACCGAAGAATTCCGGGTGCTTTTCCTCGACAAGAAGAACGGCCTGATCGCCGACGAGGTCATGGGCCGGGGCACCGTGGACCATGCGCCGGTCTATCCCCGTGAAGTGGTGCGCCGCGCGCTGGCGCTGAACGCCAGCGCGGTGATCCTGGTTCATAACCATCCTTCCGGCGACCCGACGCCGTCCACCGCCGACGTGACCATGACCGAAACCATCGCCGCGCTGGCCAGGCCGCTTGGGGTCAAGCTGCACGACCATCTCATCGTCGGGCGCAACGGCCATGTCTCGATGCGCGCGATGAAACTGATCTGAGGAAAAATCCATGACCAAAGTGAAAGCCGGCGCACTCACCCTGAATGTCGTCGCCGACGGACCGCGCGACGCGCCCGCCGTGATCCTCGGCCATCCGCTCGGCGCCGATCTCTCCGTCTGGGACGCGGTCGCGCCCGCGCTGGCGAAAAAATTCTTCATCGTGCGTTTCGACGCGCGCGGCCACGGCGGCTCGGACGTTCCGCCCGGCCCCTATGCGCTGGCCGACCTCGGCGGCGACGTCGTCGCCTTGATGGACGCGCTCGGCCTCGCCCGCGCCCATTACATCGGCCTGTCGATGAGCGGGGCGGTCGGGCAATGGCTTATGATCAACGCGCCGGAGCGCCTCGATCGAATCGTCCTTGCCAACACCGCCGCTCATTTCCCCGGCCCCGACGGCTGGAACGCCCGCATCCGCGCCGCGCGCGGCGGCAAGATGGCCGATCTCGCGTCGATGGTGGTCCAGCGCTGGCTCACCCCCGCCTTCCGCGCCGCGGACCCCGAAAAATACGCCGAGGTGGAAGGCCTGCTGCGCGCTTCGCCGCCGCTCGGCTATGCGGCCTGCTGCGCGGCGCTGCGCGACGCCGACTTCCGCGACGCGCTCCGCGCCGCCCCGGCCCGTCCGGCTCTGGTGATGGTCGGCGAGTCCGACGCCTCGACGCCGCCCGCTCTCGGCGAGGCTTTGGCCGGCGCCCTGCCCGAAGCCCCGACCCCCGCGCGGGTCGCGCGCCTGGCGGCCGCCCATCTTTCCTGCGTCGAGGCGGCCGAGGGTTTTTTGGCGGAAGTGGAGGCTTTTCTGAATTAAACCTTCAGCTCGCGCAGAAATGCGCGAACCGCCGCGGTCGCGGCGACGAGGCGGTCGGCGTCGATCTGGCTGACCACGCCGGCGCGGGCCGCATGCTCGTAGTGGTCGGCGGCGATGGCGACGGCGTTCGCGCCGACGGCGCGGGCCGAGCCTTTGAGCTTGTGGGCAAGATCGGCCGAGGCGGCGCCCGCGGCCGGATTTTTCAGCTGCTCGGCGATCCGGGCGGCCTGCCGGTCGAACAAGGCGAGCAATTCGGCTTCCAGTTCGCGGTCGCCGAGGGTCTGGCGGGCGAGGTGGACGAGATCGATGGGCGTGTCGGCGCGCGCCGGAGCGCCGGAAAGGGGGGAGCCCTCGAAGCGACGATGCGCGGCGAAATTCATTTCACCCCCAATTGGCGAGGCGGCGGCGCGAACGGAGGCCGTTTCCGCCGCGCGAAACCGCGATCCAGAGCTGCGCTCCGCTGGAATTCACAACTTTCTGTTGCAGCCAGTCTAAACCGCGCCTATTCACGTAACCCTTATTTCTCAGGCTGTTCCGGGTTTTTTGGCAAATATGGCTAATCGTCCGTTAACGACGTTCGCAAAAGCCTGTGGCGCGCCCGTTTTCTTCGCATCGGCGCGAGCGTAAAGTGAGACTTGGTTAATTGCCGGAAATCCGGTCGTTAACCGGTCGCGGGCGTCTACCCCGCGCGCGGTCGTGTCAGTAGTAAAGGCGATTCCGATATGTCCACACCGAGCAAGGCTCAGGATCCCGCGGCTGCCGCATTGTCGGCGATCGAGGACGCGCTCCGGCTCAATCTCGAGTCGGAGGCCTCGGCGACGCCCGCGCCCGAACCGCAATCGCCCGAGCAACCCGCCAAGCTGGACTTCCATCTTCCGACCCCACGTTTGGAAACGCGCCTCGACGACATGGCGCCCGCCCCGCGCATGCCCGAAGTCGCGCCGGACGAGCTGTCGCCGGCCGCCAGACAGCCCGAGGCGGCGCGCCAGCCGTCGAGCCCCCGCCCGGCCAACGACGACCTGCCATCGGTCGGCCAGATCCTGCAGACGCTGCAAAGCCGCCCGGACTCCAGCGCCATGACCGTGGCGATCATCGGCTCGGCCGCCTGGATCGGCCTGTGGGTCGGCCATTTCATTTTCACCCATGGCGCGGCCTTCTCCGGCCCGCTGTTCGCCCCGCGCGCGGCGCTCTCGGCCTTCGCCCTGATCGGGCCGGTCATTTTCTTCCTCGCCATGGGCGCGGTCCTGCGCCGCTCCCAGGAAATGCGCCACGCCGCCCGCTCGATGGCGCAGGTGGCGATCCGTCTCGCCGAGCCCGAAACCATCGCGACCGAACAAGTCGTGACCTTGAGCCAGGCGATCCGCCGCGAGGTCGCCTCGATGGGCGACGGGATCGAACGGGCGCTGGCGCGCGCCGGCGAACTGGAAACCATGGTCCGCGCCGAGGTCGCCCAGCTTGAGCGCACCTATGGCGACAACGAGCGCCGCATCCGCGTCCTGCTCAATGAGCTGACCAGCGAGCGCGAATCCATCGTCGCCAACGCCGACCAGATTTCGGAAGCCCTGTCCAGCGCCCATTCCGCCGTCGCCAGCGAACTCGATTCGGCGACCCGCCAGATGACGGAAATGCTGGAGAAGACCGGCGATCGCATCGCCTCCGCACTGGAAGCCAAGGGCGCCGCCATCGAGGCGGCCTTTTCGCAATCGGGCGAGGCCCTGGTGCATCAGGTCGACGCGCGCAGCCGGAGCCTGCTCGAACGGTTTCACGAGTCGAGCCTCCAGACCACGCAGCGGCTCGAACAGCGCGCGGACGATCTGGCCGCCAGCTTCACCAGCCAGGCGGAGCGCTTCGACGAGCTGATCGGGGTCAAGGGGCCGGCGCTTTGGCAGTCTCTCGCCGTGACCGGCGACGACATTGCCGTCAGGCTCGGCCAGCAGTCCGAAGAGGCGCGCAGCCAGCTTGCCGCGCTGGGCGAAGTCTTTTCAGGAACTCTGTCCACCCATCGCCAGCGCGCCGTCGAGGAATTCTCCGCCGCCGCCGCCGCCGCGATCGAGCAGATGACGCTGCGGGCCGAGGCGTTCCGGCGCCATGTCGGCGAAACGACGCAGAAGACCATCGAGGACTTCGGCGCCAACGCCGAGGCGATCGGCGAGGCCTACGCCACGGTCAGCGCCAGGACCGCCGAGGAGGTCGCCGGCCACGCGACCACCCTGCGCGAAAACTTCGGCCAGGCCGCGAACGAGACGCTGGCCGCCTTCGCCGGCAACGCCGAGGCGTTCAACGCCCGGTTCGCCCAGGTCGCGGGCGAGGCCGTGGAATCGGTCGCCGGACAGACCGTCAACCTGCGCGAAATTCTCGACGAGGCGACCCGGACCAACCTTGCCGTCGTCGGCGAAAAGGTGGAGGACATCAGGCGGCGGCTGGAAGATTTGGCCAGCGCCACGCTCGAACGGTTCGAATCCGAATCTGGCCGGATCGAAAGCGCGCTCACCCATAACGTCCAGAGCCTCGAGAACAATGTCGGCGGCGCCATGCGGGAGACGCTCGTCGCCCTGGCCGGGCAGACCGAGGCCTTCCAGGAGCAATTCGCGCAGACCGCGCAAAGCGCCATGGAAAACGTCGCCGCCCAAGGCGAACGGCTCGAGCATCTGGTCTCCGCCGCGACACAGGACCAGCTTTCCTCGCTGGTCGGCCATACCGACTCCTTCCAGCGCCTGTTCGGGGCGACGGCGCAGCAAACGGTGGATTCCATCGTCGCCCAGGCCGACCGGCTCGAACGCGAAGTGGCCCTGGCGACCGAAACCCGTCTCGCCGCCCTCGCCAGCCATACCGACGGCTTCGAGCAGCGATTCGGAGAAACCGCCCGGCAGGCGACCGAGGCCATCGTCGCCCATGGCGAGCGGCTGGAGCGCGGCGTCATTTCCGCGACGGAAAGCCATATCGCCGCCCTCGCCAGCCAGACGGACACGCTCGAACAGCGCCTCGGCGAAGCGACGCAATCGGCGCTCGACGCCATCGGCGCCCATGTCGATCGGTTGGACGAGGGCGTCGTCACGGCGGCCGAGGCGCCGGTCGCGCAATTGATCGCCCAGGCCGAGACGCTCGCGCAACGCTTCGGCGAATCGGCGCGTGAGGCCGAACAGGCCATCGCCGCCCACGCCGAGCGCCTCGAAAAGAGCGTCGCCGCGGCGACCGAGGTCCCGCTTGTCGTCTTCGCCAGCCAGACGCAGGACTTCGAGCAGCGCTTCGGCGAAACCGCGCGACAGGCGTCCGAAGCCATTGCGGCGCATAGCGAGCGCCTGGAGCGCGGCGTCATTTCGGCGACGGAAACCCATATCGCCGCCCTCGCCAGCCAGGCGGACGCGGTCGAGCAGCGCCTGGGCGAAGCGACGCAATCGGCGCTCGACGCCATCGGCGCCCATATCGAGCGCCTGGACCAGGGCGTCCTCGCTGCGGCCGAGGCGCCGGTCGCCCAGTTGATCGTCCAGGCCGAGACGCTCGCGCAGCGCTTCGGCGAATCGGCGCGCGAGGCCGAACAGTCGATCGCCGCCCATGGCGCGCGCCTCGAAAAAAGCGTCGCCGCGGCGACCGAGGCCCCGCTTGTCGTCTTCGCCAGCCAGACGCATGACTTCGAGCAGCGCTTCGGCGAAACGGCGCGACAGGCGTCCGAGGCCATCGCGGCGCACAGCGAACGCCTGGAGCGCGGCGTGATCGCGGCGACCGAAACCCATATCGCCGCCCTCGCCAGCCAGGCCGACGTGGTGGAACAGCGTTTGGGCGAAGCGACGCAATCGGCGCTCGACGCCATCGGCGCCCATGTCGAGCGTCTCGACCACAGCGTCGCCGCCGTCGCCGACGCCCCGCTCGCCGCGCTCGCCACGCAGGTCGAGACCTTCCAGCAGCGCGTCGGCGAGAGCGCGCAGGCCGCGATCGACGCCGTTGCGGCGCAGGGCGGCCGCCTCGAAAAGAGCATCAACGACGCCTCGTTCAGCCAGATCGCGGCCCTCGCGCGGCACGCCGAGACATTCCAGGGGCAAGTCGGCCAGTTCAACGCGCAGAACGCGGAACAAACCGAGCTACTGCGCCAGTCGCTTGGCAAAATCGGCCAGTCGGTGGCCGACGTGCTGGGCGCGCATGTCGCGGCCGCCCAGACCCAGTTCCAGGAGGCGTCCGACGCCGCCGTCGCCGCCCTGCTCGCGCAGACCGCGTCTCTTGACCATAATTTCTCCGAGACCGCGGGCAGGACCGCCGAAACCATCGCCGCGCGGGTCTCCGCGGCCCAGACGCGCTTCGCCCAGGTCGCGGCGGAAGCGGTCGCGGCGATCGGCATGCATGGCGAAAGGGTCACAGAAACCCTGTCCGAACGTCTCGACGCCTTCGAACAGACGATGTTGCGCGGCGGCGAGGAAGCCTCGGGAAGCCTCGGCCAGCACGCGGCTTTCCTGGCGCAGGAGATCGCTTCGCAGCTCGACGCCTTCGAGAACCGCATGGCGGACGGCGTCGCCGAAACCCAGGCGCGCCTCAGCGACCACGCCGAGCGCCTCAAGGCGGATTTCATCGGCCAGTTCGCGGCGCTCGACCAATTGCTGCGCTCGGGCGGCGAAGGTTCGGCGGACCATATTCGCCTGGAGACCGAGGCTTTGCGCGTCATGCTCGCCGACACGCTGGCGGGCTTCGACAAGACCATCACCGAACTGGGCGGCGCCGCCTCCGAGCGGATCGGGGCGCAATCGGAAACGCTCGCCACCTCGATCTCGTCGCGCCTCGCGGCGATCGAAATGGCGATCAACATCCACGGCGCGCAGCTTGAAACGCGCCTCGGCCGCCGCGCCGAGGAGACGGCGCGCCTGCTGGAGCAGCAGATCGACCGCTTCGAAAACAGCACGGCCGGCAAGGCCCAGGATGTGGCGCAGGTGATGGACGAACTGATCGCCAGAGCGGAGACCAGCCTTTCGGCCCGGACCAGCCATCTCAACGACGCCCTGGCGGGACGCGCCATCGACATCGCCAAGGTGCTCGGCGAAGGCGGACGCGAAGTCGGCCGGGCGCTCGACGCCAAGGCGCGGGAGCTGGACGACGTCATTCTCGCCCGTTCGACCGCGCTCACCGAGGAGCTGGCCGCCAAGGCGATGGAAATCGACGCCACGCTCGGCGGGCGCGCCCATGAAATCGCGGCCCATCTCGACGACCATATCGACATGTTCGAAAACAAGGTCGTCGCCCGCCTCGCGGAAACCGGCGACAGGCTTGAAACCAAGGGCCGCGAACTCGACGCCGCCCTCGGCGGGCGGGCGCGCGAGATCGCCGCCCATTACGACGGCCAAATCGACCTGTTCGAAAACAAGGTCGTCGCCCGCCTCGCGGAAGCCGGCGACAGGCTTGAGGCCAAGGGTCACGAACTCGACGCCGCCCTTGGCGGACGCGCCCGCGAGATCGCCGCCCATCTGGATGGCCATATAGGCCTGTTCGAAAACAAGGTCGTCGCCCGCCTCGCGGAAACCGGCGACAGGCTTGAGGCCAAGGGCCGCGAACTCGACGCCGCCCTCGGCGGACGCGCCCGCGAGATCGCCGCCCATCTCGACGACCGTATCGACATGTTCGAAAACAAGGTCGTCGCCCGCCTTGCGGCGACCGGCGAGGAAATGGACGGCCGAATCGCCCATTTCGAGGAAACGATCGATGGCCGCGGCCGCGCGCTGACCGAGGACCTCGGCCTCCGCGCCGCCGAGCTGCGCGACTGGTACGAAACGCAAGGGACGAAACTGGTCGAGACGCTCACCGAGCGGGGCGGCGAGGTGGTCTCGCAGATCGTGGCCTTCAGCGAGAGCGCGGTCGGCGCGCTTGCAACGCGCTCGAACGATCTGATCACGCATCTTGGCCGCCGCCAGGCCGAACTGACTGGCGCCCTCGACGAGGCGAACCGGCGCGTGAAACAGGGACTCGAAGGGTTGGCCGCCAATCTGGCGCAAACCCAGGGCGCCCTGCTGACGACGATCGACAGCGCCGAAACCGGCCTGGCCCAGGTTGACAGCGCGCTCGCGCCGAGAATCGACGCGCTCGCCGCGGCGGTCACGTCCCTCAAGGGCGAAGCGGATCGCCTCGACGCGACGTCCCGGCAGGTCGAAAACGGCGTCGGCGGCGCCGCCCAGGCGGTGCAGGACCAGGCGCGGACGCTGCAGGAGGCCCTGCGCGACCTCAACGTGGCGCATTCCATGATCGGCCGCGCCTTTGACGCCCGCCTGCGCGAATTGAGCGTCGCCCAGTCCAAGGTGGACGAAGCCCTGCAGGCCCGGCTGAGCGACGCGGCGAGCGCCCAGGAAGCGATCGACGCCGCGCTCGAAGCGCGCATGCAAAGCCTCCAGGCGCTGCATGACGAAGCCGCGAAGCAGCAGAACGAATATGAGATGCGCCTCGACGGCTTCGCGGCGATGATCGCGCGCACCCTGTCCCAGGCCGACGCGCGCGCCCGCGAAGTCGGGGCGTTCCTCGCCTCGGCGGCGACCGGCACGGCGGGCGTGCTGACCAAACAGCACGACGAATTGCGCGACCAGGCGGCGCGCCAGCGCGAAAAGACCGCCGCCGAGATGACCGCCGCCTATGAGCAGACGCTGGCGCAGATGAACCAGTTGTTCAAGCAGGCCTCCGAACGCTATCAAGGCGTGTCGCAGGAACTGCGGGCCATGACCGGCGAGATCCAGCGCGAGCTGGAAGCGACCCGCCAGGAACTGAAGCGCGGCATGGCCGATCTCCCACGCGAGACCGGCGAACAGGCCGCGACCATGCGCAAGATCGTCGCCGACGAAATGAAGGCCCTCAATGAACTGACCGAACTGGTCGCCCGTTCGGGCCGGACTTTCGATGTGGCCGAGCCCGCCGAACCGGCGCGTCCGGAGCCGGCGCCGCGCCGGGAGCCGACTCCCGAAACCCCGGCCCGCGAGACGCCGCGCGTCGATCTGCGGCCGCAGCCGCCCCGGCCGACCGCGCCTGCCGCCGCCGCGCCTGCCCCCGCTCCCACCCCTGCTCCCGCTCCCGCCGCCCCGGCGGAGCGCGGCGGCTGGATGAGCGAATTGCTGGCCCGCGCCTCGGCCGACGAGCCAGCCCCGCGCCGCGCGGCCACGCCCGCCGAGTCGCTCGACAGCCTGTCGGCGGAAATCGCCCGGGCAGTGGACGAAAACGCGCTGATCGACGCCTGGAATCGCTTCCGCCGCGGCGACAGGTCGGCGTTTAACCGCCGCGTCTATACCACCCAGGGCCAGAAGACCTTCGAGGACGTGCGTCATCGCTACAACGAGGACCGCGACTTCCGCGTGACGGTCGATCGCTATGTGCAGGAATTCGAGCGCCTGCTCGGCGACGTCGGCCGGCAGGACCGCGACGGCCTGATGACACGGTCCTATCTCGCCTCGGAATCCGGCAAGGTCTACAGCCTGCTCGCCCACGCCTCGGGGCGGCTGGGCTGACCGAAGCGCGCCGCCGAAGACATCGACGCCCGGAGCGATCCGGGCGTTTTCTTTTGCGCGGGAAAGGTTTTCACCGTCCGAGGGAAGCCGCCCAGGGGATCATGCGGGAGAGAACGCCAGCGAGCGCGCCATTGAGCGCCGTCGCGGGCGCGGCGCCGGCGATTTCGCCGACGGGCTCGGAGGCCGAAAAGATTTTCGCGGCGACGATGCGTCCGCCATTTTCCGCAACCAGCCGCGCGGTCATTTCGACCGTGGCGCTATGGCTCGCGGCGTCGACGTCGAAGCGGCGCAGATCGACCCGCAGGGCATATTCCGCCGAGCCGCCCCCAACCACGATCTGACGGACGAGCCCGGCGTTCTCGAAGGTCTGGACAATGCGCGCCTGCAGCAGCGCGGGCGGGCGGTCGGCCCATTCCACGCCCGGAACCCGGCTCAGCGACCCGTCGGCGCCGCGCACCACGATCAGTTCGCTGTCCAAGGGCGCATAGGCGGTCGGCGTCGGCACGACGAAGGTCGCTCCCGAGGAACGCGCCCGCGCGGAAGCGGCGTGGATATCGAAACGCTCCGGCGTGACGAGATTGGCGCAGCCGGAAAGGCCGAGAGCGATCGCGACGGCCATCGGCGAAAAGGAGGCCGGCTTCCGCCCCCCCTGCCTTGCAAGCGTTCCGCTTGTTGTCCGCTCCACGGTCCCTGCTTCTCTCTATGACCCGATCCGGATCAGCCGCCGGTTCAGCGCCCGCTGTAATCGGGCAGCGCCGGCTTCCGGCCGAAAATTATGCTCTGGGGGTCGCGCTCGATGGTCTTGACCGCGTGATCGACGTCCTGAAGCGTCTTGCGGCCGTCCACGGCCAGTCCTTGATATTGCGGCAAACCGGTGTTGGCGAAACGATTCAGGCTTTCCGCCAGTTTCTTGATCGACCGCGCGGCGCTCGAAATATCGGCGATCATCGCCTTTCCGGAATCGCCGCCGAGCAGGTTGTTGATCTTGGCCATCGCCTCGTCGGCGTTGCGCATGATGTTGCGGACCTTGCCCGGTTCGATCGAGTCGAGCGCCTGACGGAAATTGCCGTTCTTGTCGGCCAGGGCCGAGGTCACCTGCTGGATGTTGTTCACCGAGGACTTGATCCCCGGGCCGGACTCCTTCAACAAGCCGTTCACACTGGTCAAGGCCGCGTCGAGCTGATCGAACGCCTTGTCGGCCTTCACGGACAGCTTCTGCGCGGTCTGCAACAGGGCCTGAAGGTCCGAACCCGTGGCGCTGATCACGCCGCCCGGCGGGAGGGGCGGCGCGCCCGCGCTGCCGCCTTCGAGCGCCACCCAGGCGACGCCGGTGATCCCGCCGGTCTTGAGCGAAGCCGTGGTGTCGGTCTTGACCGGCGTATTGGCGCCGATCGAGATCCGCGCCTCCACCTGCCGTGGATCGTTCGGGTTGAGCCCGAGTTCGGTGACCGAGCCGACCTTGAGCCCGTTGAACTCGACCTCCGCGCCGTTCATCAGGCCGGAGACCGGCGTTTCGAAATGCACGAAATAGGTCTTCTGGGCCGTCTCCACGCCGAAGGTCTTGAACCAGTAGATGAAGCCGAAAATGCCGAAAATCACGACCAGGGTGAACAGGCCGACCAACGCATAATTGGCGCGCGTCTCCATGTTTCGGCTCCTTAACTCTGCGCGCCCATGGCGGCGTGGTCCGGCGCGACGATCGACCGCGCGCGCTTGCCGTGGAAATAGGTGCGCAGCCAGGGATGATCGGAAGCGAGCATGGTCGAAAGCGAACCGACGGCGATCACCTTGCCGTCCGCGAGCGCCGCGATGGTGTCGCATATCGAGTAAAGCGAGTCGAGATCGTGGGTCACCATGAAGACGCTCAGGCCGAGGGTCGCGCGCAAGGTCGCGATCAGATCGTCGAACTCGGCGGCGCCGATCGGGTCGAGCCCCGAGGTCGGCTCGTCGAGAAACAGAAGCTCGGGATCGAGCGCCAGCGCGCGGGCGAGCGCGGCGCGCTTGACCATGCCGCCGGAAAGCTCCGAGGGGAATTTCTCGGCCGCGTCCGGCGGCAGGCCGACCAGCTTGATTTTCAGCAGCGCCAGTTCGTCCATCACCGGCTGGCTGAGCTTGAGATATTCCCGCATCGGGGCCTGGATGTTCTGCTTGACGGTGAGGGCGGAAAACAGCGCCCCGCCCTGGAACATCACGCCCCAGCGGCGTTCGAGCGCGCGGCGCTCCGCGGGTGACAGACGGTCGATGTTCTCGGCGAAGACTTCGATGGTCCCGGACTGTTTGGGGAGCAGGCCGAGGATGGCGCGGGTCAGCACGGACTTCCCCTGCCCGGAGCCGCCGACGAAACCGGTGACCTGTCCCGGCGGAACGTCGAGATCGAGGTCCATGAGAACCCTTTTGCTCCCGAAGCCGACGTTCAGCCCCTTCACCCTGATGATCGGTTCTTGCGACCTCGGACCCATCTGTTCCCTCAATAATGGATGCCGGCGAAAAAGATCGCGAACAGGCCATCGACGAAAATCACCATGAAAATGCCATTGACGACAGAAATCGTAACCTGGCGGCCCAGAGATTCGGCCGAGCCCTGGACCCGGAAGCCCTCGACGCAGGCGATCAACCCGACGACCAGCGCCATGAAGGGCGCCTTGATCAGGCCGACCAGGAACGTGTTGAGGCCGATGTAATCCTGCACCCGCGTGATGAACGCCTGGAAACTGATGCCTTCATAGACGTAAGCCGTGACCATGCCGCCGCCGAGCCCGGCTATGTCGGCGATGAAGGTGAGCAACGGCAGGGAGAAGATCAACGCCAGGATGCGCGGCAGGACCAGCACCTCGATCGGCGCCATGCCCATCACCCGCAGGGCGTCGACCTCCTCGCGCATCTTCATCGAGCCGAGTTCGGCGGTGATGGCGGAGCCGGAGCGGCCGGCGACCATGATCGAGCTCAGCAGCACGCCCAGTTCGCGCAGGACGAGAAGGGCGATCAATTCGATCGCATAGGTCGACGCGCCAAAGCGCCGCAATTGATAAAGCCCCTGCTGCTCGACAATGCTGCCCACCAGGAAATTGATGGTCACGATGATCGGCACCGCGCGCAGGGCAAAACTTTCCATGTGGTAGATCATCGACGTCGGCCGGGACAGCGCCGGGTTGAAGATCACCCGCAGGGCGGCCGCCGCCAACTCGCCGAAAAAGGACACGCCGGTCACCACATTGCCCGCGATCATCGCGCTCCATTTGCCAAGCCGGACAAGAAAGTCGACGACCGGCCTGCGCTTGCCTTTCGCCTCGGGCGCCGGCGGCGCATAGGCCGCTTCGCGCAGCAGCAGACTCTGGTCCGAATCGAGACTCCGATATTCCGTGGCGGAGCCGCCCGCCGCCATCCGGGCGCGGGCCTTGTCGATCAGCCAGGCGCCGGCGGTGTCGAGCCGCGCCACGCCGGCGAAGTCGATCGCCACCCGCGCGGCTCCCCGCCCGGCGGCGGCGAGCGCGTCGGCCGCGTTTTCCAGCGTCCGCGAGGCCGAAATCGTCCATGCCCCGCGCAGGACGAGGCGAAGCGTCTCGCCATCGCTTTCGACCGAAAAGGCCGGCTCGGCGGGCATGGAGTTCGACATTCGGCGCGCATCCGCTGTCTGACGGCCAAGGCCGGGGATCGAGGAGAGCCTCGGCTCTTGAATACAGTCCGCGGGCCGTTTAGGCAAAAGCGAATTGCGGACGACCCCCTCGCCCAAGACGAAGCTTGCATGAGCGCAACACCATGGCCACCTCCGAACCTCGCCGGCTCTCGATCGAGATCGCGCGCTACCCGCTGAAAAACCCCTTCGTCATCTCGCGCGGCTCCAAGACCGAGGCGGTGACATTGGTCGCGACGATCACGCAAGGACAGGCGTCGGGGCGCGGCGAATGCACGCCCTATGCGCGCTATGGCGAGAGCGTCGAGAGCGTGGCGTCGGCGATCGAATCGGCGCGCGCGGCGATCGAATCCGGCGCCGGCCGCGCCGAACTGCAAGGGCTCCTGCCCGCCGGCGCCGCGCGCAACGCGCTCGACTGCGCGCTCTGGGACCTCGACGCCAAGATGTCCGGCGTCCCGGCGTTCCGGCTTGCCGGCCTGCGAGAAATCGCGCCCTGCGTCACCGCCTACACCTTGTCGGTCGGGACGCCGGAAGAAATGGCGCGCGCGGCCCAGGCCGCCGCCGGCCGCCCGGTGCTGAAGGTCAAGCTCGCGGGCGCCGGCGACGCCGAACGCCTTGCCGCCGTGCGCGCCGCCGCGCCGCAGGCCGAACTGATCGTGGACGCCAACGAGGCCTGGCGGCCGGAAAATCTCGACGAGAATTTTTCCGCCTGCGCGGCGGCCGGGGTCGCCCTGGTCGAGCAGCCCTTGCCGGCGGGCGACGATTCGGCGCTGGCGCGGACAAAGTGGCCGATCGCGACCTGCGCCGACGAAAGCGTCCACGACCGCAAGGGGCTCGCCGCCCTGCGCGACCGCTATCAATTCGTCAATATCAAGCTCGACAAGACCGGCGGCCTGACCGAGGCTCTGGCGCTGGCCGCCGAGGCGGAAAAGCTCGGCTTCGACCTCTTCGTCGGCTGCATGGTGGCCTCGTCGCTCGCCATGGCCCCGGCCCTGCTGCTCACCGGGCGCGCCCGCTTCGTCGATCTCGACGGACCGCTGCTGCTGGCGCAAGACCGCGCCCACGGCCTGCGCTACGACGGCTCGACCGTTTTTCCGCCCGACCCCGCGCTATGGGGGTGAGGCGGGCCGCTGTGTCCGGCGTCCTCGCCCATGCGGCGCATGGCCCGAAACAAGAAAGATCAAAAGGGCGGCGCGGCGAGGGACTTTCATCCGGCTTTGCTTCATTTTCGCGATGAACGGCGACCGCGGCGTCAAAATTTCCTCACGCGGATGAGCGGCCTATAATAGCCGGAACTTCCGGTCTTCCCATTGTCCATGAAATCGAAGCGAGGCCAGCGATGACACAGAACGATCAGCCCGATCCGGCAGCCGAAGAACCGGCATGGACGCGGCGCTTTCTCGCCTCCAACTGGCCCTATCTGATCATGTTGCTGCTGGCGCTGAGCGGGGTGGCCACTTCGAGCCTGGCGCGCAGGCTGACCATTCCCTATTGGGAAATCGTCGTGCCCATTTTCGCCGTCGCCAGCTTTTTCGCGCGCGGCGAATATCGCGATCGCGCCGAGCGGATCAAAGCGATCCGGCAGGACGCGCTGCATTGGGTCGCGGTGTTCGCGGCCATGCGCCTGCTCATGCTGCCGCAGATCTTCGAGCTGCTCGGCGCCGACGCGGCGCCGCTGGTCCTGTTGACGGTCCTTGCGCTCGGGCTGTTCACCTCGGGAAACCTGATCGGCTCCTGGCGAATCGGGCTGGTCGGGGTCCTGCTCGCCGCCGCCGTCCCGGCCACCGCCTGGATGGAGCGATCCACCCTGCTGATCCTGCTGGCCGTCGCGGGCGCGGCAAGCCTTTTCCTTTTCATCCGGCCGCCGCATGGCTGGGGCAAGCGGGCGAAAAACTGACCGGGCGCCCTGGTTCCGGCGCGGGATCTTCGGCCTGGCCTTCTCCGTGAAAACGCATTTTCTGGTCCGCGTGACAAAAAGGCGTAAAATTTATAATTTATGCTGGCGTTCGGGCGCGCCACGATTCCGGCGGGATTTGGGCCGAGAAGTCGGGGTGAAGCTTTGCGACGAGCCTTTCCCGGCTTTGGCGGAGAGATTTTGAAGGCTTGGATTTCCTCCAGACCGGGCGGCTCGCCCGGAAAGGCGAACGGGATGAGGATGGAAGCTCACGCGGGTTCACCCGGGCGCAAGCTGGAGGCTTTCGCCGCGGGAGGCCCGTTGTCCGGCGAACCGCCCCCGGCCGTCGCCGCGGCGAGCCCCTTTCGCGCACGATGTTCCGCGGCGGTCTCGCGCGTTCTCCAGCGATTCGAGAGGGCGGAAATGCGCGCGGTCCGCGCGGCCGCGCGCAGCGCCCGTCCGGCGCCGCTGAAAATACTGGCGATCGTTCTGTCCAAGCTCGGCAACGGCTGGATCTACCCCCTGCTCGCCGCCGCGATTCTGGTGAAATGGCGACTGTCCGGCCTGCGCATCATCGCCCCGGCGGCGGTCAGCGCGATCCTGCTCCATGGCGTCTATCCCTATCTCAAGGACTGGTGCGGCCGGCGCCGCCCGTTTCAGGCCGCCCCCGAACTGCCCAAACTGCTCGGCACGCTGGACGCGCATTCCTTTCCCAGCGGCCATACGATGACCATGGTCGGCGTGCTGACGCCGGTGGTCATGCTCTGGCCGGCGGCGACCGCCTCGGCGGTTCTGATGGGGCTCGGCATGGCCTGGTCGCGCGTGGCGACCGCCCACCATTACCCGAGCGACGTGCTGGCCGGCGCGGCTTTGGGCTTCGGCGTCGGCTATCCGATGACCGAGTGGACCGTGCGCCTTTTCGGCTGAGCGGCTCGGGCTCCGCCCGAGCCGGCGAGCCTTGCGCCCCGCCGGCCCGACGCCGCGTCCACTTCCAAGGCGGCCGGAAACGGGTTAATGAGCCGACCATGAGGAGCGGACAGGCCGCTCGAACAGGCGACTCCGGTTTCAAGAATATGTCCGGTTCCGCGGTTGGCCCCACGGTCGAACCGCCGCGCCGGAAGGGGAGAGCGTGGGAATGACAGCCAAGACGGAACAAGCGGGCGGGAGCGGCTGGCGCAAGCCCTTGTCGGGAATTAAATCGCCGACCGAACTGGCGCGTCAGTTCACGCCCAACTGGTTCGCCACCACCATGGGCACCGGCATCCTTTATATCATCATGCTGATGTCGCCCGTGCAGCTGCCCTACCAGCGCCAGCTCGCCGAGCTACTGTGGATGTCCGACACCGGCTTCTACCTGCTGTTCTCCGGCTTGCTGATCGCCCGGCTCGTCATGTTCCCGGAAACGATCGAGCCGATGCTGCGCCATCCCGTGCAGTCGATGTTTCTCGGCGCGATTCCGATGGGCCTGATCCCCATCGTCAACGCCAATCTGACGTTCGGCCCGGACCTGTTCGGTCCGGAGCGAGCGGTTTTCCTGTCGCACGCGCTGTGGTGGTTCGACGCCGCCTTGGCGGTCGGCGTAGCCTGGCTGGTGCCGTTCTACATGTTCACCCACCAGATCCACGCCGCCGAACAGATCACGCCGGTCTGGCTGCTGCCGATCGTCGGGCCGGAAGTCACCGCGGCCTCGGGCGGACTGCTGGCCCCCCATCTCGCCGGCGGCGCCGCGCAGCTCGTCGTCGCGACGAGCTACGTTCTGTGGGCCATATCGGTGCCGCTCGCCTTCAGCATCATCACCATCGTGATCCTGCGTCTGGCGCTGCACAAGCTGCCACAGAAGGGCATGGCGGCCTCGATGTGGCTGATCCTGGGGCCGATCAGCATGGGCGGCCTCGGCCTGCTCACCCTGGGCCAGGCGGCGCCGGCGGCCTTCGCCGGCGGGCCGCTGGCCTCGGTCGCGGCCGCCGCCCGCGACGTCGGCGTGCTGGGCGGGCTGATCCTGTGGGGTCTTGGGCTGTGGTGGCTGGTGCTCGCGCTTGTCCTGACCGTCCGCTATATCAGCCAGGGCCTGACGTTCAGCCTGGGCTGGTGGGGCTTCACCTTCCCGCTCGGGGTCTATACGGCGACGACGCTGACCCTCTACCGGCTGACCGGCTTCACCTTCTTCAGCGTCGCGGGGATCGCGGAAGCCCTGCTTCTGCTGGGGATCTGGCTGACGGTCGCCAGCCACACCATGCGCGGCATGTGGACCGGCGAACTGTTCCACGCCCCCTGCCTGTGCGAGGAAATGCTCGAACCGGAGGTCGAAGCCCAAGTCGTCGCGGCGGGCGGTTAGCCTTTCAGGGGCCGTCGATCCGGATCGCTTCCGGCGCATAGAGCAGCGTCACGCGGTCGCCGTATCTTATGCCGTCGATTTTTTGGGCGATCACCTCGATGGTGGTCGGCGGGTGAAAATGCGCGGGCTTGGTTTCCGGCGCGGGAATGTAGATCAGCGCCCTGAAACTCTTGCCGTCGAACCGGATCGCGGCTTCGCTGAGATGGAAATCCTCGGCGAAGCCGGGGCGCTCATGGTCGAATTTGTCGGTCCAGCGCACTGATTTCAAATAATATTCAGGCCTCAGGATCGTCATTTTTCGCGGGCTGATGTCGCAGCCCAGAGTTCCGGCGACAAAAGCCTCGTCCACCTTGCCGCCGAAATAGGACTCCATGTCGAGGCCGAGCTCCCTGAATTTCGGAATCTGCAGCCGGATCGTTCCGCCGTCCGCGTTGAACCGCTGGTCGTGGCCGTCGAGCGCCCGGCCCGAGGCGACCCTGTAACCCCGTTTGATGACGGCGGCGACTTCCTTCATTTGGCGCGACCGCAAGCTCAGGCAAACCGTTCGAGCACGGCGCCGATCCATAGCAGGCCGGCCATGAGCAGCGCGCAGAACACGGCCGCCGAGCCGAGATCCTTGATGATCTTGATGGCGGGGTCGATCTGCGTCGTCGTGCGGTCGCATAATTTCTCGACGCTGGTATTGAGCAATTCGATCGCCAGCACCGCCAGCAGCGCGGCGACGAGTTCGGCGCGGCGAAAAAAATCCGGCGTCAAAACGAAAGAGACGGGAACGGCGGCGACCAGAACCGCGACTTCCTGGCGGAAGGCGGCTTCCGTCCTCATGGCGCTGACCAGCCCCGCGACCGAGGCGGCGAACGCCCGCAACAGGCGAGGCTTGCTCGGGTCGGTCGCGAGGTCTGCCGGATTGAGCGCCTTCTGCTCGCTCTGGCCGGAGGGTTGCATCAATCGTTTCCTTCCCAGGGTTTGGACAAGGCCGCCGCGCTCATTCCATCGCCGCCGCCTTCAGGATGCAGATCATCTCGGCCCGCGCCGGCATCTTGCCGAGATTGCGGATGACATGGCGCCGGTCGGCCCGGTAGCGCAGGGTTTCACCGGCGCGCACGGTCTCCTTTTCGCCGCCGACCTCGACCTGCAATTCGCCCTGGATCACCGAAAGGCTCTCGACGGCGCCGCGCTGATGGGCTTCCGATTCCAGCGCCCCGCCGGATTCGGCGAAGAAATCATAGCATTGCAGCCAATCCACCGTCTTGATCCATCCGGTGACCGCGAGCTTGCACTTGCCGTCGTCGGACACCAGGATCGGCGTGTCGCCGCGCGAGATCTTTTCGATGAAGGCGGAATCGTCGCGGTCCTGCAACACCCGCTCGATCGGCACGTCGAGCGCCTGGGCCAGCCGCCAGATGGTGGCGAGCGTGGGATTGGTCTCGTTGCGCTCGATCTGGCTGATGATCGACTTGGCGACGCCTGAGTGCTCGGAAAGTTCAGAGAGGGAAAGGCTATAGGCCTTGCGCAGCCGCTGGACCGTCCGGCCGAGCTGCCCCGAGAGCGCGATCGCCCCCGCCTCCAGCGCCTTTTGCTTGTCCCTGCCCTCGACGCCCATTTCGTCCATCCGGCCCCCTGCCTGGCCGCCCCGCCGCGTTTGGCATATTATCCGAAATCGTTTGAAATATCGAACGGATTGTTCGTGCCGCGCGAACCGGGTTGTCGCCTCTATGACGAAATCGACCGGCCATGACCGGAGGTTGGCGAACCGTCGGCGCCGTCTCCCGTAAGAGCCGGGACCGGCTCGAGGAGGTCATTCGGTTGCGAACCGCCAAAGCAGGCGAGCGCGTTGACGCGACAAAGGCGAAACACGGAATTTGGCTTAGACGAGACGCGCATGTGGAAAATCTCTGCTCAAGTTCAAGCCGTCAAAGCCAGCCTTTGCAGATTTTGGCCCAAAGCCTCGGGCGCAACATCGACATTTGGACCGGAAGCGAAATTCCGGCCGACTCGGACGGCAACGGAGATTCTTTCGAAATGGCGGCACGAACTTCTGGATTGCTCCTTGACACATTCGCGCACGTCATCGTAACATTCAAGTATTGGGATATCATGACGGTCTTATAAAACGACCAATAGAGTTCCAAAACAAAAAATCGTTGACGGCCCCTCCAACAAAAAATGGCCTCCGTCGAGCCGAAAACGCGCGCTCCAGAATATATCGGGCCGATAAAACTATCTGCCGCGCCAAATCGAGCGCGTGGGGCGGCGTCCCTGCCATCCGCCCGGGCTTCGGCGGGTCAATTCCACGACAGACCCGATCAACTCCCCGGACCTGATTACGCCTTTCATGTTTGCCCCGTGGAGCGTTCCTCATCCAGGACCGACCAATGCGCGAACCTGGGAACGGCGGCGCGAACGCGCGGGCGTTCGGCCACCTCATTGTCGGGACCGCGTTCGCGACCCCGACACACAAGAGCAAGGGAACAAAAAGATGAAAAGTTTGATCAGACTGGGGCTTGTCCTCGGCGCCGGCGTCATCGCCAGCACTGCCTTCGCCCAGCAAACCCCTCCGCCGGGTGGTCCCCGTTCCGGTCAGGAGAGCCAGGCGCAGAACCCCGATTGGGGCCCGCCGCCGCCGCCGCCTGGCTATGGCGCCCCGCGGCCGGCTTACGGCCCCGGCTATGCCTACGGCCCCCGCTACGGGCGCGGACCGGGCTATGGCCGCGGCTATGGCTACGGGGACGATGATTACGGCAACGGCTATGGTCGTGGTTATGGCTCCGGACGGGGCCATGGCCGGGGCAACTTCAGCTTCGGCGGCGACTCGGACATGAGCGGCAACGGCTGGGGCAACGGCGATGGCTACGATCGCGGCAGGGGAAACAACTGGGGTCCCGGCTGGTGGTGAGCCTGAACTGAACCGGCGGCGCGGCTTTCACGAACGAAACGCGCGCCGCCCGGAAAATGGGCGATCGCGACCTGTTCGCGGTCGCCTCGATCGACACCGACGATGGCGGAAACATCGGAATTTGAAAGCCAACCCGTCGCGCCCTTTGCCGCAATAAAATACGCCGCAACCGGAAGCGCCCCATTCAAGAACTTCTCTCGGCCGGCCAAAGCCTTTAATCTGGCGGCAAAATGGAGAAGCCCTTGACCGAATCGCATCTGGTTTCCACCGAATGGCTCGGCGAGCGTCTTGGCGCGCCGGGGATCGCCGTGGTGGACGCCTCCTGGCACATGCCCGACGCCAACCGCAGCGGCGCCGAGGAATTTCGCGTCCGGCACATTCCCGGCGCGGCGTTCTTCGACATCGACGCCATCGCCGACACATCGACCGACCTGCCGCATATGCTGCCCGATCCGGTCGCTTTTTCCAGCGCCATGCGCAGGCTCGGGATCGGCGACGGCATGAGCATCGTCGTCTATGACAGCCACGGCCTGTTTTCGGCGCCGCGCGTGTGGTGGACTTTTCGCGCCTTCGGCAAGCGCGACGTCTTCATCCTCGACGGCGGCCTGCCGAAATGGCTCGCGGAAGGGCGCGCGACCGCCGAGGGCGAGGTTTTGGCGCAACCCCGCCATTTCACCTGCCGGCTCGACCACGCTTGG
Organism: Pseudomonadota bacterium; assembly: GCA_021777915.1. Lineage (GTDB taxonomy): Bacteria > Pseudomonadota > Alphaproteobacteria > Rhizobiales > Beijerinckiaceae > Rhodoblastus. The sequence goes on along the minus strand of JAJYCZ010000057.1, from coordinate 318 downwards.
GTCGCCGCGCGCGACGACGTCAAGGCGGCGAGAGCGCGAGCCGGCGAGACGGGCGCCCCGCAGATCGTGGACGCGCGTTCGGCCGGGCGCTTTCGCGGCGAGGAAGCCGAGCCGCGCGCCGGCGTGCGCTCGGGCCGGATTCCCGGCTCGTTCAATCTCCATTGGGAGGCGCTGCTGTCCGATGGAAGGCTGAAGCCGCCTCATGAACTGGAGGCCGCTTTCGAGAACGCCGGAGTCGACATCGCCCGCCCGGTTCTGACCACCTGCGGGTCGGGCGTCACCGCCGCGATCCTGTCGCTGGCGCTCGCCACGCTCGGC
>JAJYCZ010000226.1 GCA_021777915.1 Pseudomonadota bacterium | reverse complement strand
CTGGCGTCACTGACGCCGTGTTTGCGGCAGAGCTCCAAAACCGGAACCCCGGAACCATGCTCTTTCAAAATCGCGATGATCTGCTCTTCGCTAAATCGCCTACGCTTCATTCTCTGGTCCTCGGCTCGGGCCAGAGCTTACTTCAAAACGGATAAGCCTTAGGGGGCAAAGTCACGCGCACCGAAGCCAAAGAACTCATCCGCACTTTGATTGATCGGGTGTGAATCGCCCCGCGTTTTCTAGACACCTTCGGTAGCGGTGTTGTTGCGGCGTTCGAATTCGACAGGCGAGAGCATACCATTGCGGGCGTGCTTCCTGGTCGGATTGTAGAACATCTCGATGTAATCGAACACATCCTGGCGGGCCTCGGCCCGGGTCCGGTAGGTCCGGCGGCGGATGCGCTCGCGTTTGAGCAGATTGAAGAAGCTTTCGACCACGGCGTTGTCGTGGCAATTGCCGCGCCGGCTCATCGACGGCTCAAGACTGTGGCGCCTCAGGAACGACGCCCATTCCATGCTGGTGAATTGCGATCCCTGATCCGAGTGGATCAGCACCCGGTTTTTTGGCCGGCGTCGCCAGACCGCCATATGCACGGCCTGCAAAACCGATTCAGTCGTCTGACGGCTTTGCAACGACCACCCGATCACCCGGCGCGAGAAGAGGTCGATGACCACGGCGAGATAGGCAAAGCCTTCCAGCGTCTTGATGTAGGTGATGTCGGTCACCCAGGCGACATCCGGGGCCTCGACATCGAACTGCCGGTCGAGCGTATTGTCGACGACGACCGATGGTCGTCCGCCATAAATGCCGGGGCGGCGCTTGTAGCCGATCTCGGCCCGAATGCCGGCCAGACGGGCCAGGCGTGCGACACGGTTCGGGCAACAGGTCTCGCCCTGGTCGACGAGATCGTCGTGGAGCTTGCGGTAGCCGTAGACCTTGCCGCTGTCCTTCCAGGCCGTCCTGATAAGCTCGGTCTGGCGCGCATCCTCTCTGGGCCGCTTGCTCAACGGAGCCTTGAGCCAGGCATAGAAGCCGCTCGGCTGAATGCGCAGGCAGCGGCGCGTCGCCCGCACCGAAAACAACGGCCGATGCTCGACGACAAAGGCGTAGTTCGCTGCTTCGCGCGGCCCTACGGGTCACTTTGCATCCTTGGCGAAGTACGCAGCCGCTTTTTTTAAGCTGTCCCGCTCCTCCGTGATGCGGGTCAGCTCGCGCTTCAACCTGTGGATCTCGGAGGCTTGCTCGTCCTCGCCGGAGCCTGCTGGCTTCGAGAACTTCTTCTTCCAGTCCTAAAGCGAATATTGACTGACGCCCAGACGCTGCGAAACCTCCGCCACCGGATAGCCCCGCTTGGTGATCTGACGGACCGCATCACGCTTAAAATCGGCGCTGTAATTGACTTTGCCCATCCCGGCCTCCTTGCCTCAAATTTAGGGAAGAAGGCGTCTATGAATCTAGGGGCTATTCACTTCAGCGCAGACGGGCCTCCCTATGATATCTTGTCTCCATGGCCATCAAAATCTACATCGACGCCGACGCCTGCCCGGTGAAGGAGGAGACCTATAAAGTCGCCCTCCGCTATGGACTGCAGACCTTCGTGGTCTCCAACAGTTTCATGCAGATCCCGATATCGCCGCAGATCGCGCGGATCGTGGTCAAAGCCGGCGCTGACGCCGCCGACGACTGGATTGCCGGGCATGTCATCTCCGGCGATGTCGTCGTCACGAACGATATTCCCCTGGCGGCGCGCGTCCTGGCAAGGGAAGCGCACGCAGTCGCGCCCTATGGGCGCGCGTTTACCGGAGATTCGATCGGCATGGCTCTGGCGCAGCGCGCTCTGATGGAGCATATCCGCTCGACGGGCGAGACGACGGGCGGCCCTCCGCCCTTTACGCCGGCGGACCGCTCCCGCTTCCTCCAAGTTCTGGATCAGATCATCAGCCGAGAACGACGCAGACGCCTATTGTCGGAGCCCCGGTGAGGACATGACCTACAAGCGCCTGTTCTGGGCCGCGCCTGCCCGCAATCGCGGTCGATCCTCAATGTGCTGCGGCCTGTTTAATCAAGCCGGGATGCCGGCGAACAACCTGATCCTGATCGTTCACCGTCGCCGTCGGCCGAAGGCCGACGCCGGCGACATGCCAGACTCGTTGGAGAGACGATCGTGATCCCTTGGGATTTGCTCGACACATCGCCAATACCCGGCGGCGGCGGAAATCTGCGGCTCAAGCGCCGGGGCGCAGAATTCTCGATCATGCTGGGCGACAATGAATTGATGAACTCGCGCTTGAGCGGGTCCGAGCAGGCGCTTGCCACGCTCTCCTGGGAGCGCATTCGCGCCCGCCCCAGCCCGCGCATCCTAATCGGCGGACTCGGGATGGGTTTTACCCTGCGCGCCGCGCTCGCGGTCCTCGGCCCGCAGGCGCGCGTCGTCGTCGCGGAGCTCGTGCCCGCCGTCGTGGCCTGGGCGCGCGGACCAATGGCGCAGATGCACGGAGCAAGCCTGACCGATCCGCGCGTCTCCATCCATGAAACGGATGTGGGCCTTCTGATCCGCGACGCGCGCGCGTCCTATGACGCGATCCTCCTTGATGTCGACAATGGCCCCGACGGGTTGACGCGCGAAGCCAATGATGGCCTTTACCAGAGGGCGGGATTGAACGCGGCCAGCCAGGCCTTGCGTCCCGGCGGCGTCCTGGCCGTCTGGTCGTCCGGCCCGGATCAGGGTTTCACCGAACGTCTTCGCAGGACCGGCTTCGGCGTGGAGGAAATCAAGGTTCGCGCCAAAAGCAAAAAAGGCGGCGCCCGGCACGTCGTCTGGATCGCGACACGCATCGATCCTGGAGCGCGCCGCTAGGCCCGATCGAAAATGGAACGCGGCGCCAGCGCCTCGGGCCAATTCAGCGCCAGCGACGGCGCAATCATGGCTTGCGCCTCTGGCCCCTTCGCCCTTTTTCGCGTGTGGAACTTTGACAGATTGTGCCGCGCGATGCCCAACGGCCCGCGCCTCTTCTCCACGTGTTGTGTGGGTCTATGACATGCGCGCCAACATGCCAGCTTTCGGCAAAACGCGGCCACTGACCGTCGCTGATTTCTCTGACTTCGAGGCGGCCTATGGCGATGATCCCAACGGGGGCGTAAAGCGGAAAGATCAAGGTGAAGATGGGCGTTGGCGTTGCTTCGACCGTGGCGCGGTGAACGCCCGCAACGACAATCTCGACATTTCGTGGCTTCGGGACACTGAGGCTGAGGCTGAAGAGGGCTTGACTGAGGCGGAGGACATCGCGGCAGTTATCATTGGGCATCTGAAAGCGGCGCTTGTGGAAATCGAGGCGCTGTCGGAAGAGTTGGAGCCAGAACTGGAAGAGAACGACGTCCCGGAGGCGGCGGAATGAGCGAACTACCGAATGGCTGGGCGGCATTGCGCCTTGGTGAGGTAGCGGTGCCTACCGCGAACGTCGATCCATCAAAATGGGCGTCCGAGATATTCGAACTGTATAGCGTGCCCTCTTATTCGGATAGAGCCCCCGAGGTCATAGTAGGCGCGGAAATCAAGTCATCAGAGCAGGCTGTCCAGCCGGGTGACGTTTTGCTTTGCAAGATCGTCCCTCACCTGAACCGAGTATGGGTCGTTGGCCAGAAAACGGATAAGAGACAAATCGCATCCGGTGAGCGGATTGTTTATCGCAACCACGGGTGCGACCCACGATATTTGCGTTACTGCCTCACCGAAGGGTCGTTTCGCGATCGGTTCATGCAGACTGTTGCAGGCGTTGGCGGCTCGTTGATGAGAGCGCGACCATCTGAGGTTGCTGAGATCGAGGTCGGCGTAGCGCCGCTGCCGGAACAGCAGCGGATCGTGGCGAAGATCGACAGCTTGTCCGCGAAGCCCGGTCGGGCCCGCGATCATCTCGACCATCTCCCCCGCCTCGTCGAGAAATACAAGCAGGCCGTGCTCGCGATGGCATTTCGTGATCTAAGTAAAACAACAGACTACCGACCGTTAGAGACCTGTGCGGAATACGTGACAAGCGGGTCTCGCGGCTGGGCGAAATACTATTCTGAAGTCGGCCCGTTGTTTATCCGCATCGCAAATGTGCGACGGGGACAGCTTGCTCTCGCCTTAGACGATATTCAGCGAGTTGCTCCACCAGCTGGCGCAGAAGGACTGCGAACCCGCGTCCGAGGGGGGACATTGTCATTACGATTACCGCCGACCTCGGACGCATTGGTTTGGTGCCGAATAACCTCGAAGAAGCCTATGTCAACCAGCACGTTGTGCTCGTGCGGCTGAAGGACAGCACAAGCGCGCCATTTGTTGCCTGGTATCTAAGAGGCTGACTGAAAATGAAGTTGGGTGATTTCAATAGGTTGTGATTCCTTCGGATTTGCGAGATTCGAGGGAATTTGATGGCCTGGACTGAAATCACCCGGCGCAAGTATCGGCGCGATGGAC
>JAJYCZ010000056.1 GCA_021777915.1 Pseudomonadota bacterium | reverse complement strand
CGCGCCAAGGTTTCACCGGTCTCGGCGATTTCCTCCAATGTTGCGAGATATTGTGTTTCGTCGTGGCCGGCAGGGTCGAGGCGGTTGCGGCGCGCAAGTCCCGCACGGGCCAGCGGCAGAATGTCGAGCGCCAGATCCCGCAGGCTTCGGCCGCGGATTTTCGTCGCCAAACCCTCGCGCGGCACGACCTTTCGCATCTCGTCGCGATCCTGTGCGTCAAAACCCTTCACCAGATCCCAGGCGGCGGCGCTCGCCTCGCGATCGTATAACAGGCCGGCGGTTAAAGCCGCGAAAGCGAGAATATGCGCGCGCGGTCCGACATCGGCGCCCCGCATTTCCAGATAGCGTTTCAGGCGCACTTCCGGAAAGATCGTCGACAGATGGTTCGCCCAATCAGAGATCGTGGCGCGTTCCGCGGGCAATTGCGGAAGCTTCCCGACCAGGAGGTCGCGGAAAGAAGCGCCAGCGACATCGTGATAATGATCGCCGCGCTTGACGAAATACATCGGAGCGTCGAGCGCAAAATCGACATAGCGCTCAAAACCCATGCCCGGCTCAAAGACGAAAGGCAGCATGCCGGTGCGATCCGGGTCGGTTTCAGTCCAGATCTGCGAGCGCATTGAAAGGAAGCCGTTGGGCTTGCCGTCCGTGAAGGGCGAATTTGCGAAGAGCGCGGTGAACAAGGGCTGAAGGTTCAGAGACAGCCGCATTTTCGCGACCATGTCGGTTTCAGAGGCGAAATCGATATTGGTCTGCACCGTCGAGGTGCGGAACATCATGTCGAGGCCAAGCCGCCCGACCTTGGGCATGTAGCGCGCCATGATGCGATAGCGCTGCTTGGGCATCGCCGGCGTATCTTCGCGACGCCACAAGGGACTCATGCCGAGATCGAGAAAATCGACGCCCAGCCTGTCAATGATCGGCGCAAGGGCGGCGAAATGGGCGACCAGTTCAGCGCGGGTCTGGTGAACATCGTCCACCGGAGCCCCCGACAATTCAAACTGCCCGCCAGGCTCGATCGAGATGGCAGCGCCGCCGGCGGGATCGTAAAGTCCGATCAGCGCGCCCGAATCCTCGATCCGCTCCCAGCCCGACGCCAAACTCAGCCCTTCGAGCAAGGCGAGGACCCCTTCACGGCCAAGCTCGGGGCGCCCCTCGTAAGGCGCCGGAGAACAATCGGCGCGATAGAAGGGTATCTTCTCGTGCTCGGTCCCGATCCGGAACGGTCCCTCGGGTTTGCAGCCGGCCTCCAGCCAGCCGACGAGTTCGTCGCGCGACGATATGATTTGCTGATCCACCAGGTCACGCGCCATGTGCGGCTTTCAAAAGAAGTTCCTCGCCCGGCGCCTGCCCAGGGCTTTGGCGTTGTTAAACCCTTGCGGCGAGCGCCGCAATTGCAAGCCGGGGCGATCCAGACCTGCATTATTGCCAGCAAAGTTTGGATACGCGTTGGATCGGCGCCACGCAAGAGGGTGGCGGTTCATGCAAATTCAGGGCAGTTCATTTGGCGGCGCCCTGGACAATATCCTGACTTTCCGGCGTCAGCCCGCGCGACTTGCCGGCGGGTCGGACGAGGGGTTCCGGCTGCAAGCGTGGCGCGTCGGGTGAGAAAAACGGCGGCGGCGCGCCGCCCGCCTTCTGGATCACGAGCCGCTCAAGGTCGCGCGCCCGGGCCGCCTCCACCGCCTCGCGGCCAGCCTCGGGGTCGCCATGCAATTCGTTTATCGCCGCGCCGCCGAAACTCAGCGCCGATTCCAGGGTTTCGCGAATCTGGTAATCGGCCCCGCGCTCCAACAGGCTGATGGCATGGATGCGGTCGTAGGCGCGCGCGAAAATTTTCGCGACCGGGAAATTGTCGCGCGCCAACGCCACGATCTGATCGGCTGTTTCGCGATCGCCGACGCAGAGAGCGATGATCCGCGCTTCATTCGCGCCCGCGGCGCGCAACACATCAAGCCGGCGGCCATCGCCATAAAAAACCTTGAAGCCGAACTTCCCCGCGTCGCGTATGCGCTTGACCGAAGAATCGATCACCGTCACGTCGATGCGCTCGGCAAGCAAAGGCTGGACGGCAATCTGGCCGAAGCGCCCGAACCCGATGACCAGCACCTTGGCGCGTCGCTCTTTGGGCCCCGGCGGCTGCGGAGGCGCGCCGGCGGCCTTGGCGGACGGGGCGCGGCGCATCGAACGGAAGGCGATGAATTCGGAACCTTTCGCGAAAAGCGGGCCGGCCACCATGGTGATTGCGGCGAGCGCCGAAAGCAGGCTCGATTCTTTCGCCGTCATGACGCCGGCCGCCGCGGCGAGCGGAAAAATGGCGAAGGAGAATTCGCCCGCGGGAGTAAGGACGCCGGCGGCGCTCAATGAATCGCGGGCGGACGATCCGGTCAGACGAAACAGGACGAAACCAATGACGAATTTGGCGCAAAGGACGGCGAGAGCGGCGCCGACGATCAGGTCGAACCGCTCCCCGACGAGCCTCACGTCGAGCGACATGCCGACGGACATGAAGAAAAGGCCCATCAACAAGCCGCGAAACGGCTCGATATCGGCCTCGAGCTGGTGACGGAAATTGGATTCGGACAGAAGCAGGCCGGCGAGGAAGGCGCCAAGCGCCATCGACATGCCGACGGATTCCATCAGCACCGCCGCGCCAAGAACGATGAAGAGCGCCGCCGCCGTGAGGATTTCACGCGCGCCAACCCGCGCGAGCAGGCTGAACAAGGGATTGAGCGCATAATGGCCAGCCAGGATGACGAAGGACAGCGCGGCGAAAGCTCGTGAAATGTGAATGAGCGCATCATGCATCGAGCCTACGAGCCAGGCTGGAGACGCGCCGCTGCCTCCGAGGAGGGGAATGAGCGCGAGGACAGGCGCGACCGCTATGTCCTGGGCGAGCAGGACGGCGAAGGCGCGGCGGCCATAGCCAGTCTGGGCGTCGCCGCGTTCTTCCAGGAGCTGCATGGCGATCGCGGTGGCGGAAAAGGCCAGGGCAAGCCCCGCCGCCAGAGCCCCGAACCTGCCGAGATGGAGATATTTCCGGGCCGCGATCGCGAGCGGGGCGGCGGTGAAGACCATCTGGCCGACGCCCATGAGACCGATATCGCGGCGCAGGGCGTAAAGCCTTTGCGGCTTGAGCGAAAGACCGATCAGGAACAGCAGCAGGACGACGCCGAGTTGCGAAATATTGAGGGTCATGCGTGGGTCGGAAATGAGCCGCAAACCGGAAGGACCGATGACAACGCCGGCGGCAAGATAGCCGATGACCGAACCTAGCCCGGCCAAGCGGAATGCCGGCGCGAAAAGGATCGCCGCGGCAAGAAGAATAAGGATCGGGACGAGGAAGCTCGTCTCGTTGTTCAGTTCCGGCATGACGCCCGCTGGGAAATTTACGAATCCGGCGATTCGCCGCGCGCGACCGGCTTAGGCGGGGATAGAGGCGAAACATGGGCGCGGGAAGCGATTTTGTCGCCGGTTTCCATGGGTTGACATCGCGCGGAGCGGCGCCCACAAAGAATCGGAACGACCGTGAGGCCCGACATGAGCGACAAGCCTAAACTTAACGTCTTTCTCTGCGCCCCGCGTGGCTTCTGCGCCGGGGTGGTGCGCGCGATCGACGTCGTTGAGCAGGCCCTGCGAAAATTCGGGGCGCCGATTTATGTGCGCCACGAGATCGTTCATAATCGCTACGTGGTCGAGGGACTCAAGCGCAAGGGCGCTATTTTCGTCGAGGAGCTGGACGAAGTCCCGAACGACGGCGCGCCGGTGGTTTTTTCCGCCCATGGCGTGCCGAAATCGGTTCCCGACGAAGCCGCGCGACGCAAGCTTCTGGCGATCGACGCCACCTGCCCGCTGGTGACCAAGGTCCATCGCGAGGCCGAACTCCATTTCCGGCGTGGCCGCAAGGTCGTTCTGGTCGGTCATCGCGGTCATATCGAGGTGGTCGGCACCATGGGCCAACTGCCCGAAGGCGCCGTCGTTCTGGTGGAAAAGCCGGCCGATGTCGCGGCCCTGCCGTTCGTCCCGAATGAACCTCTGGCCTATGTCACCCAGACCACCTTGTCGATGGACGACATGGCGGAAGTCGTGACCGCCTTGCGCGAGAAATACCCGCAAATCATAGAGCCGCATCGCCAGGACATTTGCTATGCCACCACCAATCGTCAGCAGGCGGTCAAGCAGATCGCCGCCAAGGTGGACGCGTTCATCGTCGTGGGATCGCCCAATTCCTCGAATTCCCAGCGCCTGAGGGAGGTGGCCGAACGGAATGGCTGCCGTCGCGCTCAACTGGTTCCCCGCGCCAGCGACATCGACTGGTCCCTGCTTGAAGGAATCGCTTCCGTCGGCGTCACGGCAGGCGCTTCGGCGCCAGAGGTGCTGGTCGAGGAAATCCTCGACGCTTTGGCCGAGCAATTCGAACTGATCCTGGAGACGGTCACCACCGCCACCGAAGACGTTTCCTTCCCGCTGCCCCGCGAATTGCGCGGGCGCGTAGCCTGAAACTCCGCCGGGCCTGGTCGCCTCGGTTCCAAAAGCGATCGTCAGCCACAGCAATGTAGCGACGCCTGCTTCCGTCCGGGCTGACGAACGACGGACGACCTTCCTCAAGCCGTTCGGGTAATTGGGCCGACGTCAGGCGCCTCGACGGTTTTCCAAGCCATGATGCGAGCGTGATCGGATTCCATTCATCCGCGTCAAACAATCGCCCGGAAAGGCGCGTTGCGGGCAATAGCGGGAAAACGGGAGAGACGTTCGCTTGGCGCGGCCCGATGGATCGGAAGGCGTCCAGGGGCGCCGTTTTCATGCGGCTCCACGCCGATTGGAGGATGGCGGTCCGGCGACCGGGTCGAACTGAGGGAGGGCCGCCATGACCCGCTCGGGCGGGAAAATCACGATCACTTCCGTGCCTTCGCGCAATTTCGAGCGCAAGGTGAAGGTTCCACCGTGCAACTCGACCAAGCCTTTGACGATTGGCAGGCCGAGCCCCGTGCCCTCGTCGGCGTTCTTCTGGGCCATCGAGCCGCGTCCGAAGGACGACATGATGACCGGAATCTCCTCTTCCGGGATGCCTGGCCCGGTGTCGCGCACGGAAAAATATTGTCCACCGGCCATGGTCCAACCAGACTTCACGGAAACCTGACCGCCTTGCGGCGTGAACTTGATGGCGTTCGTCAAAAGATTGATGGCGATCTGGCGCACCGCTCGTTCGTCGGCCCAGATCCGCGGCATGTCGGGCTCTATGATCTCGCTCAACAGCACACCACGTTTTTTGGCGCGCAGGGTCAGAAGATGACGGCAGTCCTCGATCACCGCGGCTAACGAGACGGGCTCTTCCTTCAACTCGTAACGCCCCGCCTCGACCCTTGAGAGATCGAGGATTTCGTTGATCAGCATCAGGAGATGCTGCCCGCTCGAATGGATATCGTTGGAATAGTCGCGATAGGCCTCGATCGAATGAGGCCCGAATAATTCGCCCTTCATCACCTCTGAAAAGCCGAGAATGGCGTTGAGCGGCGTGCGCAGTTCGTGAGACATGGTGGCAAGGAAACGCGATTTCGCGAGACTGGCCTCCTCGGCGCGCCGGCGCGCCTCGTCCGAATTGGCCTTGGCCTGCTCCAGTTCAGCGATCAGCGAATCCTTCTCGGCCTGAATGCCGAGCGTTCTGACCTGCCCGGAATAGATGCGTCGAGCCAATGCCGCAAAATAGATCAGAGTGGAGCAGACCAGCAGCGTCAGCGAAGCGTTGGGATCAACGAAAGCTGTCGGGCGCAGATAAAGAATCATCGCCAAAGCGTTCGGCGCCAGCGCCGCATAGACCGCCTCTGGAATGAAGGCCTCGACCACCGTGTGGATCGCTCCGGCGAGCATCAGGACGACCATGGCGAAAGCGGTCGCCCAGGGGCTGTCGACGCCCCGCATCAGCAAAGCGAAAGCCGCCCAAGCGAAACCATCCATCGCCGCGGCGAGAGTGAAACGTGTTTTCCATGGGCGTGGATTTTGCTCGGCCTTGTCCCGTTTAAGGAAACGCTGGGCCAAAACTCCGCCGAGGGCCAGGGAACTGAGATCCAGCGCCAACCAGGCGCCGACCAGCGTCACCGGCAGCCAGCGGGCGGTCATCGCTGCGACGGCGAGGCTCAACAGACTTTGCGGCAGGATGGCCGCGCGCCGGCTACGCGCGTAAAGGCGCAACAATTCGATATCGAATCGCACGTTTCCGGCGCCTGAAGAGGTCACCCGTTCGCGAGCTTCGCGCATGCGGCTCGCCATGCGGCGGCGCTCACGCGCTCCTTCCCCAGCGAACCGCCCGCGGGCGATCATGTCTGCGGTGACTTCACGCATATTTTTGAACTTGACGCTGACTCTCACACCAACTTTTACGCGGTCGACTCCAGCTTGACCGAAAAAGCTTAATGAGCGACTGACGCCGGGGTCAAAAAAGGTGATCGTTAAATGGTGTCGCGGGGCGTCCAAGTGATGATTGACAGAAGTTCGTCGACCGCGTCACCCTCTCCATTCCAAGACTGGATACGCTCACACGATGAAGCTTTACGATTCCCGCGCCGCTCCCAATCCCCGCCGGGTCCGGATATTTCTCGCGGAAAAGGGAATCTCCTTGCCAACCGAGCCAGTTGATTTGGCAAGGCTGGAGCAAAAGGATCCAGCGTTCACCGCGATTAATCCGCTCCAGCGCATTCCAGTTCTTGAACTCGATTCCGGCGAGATTTTGAGTGAATCGGTCGCAATTTGCCGCTATTTCGAAGAACTGCAACCAGATCCGCCATTATTCGGGCGCGGCGGCCTGGAAAAGGCGAGAGTCGAAATGTGGCAGCGCCGGGCGGAGCTGGAGTTTTTCTTTCCGATCGCTTTAGCTTTCCGGCATAGCCACCCAGCGATGAAGGAAATGGAAAATCCGCAGATAGGGGAATTGGTCGAACCGAACCGCACGCGCGCGATAAACTTCGCGCGGTTTCTTGATTCCGAGTTGGCCAAACGGTCTTATCTGGCCGGCGACGCCTTTTCCATCGCCGATATCACGGCGATGGTCGCGGCTGATTTTGCTCGCCCCGCGCGGATCGTCTTTCCCGACGATCTCCCGCATTTCGCGCGCTGGCGCGCCGCGGTCGCCGCGCGTCCAAGCGCCTCCGCCTGACCTTGGCCGCATCCCAGGACCTCGACGCGCTGGTCGCGCGCATCCGCGCCTGCCGCCTTTGCGTCGAACGGCCGTTCGGCGCCCCTTTGCCGCACGAACCACGGCCGGTTTTGCAGATTTCGGCCAGCGCTCGCCTGTTGATCGCTGGCCAGGCGCCGGGAACGCGGGTCCACGCCACCGGAGCGCCTTTCAACGATCCCTCCGGCGACCGCCTGCGCGGCTGGATAGGCCTTTCCCGTCAGCAATTCTACGATCCGACGCGCGTCGCGGTCGCGGCCATGGGTTTTTGCTACCCTGGCCGCGACGCCAAAGGCGCCGATCTGCCGCCGCGACGCGAATGCCGTGCGTCCTGGCATGACGAGCTGTTCCGCCTGGCCCCCCGGTTCGAAACGATTTTCGCGGTCGGCCGAGCGGCGCAAGACTATCATGGCGCGCGCCTTGGCCGCCCGCTGCCTGTGGGCGCCTCGCTTGAGGAAGTCATCCGTCTCTGCGCCGCCCAGATCCATTTGCGCCCGCACCTGCTTGCGTTGCCGCATCCCTCCTGGCGAAACAACGCCTGGTTGCGGCGCAGGCCGTGGTTCGAGCGAGAAATCGCGCCGCTGGCCCGCGAATTGGCAGCCAAAGCGTTGACGGAATGTCGCGTACAAAAAACAGAAATTTAGCCCGCGCTTGTCATAAGGGGCCGCCCGGTTGCTTGAACGGCGCCCCGCCGAAGTCAAGTGAATTCCCGCCGGGTTGCGCGGCGCCCGGGGCTTGAGCGATTTTGCCGCGGATTCGGACGAATTCGCTACAGATCCCCGCGGCGATCCGTGCGGCGGGACAATCGTCTTTGTCGATCTGATCGCCGGCATCCGGTCCTTCACGGGAAGGGAACGCGCACGGGAACGCGGCGGGCGTTTCGCGGTTTCTCTGATTGGGGTCCATGCGGCGCGGCCGGAGGCAAAAAAAGGCTCCCATGGCGATGCGCCGGAGGAGACGGTCATGATGATTTTCAGTCGATCGCGGCGCGCGGTCCGCCTGGCCGCGCTTATGCTCGGCGCGGCGGCGCCGTTTTTTCCCGCGCGGGTTTTGGCGCAGGGAATGATGAGCGGGGTCGACCTCGCCACGCCTGCGTTCACCCAGGCTGAATTGTCGCGCGGCGACATCGAGCGTCTGATCGCCGAACGCAAGCCGGACCAGAGGCTCGATCTGGCCGGCAAGAGCCTGAACGGGCTCGATCTGTCGAAGCTCGACCTGCACGGCGCCGATCTGCACGGCGCGCGGCTCAATCACGCGAATCTCTCAGGCGCCGATCTGCGCGGCGCCGCGCTCGACGACGTCTGGGCGCTGGGCGCCGATTTCTCCGGCGCCGAACTTTCCGGCGCGCGCCTGTTCGGCGCGCAAATGCTGCACGCCAGCTTCGACCGCGCCAATCTGTCCGGCGCGCGTCTCGCCGGCGATTTCACCGGCGCGCGTTTTGCCGGGGCGAAGCTGGCGCGCGCCGATGGCTCCGCCGACATGAAAAACCAGTCCATGGGCCTGATGCGCGCGGTGATGCGCTCGGCGGACCTGCGCGGCGCCGATCTGGCGCGGGCGAATTTTTCGCGCGCCGATCTCGAATTCGCGCGAATGAACGACGCCGATCTTTCGCGCGCCGATTTTTCCAACGCCGACGTCGCGGGGGCCGACCTGCGCGGCGCACGCCTTGAAGGCGCCAATTTCGACGGGACGGACGTGGCTTCCGCGCATATTGACGCCGCCGCCGCGAAAGATTTTTCGCGCGCGATCAATCTCGATCGCGCGCTGAAGGATTGATCGGCTGCCGTAGGGCGGGTCAGAGGCGGGCGGCGTGCCAGGCGATGTGGCCGCTCATGAAGGTCGAGATGAAATAATAGGAATGATCGTAGCCTTCGCGCATGTGCAGGGTGAGCGGAATGGCCGCCTTCGCGCAGGCTTCCTGCAACAGCCAGGGTTTCAGCCCGTCCTGCAGGAACGGATCCGCCGCGCCCTGGTCGACCAGGAACTCCTTGAAGCGGCGGCCGTCCTCGATCAGCGCGGTCGCGTCATAGGCGCGCCAGGCCCTTTCGTCCGGCCCCAGATATTTCTGCAGCGCCGGGCGCGACCAGCCGCTGGTCGTGGGCTGCACGATCGGCGAGAAAGCCGAGCAGCTCCTGAACCTCTCGGGATGTTTCAAAGCCATGGTCAGAGCCCCGTGGCCGCCCATCGAATGCCCAAAAATCCCTTGCCGGCTCATGTCGGCGGGGAAATTCGCGGCGACGAGCGCCGGCAATTCGTCGAGAATATAGGAGGCCATGCGGTAATGACGCGCATAAGGCCCTTCGGTGGCGTCGAGATAGAAGCCCGCGCCCTTGCCGAAGCGCCAGTCGTCCGGATCGTCGGGAATGTCGTCGCCGCGCGGCGAAGTGTCGGGGCAGACCACGATGACGCCATGCGCCGCCGCCGCCGCGCGGTATTCGCCCTTTTCCGTGACATTGGCGTGGGTGCAGGTCAGACCGGACAAATACCACAGCACGGGCGCCGGCGCGCGCGCCGCCTGCGGCGGGACGAAGACGGAGAAGGTCATGTCGCAGGCCGTCGCCCGCGACGCGTGGCGATAGATCCCCTGAACGCCGCCATGCGAACGGGCGGTCGAAATCTCCTCCATCTGCCGCTCCCGCAAGCGATGCGTCAATGCTCGGCCGGAAAGCGAACCGCCGCCGGCCGGACTTTCACGCCGCGAGTTTTCCGGACAATTTCGCGACGTGGGTCGCGATCGCGTCCATCAGCGGCGGCGACAGGCAGTCATAGGTCTGCAAGCCGATTTCGTGGAACCTGTCGCGCACTTCCCCCATTCTCGACGGCGGGAAGCCCTGTTCGATGATCGACGAGACGAAAGCCGCGAATTCCGGCGGCGCCCATCCGTCCTCGCGCGACAGTTCGGTATGGAAGAAGTCGAGGCCGTAGAAGGGATGATCCGTCTTCTCGATCCGCCCGAACATGTGGACGCCGCATTCCTTGCAGGCGTGGCGCTGGATCACCGCATTGGGATCGACGATAAAGAGCTTGTCCTCGTTGGCGACGACGCGCAGCCTGTCGCGCGGCACGACGCCGACCACCGAGAAGATCGCGCCCGACGGCTTCCAGCATTTGCTGCAGCCGCAGGCGTGGTTGTGCGCCACCTGGCCCTGGATCTCGACGCGGACGGGATTGGTCGCGCATTTGCAAACCAGGGTTCCGCCGGCGAAATCGTCGCGGCCGCGCTTCAGGCCATTGTCGATGGCCGGATGAAGTCGGATGTCGGTCATCTTCATCGTCTCCTCGTGCTGGGGTTTTTCGCTGCGGCCCCGGAACAAGCTGACGATATTGCCGAGACCGAAATGACGTTCGCTCATCATCGCCTCCGTTTTTCGCGCCCCGGCCATTGTCTCCAACCTGCCGGAAGCCCTGATCCGCCGCTGCCGATGTCCGCTTGTCGTGAAACCGCTCGGCTTTTTTCCTTAGCCGCGCCCTGTGCCTGTTCTCCCAAGTTCCCGACAAACATGATAGCGTGCAGTCGCCATGTGCCGTTCGTCATATATAGCAACCGTCAGGCGCCCCGCGCCGCATTTTTGCCGCGACGCAATAAAGTTACGGCGACATTCATATACTACGCGTAAGTTCGAGAGATTGCGCCTCTCTGCGCCATACGACGATCTTATTAATCGCTTATGATTATAAAATAGACTGCTTCGATCAGTGGTTGCGATTATCTTTGCTTTGATGATTGATCGATTGGGACTGAGCCTGGCGTCGCTCCTTTTGTCTTTTGCCCTTGCCATCCGGGTCGCGGTCGTCGCCCCAGCGCGCGCGCAGACGGCCGCCGCGCGGCTGGAGGTTCGGATCGGCTATATCGCCCGCCGGATTCCGCCGCCGCCGCTTTATGACCTCACGGCGACGCCCCAGGACGAGGGAGTGGCGGGCGCGCGGCTGGCGATCATGGACAACAACACCAGCGGTTCCTTTCTTGGACAGCGGTTCGATCTGGACGAGGCCATCCTGGCGCCGGACCAATCGGCGGTCACAGCCGCGCGCAAGTTGGCCGACGGCGGCGACGGCCTGATCCTCGCCGACCTGCCGGCCGATCAATTGCTCGCCGTCGCCGACGCGCTGAAGGGACGGGACGCGGTCCTGTTCAACGTCTCGGCGCAGGACAATTTCCTGCGCGGCAAGGAGTGCCGGGCCAATATTTTCCATGTCGCGCCGAGCCGCGCCATGCTCACCGACGCTCTGGCTCAGTTTCTCGTGGTCAAGCGATGGCCGAAAATTTTCCTGATCGTCGGCCAGACCGCGGCGGACGAAAGCTATGCCGCGTCCTTTCGCGCCTCCGCGAAAAAATTCGGCCTGACGATCGCCGCCGAAAAGATCTGGACCTTCGGCCCGCTCGCCCAGGCGCGCGGCGACGCCGTCACCCAGGGCGCCGCGCTGGTCTTCACCCGCGCCGCCGACAGCGACATGATCGTCGTCGCCGACGAGGAGGATAATTTCGGCGATTATATTCCCTATCACACGGCGGACCCGAAACTGGTCGGGGGCACGCAGGGGCTCGTCGCCGCCTCCTGGCATCGCACGCAATTCGCCTTCGGCTCCGAACAATTGCAGGACCGCTTCCTGCGCCTCGCCAACAGGCGGATGCGGCCCGTCGATTACCAGGCCTGGACAGCGGTTCGCGCCATCGGCGAGGCGGTCGTGCATGTCCGTTCGGCCGATCCGGGCGCCCTTGCCGCCTTCCTGGTCGATCCGCAATTCAGCATCGCCGTGTTCAAGGACGTGGCCGCGAGCTTCCGGCCCTGGGACCATCAATTGCGCCAGCCGCTGCTGCTGGCGCAGCCGGCCTTCCTGGTGGCCCTGGCGCCGCTGCCGGGTTTTTTGCACCAGCGCACGATTCTCGACACGCTGGGGGTCGACCAGCCGGAGACGCAGTGCCGTTTGCCATGAGGCGCGGGATAAGGAGCGGGCGATGAGATTTGGTGGCCGGTCGGGATTTTTCCATCCGGGATTTTTCCTGGCGCTCTTCATGCTCGCCGCGCCCGCTCCGGCCCTGGCCTTTCGTATTTTCGTCACCAACGAGAAGGGCAATTCGGTCAGCGTGATCGACACCGACAAGCAGCAGGTGGTCGAGACGGTTCCGGTCGGGCGGCGTCCGCGCGGCGTCAGCATCAGCCCCGACGGCAAGCTGCTCTATGTCTGCGCCAGCGACGACAACGCCATCAACGTCCTCGACGTCGCCACCATGAAAATCGTGCGCTCGCTCGAATCCGGCCCCGACCCCGAGCGTTTCGCGCTTAATCACGCCGGCGATCTCCTCTATATCGCCAACGAGGACAATGCCGAGGTCACCGTGGTCGATCTCGCGAAAAACCTCATTCTGGCGCAGGTTCCAGTCGGCGTGGAGCCGGAGGGCATGGGCCTCAGTCCGAATGGCGACCTGCTGGTGGCGACGTCCGAGACCACCAATATGGCGCATTTCATCGACACGCGGAGCTACCGGCTGATCGACAGCGTTCTGGTCGGCAAAAGGCCGCGCATCGCCGTCTTCAACCGGAGCGGGACCCAGGTCTGGGTCAGTTCGGAATTGGGCGGCGACGTCTCGGTGATCGATACGGCCAATCACCAGATCATCCGCAAGATCACTTTCGACGTGCCCGGCCTGACGAAAGAGGAAATCCAGCCGGTCGGCGTGGTCCTGAGCTCGGACGGCAGGAAAGCCTTCGTCGCCCTCGGCTACGCCAATCGCGTGGCCGTGGTCGATCAGCAGAGTTTCGCCGTCGAGAAATATCTTTTGGTCGGCGTGCGTGTCTGGCACCTCGCCTTCACGCCCGACGAAAAGCTGCTTTACACCACCAACGGCAATTCGAACGACGTCACCGCGATCGACGTGGCGCGGGAAAAGGTGATCAAATCGATTTCCGTCGGCCTCGAGCCGAACGATCTGGTCTCCTCGCTCCATTGAGCGCGGCGGAGAAATCGCGGGAGAAAGACAATGTCCGGAAAGGCGTTTCTTCTGGTCTTCGGATTTTACGCCAGCCTCGCCGCCACCGCCTTGGCGCAGACGGCGCCCGGCGCGACGCAGGCCGCGCCCGACGAGGCTGAAGTTTCCAATCAGGCGCCTTGGCCCTGCGCTCAGCGGCGCACGCCGACAATCAGCGCCGCCGCCGTCTGGGCGGGCCCCGACATCGCCAAGGCCGGCGACTGGGAGCAGGACGCCGAGGCGGCGGCTCTGGCGGAAAAGCTTGCCTCCCGGCGCACGCCCCTCGCCGAGATCGACGGGCTGCTCGACGATTTCGTCAAAAAGGCCGGGGCCGACAAGGACCAGCGCCTGACCCGGGTGTTCGCCGGCGCGCTGGCCTTGATCAATCGCGAGCGGGATCACATCCTTGCGGGCATCGCTCATTTCGCCGAGGGACAGGAACGGCTGGCCGAACGCGTGCGCAAGGAAAGCGAAGAGGTCGCCGACGACGCGGATAAGGGCGATGCGGACGCCAAGGCGCTCGCCGAAGCGAAAGTGGAATTCGCCTGGGACAAGCGGATCTTCGCCGAACGAAGCCAGTCCCTGACCTATGTCTGCGAAACGCCGGCGATTCTCGAACAGCGCGCTTTCGAGATCGCGCGGCGCATCCAGGAGAAGCTGTGAGGCGCCGCTGCGAACAGGCTGAAGCACACGAGGGCGTCGAATTGACTTCGAGCTTGACCCGTACATAGAATGACGACATATTTTTCAAATATTGCTGACAATTGTCCTTGTCTAAGCGATTGTCGTCTCGCAAGGATTGAGCGCAACCGCGGTTTCGTTTCGTGGCGGACGCCATCGACGCGGGCCGGAGGAACTTTTCGGCGCGATCCGAGTTATCATCATTTGATAATTTAACAGATTTCTAAGGAGCATGACGGCGCCAACGCCGAATGAGAGCCGCGCGGACGGCGCCCGAACCGTCTCGAAAAATGTGCGGCAAGGAAACGCAAACTTTGAAACTTGGTGGTGAGCATGAATCTGTTGATCATCGGGGAGGATCCTCCGACGGCGTCTTCATTGGCGGCAGGCTTGAAAGGGGAGGGCTTCGACGTAACCGTCATTGGGGACGACGATCATCCGGTCGAAACGGCGGGCGACCTCAACCCCTGTGCGGTATTGTTTGACACCGCGACCCATTGCGAGCGGGTTTTCGACACCTGCCGCGCCTTGCGCCGCATGGGCCGGACCGAGCCGATGCTGGTCCTGAGCCCGCATCATGGCGCCTGCCACCGCGCGCGGGGCCTGGACGCGGGCGCCGACGATTATATCGCCAAACCCTTCCAGTTCGACGAATTGGTGGAAAGGCTTCAGGCGCATCTGCTGCACCGTTCGGTCGCCGCGGACGCCCGCGAGCGCTTGCAGGTCGGGCGGCTTCTGCTCGACATGCGGCTGCGGCAAGCATTTTTCGGCAATGTCCACATACGGCTGACGCAACGCGAGGCGGAACTCCTCGGCGTGCTGATGCGCAAAGCCAATCATCCGATCGGCCGTGACGAAATCTACGACGAACTCTGGGGCGTCCAGCCGAACACATCGCTCAATGTCGTGGACGTCTATATCGGCTATCTGCGCTCCAAATTCACCGATATCACCCGCGTCGGCGGACCTTTCATCGGCACGGTTCGGGGGCGCGGCTTCATGCTCGACATGGCCGGATACAAATGCGCGGCGCGGTAATGAAGGGGATTCGGCGTTCCCCATGGCGAAGCGCGGCGGTGCTGGCGGCGCCGGTCGCGCTCGCTTTGGCCGCCTCCGCGGCCGGCGCCTCCGAAACCAACGATTACCCGACCGAAGCGCGGGCGGATTATGTGTTCGGCTGCATGGCGGCCAATGGCCAGAACCAGCTGGCTCTGCACAAATGCGCCTGCTCGATCGACGTGATCGCCTCTATTCTGCCATACGACCGCTATGTCGACGCCGAGACGGTCCTGTCCATGCGCCAGGGGGTCGGACAGCCTGCCAACGCCTTTCGCGGCGTCGGCGTTTATGACGACATGGTCGCCGATCTGAGGCGGGCGCAGGCCGAGGCCGAGATCCGCTGTTTCGAATGAGCGATCCCTACGGCATTTCCCGGGCTTCGCCGGCGCGTCCAAGCGTTTCCGGCGCGACGGACTGGATCGGCGACAGCGGGACGCCATAGCTCTTCAGCACCGCGTCGATATCGTTCCGGCGCTTGGCGATGACGGCGTTCAGTTCGTGCTTCCAGTCAGGCTCGTTGCGTCTCAGGCCAAAAGAAATGCGAAAGGCGAAAGTGGGCCGGGTCGTTTCGATCAGCGGCGTCGCCGTCAGGGGCGGCGAGGCGTGTTCGGCGTAATAGCCGCCGATCGGCCCCCAGAGAATGACGGCGTCGGTCACGCCGGTTTCAAGGTCGCGAATAGCGTCCCTGGACGGCGAGGAAAAACGGTGATCGACCAGAAGATCGTAGATTTTCGCGTTGGCCACCAATCCCAGCCGCAACAGATGGTCGGTCGGTGGCGTGGCGGCGATGAAACCGAGTCTGTGGCCTTTGAGGCGCGGGTCTTCCAGGCGGTCGACGCCGTCGAGCGGCCCGCCTTTCTTGGTCACCAGCACATAGGTCGAGGCGTAATAGGGATTGGTGTGGTCGACAATGTCGGAGCCGGAGGCATAGCCGACGATCAGGTCGCAAAGATCCGCTCCCAGAGTGTTGCGCACGAATCCCGGACCTTCCAGCATCCAATAATAATGCAAAGGCCGCTTGATCTCGTCGGCGACGATCTCGGCGATCTTGTTTTCAAACCCTTCGCCCGCCTTGTCGGAAAAAGGCATGTTGGCGGGGTCGGCGCAGACCCTGAGACGGTCGCGCGTGACGAGATCGGGCATGGTTTGCGCGCGCGCGGGGAAGGACGCGGAAAGGGACTGGAGCGTCAGGACGCAAAAGCTCAAGCCCGCGCCAAGGAAAGGCCTATTCCGGCCCCATGCAGGCGTCTTCGGCATCGCTCCAGCTCTTGGGTTTGGGCGCGTGATTGTCGGGCCGTCCGCGCGGCAGGGCGCCGTCTGCGCGCGCTTTCAGATAGACATAGATGTCGTCGATGAAGCACATGACGTTGCTGTCGGCGCCTAAGCTCGGCATCACCTTTTCCTCGCCGGCGCCGAGATCGCGTTTTCCGCCCGCGACGGTCGCCAGGAATTGCGAATAGGTCAGGCGGGTGAGCGAATCGGTCAAATTCGGCGCATAGCTCGATCCGAGCCCGTCTGGGCCGTGGCAGCGCAGACATTCCGCGGAATAGCGCAGATAGCCGGAGTAGGTGCGCCAGTCGACCTTTCCGTCCGGTGAAATATCATAGGTCGGATCGCCATTGGCGTTGTAATATTCGCCATCCTTGCTGCTTGCCGGCTTGTTGTTTTCGGCGAGGGCCGCGCCGGCGGCGAGCAGGAGGATTGTGGCGAGGGCGGAGCGAAGACGAGCGGATTTTTTCATGGCGGGGAGAATTCTAGCCATTTGCTGATCCCGGCGGCTGTTTTGTGGATCGTCAGGCGCGAAACTGGCCTTTGGAACGCGCCGGGCGAGAGCATTCGCCCGGCGCTTTCATCGGCTCGCGCTCATTGCGGGAGAGCGAAGACCGTCAGCGCGCCGCCGAGCGAGGTATATTTGCTCAGCTCGGCATAGCCGCCGACCGCGCCCAAGCCGGCGTGCGGGTCGGTCAGGCCCGCCGCGAGGCCGATGCCGGCCCAGCCGCCGACGCCGGACAGCACCGCCACATATTGCCGGCCCTTGTGCTCATAGGTCATCACATTGCCGATGATGCCGGACGGGGTCTTGAACTTGTAGAGCTCCTTGCCCGTCTTGGCGTCCACCGCCTTCAAATAGCCTTCCAGCGTGCCGTAGAACACGACATCGCCGGCGGTCGCCAGCGCGCCGGACCAGACCGAGAACCGTTCAGGATC
Source organism: Pseudomonadota bacterium (assembly GCA_021777915.1). Taxonomy (GTDB): domain Bacteria; phylum Pseudomonadota; class Alphaproteobacteria; order Rhizobiales; family Beijerinckiaceae; genus Rhodoblastus. The sequence goes on along the minus strand of JAJYCZ010000056.1, from coordinate 4,190 downwards.
CGACCAGACGATCTTGCCCTTGGCGGCGTCCCAGGCGATGAAATTGCCCATGTCGGTTTGGCCGGGAGGCGGATACATCGACAGGATCGCGCCGACATAGGGCTGCCCGGGCGTATAGGTCACCCGGAACGGCTGGTAATCCATGCAGACATGGTTGGTCGGCACATAGAACAGGCCGGTCTTGGGCGAATAGGCCGAAGGCTGCTCGTCCTTGGAGCCGAGCGCCGCCGGGCAGATGCCCTGGGTGTTGACGTCCTCGCCGTTGGCCTCGGTCGAATATTTCTTGACGCGGATCGGTCGGCCATAGTCCGGGCTGCTCTTGTCCATGTTGATCCCGGTCGCCCAGTTGACCGCCGGATCAAATTTTTCGGCGACCAGCAACTCGCCATTGGTGCGGTCGAGCGTATAGCCGAAGCCGTTGCGGTCGAAGTGGACCAGCAGCTTGCGCATCTTGCCGTCGAACTTCTGATCGGCCAACTGCATCTCGTTGACGCCGTCATAGTCCCATTCGTCATGAGGGGTCATCTGATAGACCCATTTCGCCATGCCGGTGTCGGCGTCGCGCGCGAAAATGGTCATCGACCATTTGTTGTCGCCCGGCCTCTGTTTCGGGTTCCAGGTCGAGGGGTTGCCGGAACCGTAATAGACCATGTTCAACTCGGGGTCATAGGAATACCAGCCCCAGGTGCAGCCGCCGCCCTGTTTCCATTGGTCGCCTTTCCATGTGGCGAGGCTGGAATCCTTGCCGACCGGCTTGCCGAGCGCGGTGGTCTTTTCGGGGTCGACCATGATTTCGTTGTCCGGCCCTTCCGAATAGGCGCGCCAGACACGCTTGCCGGTGTTCATGTCATAAGCGGTGACGTGGCAGCGCACGCCGAATTCACCGCCGGAATCGCCGACCAGAACCTTGTCCTTGACCGGCAGCGGAGCCATCGTGGCGGTCTCGCCGATCTTCGGATCGCCGTTGACCGCCGACCACAGCATCTTGCCGGTCTTGGCGTCGAGCGCCACCAGAGTGGTGTCGGCCTGATCGAGGAAAATCTTGCCGTCGGCGTAAGATACGCCGCGATTGACCGTATCGCAGCACATCACCGGAATGACGTCCGGATTCTGCTTGGGCTCGTATTTCCACAAGATCTTGCCGTTGTCGTTGAGGTCGAGCGCATAGACGATGTTGGGGAATGGCGTGACCAGATACATGATGTCGCCGACCACCAGCGGCCCGCCTTCGTGGCCGCGCAGAACGCCGGTCGAGAAGGTCCATACCGGCTGGAGCTTGCTCGCGTTCTTGTTGGTGATCTGGTCGAGCTTGGAATATCGGTTGCCGGCGTAATTCCCCGCCGGGATGACCCAGTCGGCGGGATTTTGCGTCAGTTTCGTGTCCATATCCTGGGCGCTCGCCGGCCGCGCCAAGGCGAGCGAACTAACCGAGATCAGGGATGCCATCAATATTTTCATCGCTTCCTCCGCTGCGGTTCGGCCTTGAGTCATGCAGTCGACGTCACATCGACGCCAAATCAAAGACCGCGACCGATTGGAATTTGCCGCGACCCAGGCGCAGGCACTGCAGTAACGGTGCCGCATTCATGCGTTCGGGGCGCAACTTCTATTGCAATGAAATTGTAATGTTGGCTCCAGACGACGACAATGGACGCCGTAAACGTCGGCCGTTTATAAAGACCTTATTAAGACGATTATAAGCGTTCGTTTTTGGGCGATTTTTTTTGCAAAAGGCGTCGCGCGCAATGCGTCACGCGACCATCGCTTGATTTGCGCCCGCTTATAGGGCGTCGCGCTTTTCGGCCTTGCGCCTGGCGGGCGCTGGCCGGTCCCGGCCTTGGCCTGAGCCGTGGGGAAAGCCGCGAGGCGTCCGCCAACGGATTGGCGTGTCTCCCGATGTCATGTCCAAGTAGATTTTGATGCGTTTTTAGGCAAATGCCTTCGTGGGTGAGCCTTTGGCCTATGCAGAAATTGCCAAGCTTGCTGTCCTAATGGCCAATAAAGCAGACACTATTTTTGCGGTAGGACAATGATAGCGCCGCGATTTCCGTGCTATGCGCCGAATACCGGGTCGAGCCTATTCCGGAGTTCTTCATGCCGCTCTTCACTGCTGTCGTGCTTGTCTGCCAATTGTCGACGCCAACCGGCGCCTGCGACGAAAACACCGCCATCGACGTGATGTCCCGAACCGTGAAGTCGGAGCTGCAATGCGTGTCCGGCTGGGGGGAGGCCATCGCCGGCAGCGCCCTCGGGCAAGGCCTCGACAAGGGCTATTACGTCAAAACGCTTTGTCGGCGGAACAAGAACGCGGCACAGAACGACGTCCAATCAAACGGGTCATGATTCGGGCCGGGCGCAGAGCATCATCCCAAAAAGTCGCAGACTTTCTGGATAAGTTTGTGCGCGAAGGCCAAGCATGAGAGCGAAATCCCCGATTCATCGTGAACGGATTTCGCTCTAGCTCCGCGGGTTGCGTCGCAACAAATTCTGAGAATTGCCTTATTGTCGGATTTGGCCGTTGCCCGCCCCGACGCTGGCGCTATGTAATTGAGCGATCGTTCCCAAATCGGAGCCGTCGCCATGAAAACTCGTGCGGCTGTCGCCTGGAAAGCCGAGGCGCCACTGACAATTGAAACCGTTGACCTCGATGGCCCGAAAGCGGGCGAGGTCCTGGTCGAAATCATGGCCACGGGTGTTTGCCACACCGACGCTTATACTCTTTCGGGCCTCGATTCCGAAGGCAAATTCCCGGCCATTCTCGGCCATGAGGGCGCGGGAATCGTCCGCGAGGTCGGGGCGGGCGTGACGTCGGTCAAGCCTGGCGACCATGTGATTCCGCTCTACACGCCCGAATGCCGGCAGTGCAAAAGCTGCCTGTCGCAAAGGACGAATCTCTGCACCGCGATCCGCGCCACGCAGGGCCAGGGCCTGATGCCGGACGGCACGAGCCGCTTCTCCTGCGAAGGCGCGACCAACAAACCGATTTTCCACTACATGGGCTGCTCGACCTTCTCCAATTTCACCGTCCTGCCGGAGATCGCGATCGCCAAGGTGCGGGAGGACGCGCCCTTCGACAAGATCTGCTACATCGGCTGCGGCGTCACCACCGGCGTTGGCGCCGTCGTCTACACCGCCAAGGTCTGGCCGGGCGCCAACGTCGTGGTGTTTGGTCTCGGCGGCATCGGCCTCAATGTCATTCAGGGGGCGCGCATGGTCGGAGCCGACAAGATCGTCGGGGTCGACCTCAATCCTAATCGGGTCGCGATCGCGAAAAAATTCGGCATGACCGATTTCATCAATCCCGACGAAGTCGGGCGCGACAAAGTGGTGCAGGCGATCATCGACGTCACCAACGGCGGCGCCGATTTTTCCTTCGAATGCATCGGCAATGTCCACACCATGCGCCAGGCGCTGGAATGCTGCCATCGCGGTTGGGGCACCTCGGTCGTCATCGGCGTGGCGCCCTCTGGAGCGGAAATCTCGACGCGGCCCTTCCAACTCGTCACCGGACGCAACTGGCGCGGCACGGCCTTCGGCGGCGCGCGCGGGCGCACCGACGTGCCGAAGATCGTGGACTGGTACATGGAGGGCAAGATCAATATCGACGACCTGATCACCCACACCATGCCGCTCGAAAAGATCAACGACGCCTTCGACCTGATGCACAAAGGCGAGTCGATCCGTTCCGTCGTGATCTATTGATCGGGGCCGCGCGGCGCGGCCCCCCTCAACCTTCGAATTCGCACAGGTTCGGCGGCGGCGCCGGGCCTGTCTTCAGCCATAGCTTCGCGCCTTCGCCGCCGGCCTGGCCGACGAAATCGACGCCGGCGGGCAGCCGCATCCAGGACAGGCGTTGAAAAACTTCGCCCCCCTCCTGAAAAGCCCCCGCGACAACCAGAAGCTCCAGGCCCTGCGCGTTGGCGACGCGCATCGACGCATGCGGCGGCCAGACGCCGATGCGGACCCGTTCAAGCGGGTGGTCATATATGACCATAAATTCCGCGCCGTCGTCGCCGTTTTCGTGAGATCCTTCGCCCGGCTGGCGGACGATCCTTTCCTTGTCGTCCTTGCGGAACTGCCAGAGCTTGACGAACAGCAGGCAACCTTTTTCCGAGCCGGGCGCGTGGCCGGTCCCCGGCGGATTGCGCAGATAGGCGCCGGCGGGATAGGCGCCCTGCTCGTCGTGAAAG
>JAJYCZ010000055.1 GCA_021777915.1 Pseudomonadota bacterium | reverse complement strand
TAAAACCCTTTGTCGCCCAGTTGCCGCCCGAAAGCTGGCTGGTCGTGGCCATGGCGACCACGCTGGCGGGAAACCTCACCCTGCTTGGCTCGGCGGCCAATCTCATCGTCGCGGAAATCGCGCGCCGCGCCGGCCAGCCGCTGACCTTCCGCGACTATCTGTTCGTGGGCTTTCCCGCGACCGTGCTGTCCCTGGCCTTCGGCGCGTGGAGTCTTGGCGGGCATGTCCTGCCTTGAGCTGGGACCGAGCTTCCGCCGCCCGCGGCAAACCGCAACAGCCGCAAAGGCGACCGCGCCCCAATTATGACAAAATCGCAACGCCATGCTACAGGTAATCACGAAGCCGTGATCCGACGGCGCGTCCCGGCCCGGGCAGGGCTAGGAAATGGTTAACTATTCAATTCAATCTTTTAGCAATTTTCACCGGGCATTGTCGCGAACGAAGTTGTTTACGGCAGAACGGCTTCCGCTTTGGCGCGCGCCGGTGGCCCGAAAGGCCGCGCGGGCGTGGCGAAAAAAAGGACAAAAGGCCAGTGATCAAAACGCCCATTCTTCTCCTCGCGCGGATCCGCGCGGCGCGGCAAGACCTCGGCGTCGGCCTCCGTCGCGTGAAAGCAGGGCCCGTTTTCGCGCTCGCGGGCGTTCTCGCGATGGCCGGCTGCGCCCAGTCGCCCAAACATTTCGCCCGCCACGGCAAGGAGTATTTCCCCGAGAGCGTCTATGGCCGCGCCAGCGAAAGAGTCGTCGCGGACGGCCAGGACGTGCCCAAGGGCGGTGGCCGTTACCTCGTCGGCGACCCCTACACCATCGCCGGACGCACCTATGTGCCGCACGAAGGCCGGTATGCGGCGGTTGGCCTCGCCTCCTGGTATGGCGACGCCTTCCATGGCCGCCGCACCGCCAATGGCGAGGTTTACGACCGCAACGCGATCACCGCCGCCCATCCGACCATGCCCTTGCCGAGCTATGCGCGCGTCACCAATCTGCGCAATCACCGCTCGATGATCGTGCGCGTCAACGACCGCGGCCCGTATCACACCGGACGGCTGATGGACCTTTCGGCCCGCGCGGCGGACGCGCTCGGCTTCAAGTCCGTGGGCACCGCCAGGGTCAAGGTCGAATATGTCGGCCGCGCCGCGCTCCAGGGGTCGGATGATCGCAAACTGCTCGCGACCCTGCGTGACGGCGGCCCGGCCCGGCTCGACGATTTCGCCTTTTCGTCGACGGAGGTCGCCGAACGGCGCGATCTGCCACCCGCCGCCGCGTCAAACCGCGACGAGCAGCGCCTCGCGCTGCGCGACGAACCGGTCTCCACCGTTTTGGCGCCGCCGCCGCGCATCCGCGCCACCGGGGAGCGGCTGGTCGACGCGCCGCTTCCGCCCGAACCGCCGCAGCGTCTCGCCATGGTCGAGGATTTCGGCTCCGCCGCGTCGGTCTCCAGAAGTCCCTTGCCCAAAAACCCACCCTTGCCGCCGCAGCGCCCGTTCCGTCTCGAAGGCAGTCGCGGCGGCTCCGTCGCGGACCGCTGACCGCCGCGCGGACCGGGCTCTGGCGTCGCGGGCGGAAAGGGACTATTTGTCGGTCCGACGCGCTGTTGCGTTCCCTTGAGGCCTAAGTGCTTTTCCGTTTCCCGCCCCTGCTTTTTCGGCTTGTTCTGGCCCTTGCCTTCGCCGGCCCGGGGGCCGTGGCGCGCGCGCAAACGATTTCGACCATCGCGCCGCACGCGGTGGTGATGGATTACGACACCCAGTCGGTGCTTTACGAAAAGGCCGCCAACGATCCGATCCCGCCGGCCTCGCTCGCCAAGCTGATGACGGCGGAGCTGGTGTTCCGCGACCTCAAGAAGGGCTCGATCACCCTCGAGACGCAGTTCTATATTTCGGAAAACGCCTGGAAGACCGGCAGCCGCGGCGGCACCATGTTCGCCCGCGTCAACACCAATGTCCGGGTCGAGGACCTGCTGCGCGGGCTGATCGTGCAGTCGGGCAATGACGCGGCGGTGGCCCTGGCCGAGGGGCTCGGCGGATCGGAACAGAATTTCGCGGCGATGATGAATGTCCGCGCGGCCGATCTCGGCATGACCGGTTCGCATTTCACCGACCCCTGGGGCGGCGAGGATCCGGCGCAGGTGACGACGGCGCGGGACATGGCGATTCTTGCCGAGCACATCATCAGGGCCTATCCCGATTTCTATCATTATTTCGGGGAGAAGGAGTTCACCTGGAGCAAGGTGCGCCAGTTGAACCGCAATCCCATCCTGTTCATGGACGTCAATGGCGACGGCCTCAAGGTCGGCAACGAAAAGGACGGCGATTACAATATCGTCGGATCGGCGGTCTACGAGGGGCGCAGGCTGATCGTCGTGGTGCTCGGGGCCAAGACGGCCAAGGAACGCGCCGAAGAGGCGCGCCGACTGTTCAACTGGGGCTTCCACGGTTTCGACGTCAGGACCTTGTTCAAGCCCAACGAGACGGTGGGGGCCGCCAAGGTCTATGGCGGCGCGACCAGCGAGGTTCCGCTCGTCTCCGACGCCCCGGTCCGGGTGATGACGCCGCGCGGCTCGCCGGAACGGCTTACTGGCAAGATCACCTATATGGGGCCGCTGATCGCCCCGGTCGCCGCCGGCCAGACCGTGGCGCGGCTCAAGGTCTATCAGGGCGCCAGCCTCGTGCTCGACCTGCCGCTCAAGACCGCCCAGGCCGACGATCAGGGGCCGATCACCCAGCGCGCCAGGGACGCCGCCTTCGAACTCGGCGTCCAGCTTTTCCACAAGGGCGTCAATTCGGCGATGCGCGCGATCGAGAAGAGGACCGCCGCCAAGGCGGCGGCGCCCGCCGCGGAGCCTTGAACGGCCGCTTTTTCCGGTTAAGACTTCGGATCGGGGCTGAGTCGCGGGCGAGGAATCATTGCGCAAGGGTCGGTTCATCACCTTCGAGGGCGGCGAGGGCGCGGGCAAATCGACGCAGATTCGCCGGCTCGCCGCCGCCTTGCGCGCCGGCCACGCCCGCGAGGTCGTCGTGACCCGCGAGCCGGGAGGCACGCCGCTCGCCGAACGGCTGCGCGCGATCATCCTTGCCGGCAAGGCCCGCGATCTCGGCGATTTCGGCGAGGCCCTGCTGTTTTCCGCGGCGCGGATCGACCATATCGACCGGATCATCCGCCCCGCTTTGGCGCGCGGCGCCTATCTGTTGTGCGACCGCTTCGCCGATTCGACCCGCGCCTATCAGGGCGCGCGCGGCGGGGCCGGGGAGGACATTCTGGCGACGCTGGAGCGGGTGACGCTCGACGGCGTGCGCCCGGACCTCACCTTCATCCTCGACCTCCCCCCCGAAATCGGGCTGGAGCGCGCGGAAAAGAGGCGGGGGCAGGGCGGCGTCGACCGGTTCGAGGGCGAGGCCCTGGCCTTCCACGCGGCTCTGCGCGAAAAATTCCTGGACATCGCCCGCGCCGAGCCCGACCGCTGCAAGGTGATCGACGCCTCCACGCCGGAAGACGAGGTCGCGGAGGCGATTTTCTCGGCCTGCCTGAAAAAATGGCCGCTTCCGGCTCTGGGCGAGAAACAATGGGCGTGAGCGACTGGGAGGACCTGCCGCCGGAAAGCGATCGTTTCGAGCCGGCGCCGCATCCGCGCGACACCACCGTTCTGTTCGGCCACGACAAGGCCGAGCGCGAACTGCTCGACGCCTTTCGCAACGGGCGATTGCCGCAGGCCTGGATCATCGGCGGCCCGGAGGGAATCGGCAAGGCGACCCTGGCCTGGCGCATGGCGCGCTTCATCGCGGCCAATCCCGACCCGCGCCTGCCCGCCGTCCAGCGCGCGGAGAATCTTGCGGTCGATCCGAACAACCCGGCGGCGCGCCGGATTGCGGCCATGTCCTTCGGCGACCTGGCCTTGCTGCGGCGGGAATGGAACGAGAAGACCAGGAAACATTGGACGCGCATCACGGTCGACGACGTGCGCGCGGTGCTTCACCTGTTCGAACAATCGGCGGGGGAGGGCGGCTGGCGCATGGCGATCGTCGACAGCGCCGACGATCTCAACGTCCACAGCGCCAACGCTCTTCTCAAGCTGATCGAGGAGCCGCCGCCGCGCAGCCTGTTCCTGCTGGTCGCGCATCATCCCGGCCGCATCCTTCCCACCATCCGCTCGCGCTGCCGTCTGCTGACGCTCCAGAGACTCGACGAGCCCGCGCTGCGTTCCGCCGCGCGCGCGGCGCTGGACGCGGCGGGCGAAAAGACCGCGGAAGCCGATCTTGCCCGCGCCTGCGCCCGCGCCGAGGGTTCCGCGCGGGAAGCCCTGCGTTTGATCCTCGCCGGAGAGGGCGCGGTGGACGGCCTGACCCGGAAGATCCTGGCGCGGCTCCCGAATGTGGACTGGCTCCTCGTCCAGCGCATCGGCGAGGCGATCTCGGCGCGCGAGGCCGCGAGCGAATTCGACGCCTTTTTACGCGCCCTTTATGGCTGGCTCAGCGATAAGCTGCACCGGGACAAGGGGCTTGGCCCGCGCGCTTTGGCGCCTTATGCCGACGCCTGGGAGTTTCTCGAGCGCGAGGCGCGCGAACTGGAAATCTACAATCTGGACAAAAGGGCCTTCGCGGTCGTGGTCTTCTCGCGTCTGGCGGAAGCGGCGCGCGCCGCAGCCTGAGAAACGTTTGATCGCCGCCCGAGCAACACATGACGGAAAATTTCAGCTTTTCTCTCCTCGCCCGTGACGGCGGCGCGCGTTTCGGCGAAATCGCGACGCCCCGGGGCAATATCCGCACCCCCGCCTTCATGCCGGTCGGCACCGCCGCGACGGTCAAGGCGATGTATCCCGAACAGGTGCGCGCGCTCGGCGCCGATATCGTGCTCGGCAACACCTATCATCTGATGCTGCGCCCCGGCGCGGAACGGGTCGCCGCGCTGGGCGGCCTGCACAGATTCATGAACTGGCCGCATCCGATCCTCACCGACAGCGGCGGCTTCCAGGTGATGTCGCTCGCCAAACTGCGCAAGCTCGACGAAAACGGCGTGACCTTCCAGTCCCATATCGACGGCGCCCGCCATGTGCTGACGCCCGAGCGCTCGATGGACATCCAGCGCCTGCTCGGCTCCGACATCCAGATGCAGTTCGACGAATGCGTCAAGCTGCCCTGTTCGCGTGAGGAGGCGGAACGCGCCATGCGCCTGTCGCTGCGCTGGGCGGAGCGCTCGCGCAAGGCCTTCGGCGCGCAACCGGGCCGCGCCTGTTTCGGCATCGTCCAGGGCGGCGCGGAGCCGGCGCTGCGCGTCGAGAGCGCGCGGGCCCTGGCCGATATGGATTTTGACGGACTGGCGGTCGGCGGCCTGGCGGTCGGCGAACCGCAGGAGGTGATGCTGGCGATGATCGAGACGGTCATGCCGCATCTGTCCGAAGACATGCCGCATTACCTGATGGGCGTCGGCTCGCCCGACGACCTCATCGAAGCGATCGCGCGCGGGATCGACATGTTCGATTGCGTCATGCCCACGCGCGCCGGGCGGCACGGCCTCGCCTATACGCGCTGGGGCAAGATCAATCTGCGCAACGCCCGCAACGCCGAGGACCCGCGCCCGCTCGATCCCCAGTCCTCCTGTCCGGCGGCGCGCGATTATTCCCGCGCCTATCTGCACCATCTCGTGCGCTGCCAGGAAATTTTAGGGATGATGCTGCTGACCTGGGTCAATCTTGCTTATTATCAGGACCTGATGGCCGGCGCCCGCGCCGCCATAGCGGAGTGGCAATTCGAGGACTACCGGCGACAGGTCAGGGCGGATTGGGAACGCTGCGGCGAGCCTGCGGAGGCTTGAAAATGAATGAGCGGAAAGACGGTCAAGTCTTTCCGCTCCGCCTTACCTTGTCCTGTTTCGCACCGAACCAGCCGGGGCCTGAGGCCCTCATTGCTGATACATTATCGCTGCGAAACGTCCTCCCACGACTTGGACAGCAAGCACCGGCCCTTTTGAGCCTGGGCGCCCGTTTTCGAGCACGGGCGTACGTTAGTCGAAGCCTTTTCGCTTGTCATCAGCCCAAAACCGGAATTTTCAAAAAATTTCCGTGCGGAATGGGGCAAGAGAAGGGCGCGACACATTCTGCGCCTTGCTTGCCCCCAAACCTTGGCTTAATCGAAGCCAACCCACGGGATTGCGCCATGACCTCCTTGCAACACGACCTCCGCCAGCATCACGACAAAGTGCTCATTGTCGACTTCGGCTCGCAGGTGACGCAACTCATCGCGCGCCGGGTGCGCGAGGCCGGCGTCTATTGCGAGATCGCGCCCTTCCAGTCGGCGGAAAAGGCCTTTGCGCAATTCTCGCCCAAGGCGGTGATTCTCTCCGGCGGCCCGGCCTCGGTGATCGACCCCAATTCGCCGCGCGCGCCGAAAAACATCCTCGACTCCGGCCTGCCGATCCTGGCGATCTGTTATGGCCAGCAGACCATCGCCGCGCAGATGGGCGGCGCGGTGGAAGGCGGGCATCACGCGGAATTCGGCCGCGCCAATGTCGATATCGTCGAGCGCAGCGCCTTGTTCGACGGGGTGTGGGAGATCGGCGGCTGCTATCCGGTGTGGATGAGCCATGGCGACCGGGTCACCAGGCTGCCCGAGGGGTTTTCGGTCAAGGCGCGCAGCGAGAACGCGCCCTTCGCGGTGGCGTCCGACGAGAAGCGAAAAATCTTCACCACCCAGTTCCATCCCGAGGTCGCCCATACGCCGGACGGCGCGAAACTGCTCGCCAATTTCGTCCACAAGGTCGCCGGGCTGAAATCCGACTGGACCATGGCGGCCTTTCGCGGCGAGGCGATCAAGGCGATCCGCGATTCTGTCGGGCAGGGCAGGGTCCTGTGCGGCCTGTCGGGCGGCGTCGACTCGGCGGTCGCCGCCGTGCTGATCCATGAGGCGATCGGCGAAAAGCTGACCTGCGTCTTCGTCGATCACGGTCTTTTGCGCATGGGCGAGGCGGAAGAGGTCGTCACGCTTTTCCGCGACCATTACAACATCCCGCTCGTCCATGTTCAGGCCCAGGACCTGTTCATCGGCGCGCTCGAAGGCCAGGCCGAGCCGGAGGCCAAGCGCAAGACCATCGGCCGCCTGTTCATCGAGACCTTTGAGGCCGAGGCCAAGAAGATCGCCGCCGACGGCAAGGGCGCGCTGGAGTTTTTGGCCCAGGGCACGCTCTATCCCGACGTGATCGAAAGCGTCTCCTTCACCGGCGGCCCATCGGTGACGATCAAGAGTCACCATAATGTCGGCGGCCTGCCCGAACGCATGCACATGAAGCTGGTCGAGCCGCTGCGCGAACTGTTCAAGGACGAAGTGCGCGCATTGGGCCGCGAACTCGGCCTGCCGGAAGTTTTCGTCGGGCGCCATCCTTTCCCCGGTCCCGGCCTCGCCATCCGCCTGCCGGGCGGCGTCACCCGCGAAAAACTCGAAATTTTACGCAAGGCCGACGCCATCTATCTCGACGAAATCCGCAAGGCGGGGCTCTATGACAAGATCTGGCAGGCTTTTGCGGTGCTGCTGCCGGTGCGCAGCGTCGGCGTGATGGGCGACGGGCGCACCTACGACCATGTCTGCGCTTTGCGCGCGGTGACCTCCGTTGACGGCATGACCGCCGACTTCTTCCCCTATGACATGAATTTTCTCGGCCGCGCCGCGACCCGCATCATCAACGAGGTCAAGGGCGTCAACCGCGTGGTCTATGACGTGACCAGCAAGCCGCCGGGCACGATCGAGTGGGAATGACGGGCGCGGCAACAACTCGGTGGCCGTAGAGGCCGGGCGACCTGGGGTTGCTCTCTGACTGGCCGCGCCGCGACCCAGATCATCCACGATTTCAAGGGCGTCAACCGCGTGGTCGATGACGCGACATCCAGGTCGTCCGGCGACTGGTGGATCGACGAAGGCCCCAGTCTCCTTTGTTCGGGGCCGCCCGGCGGAGGAAAGTCGCATCTGGCGGGCCACAATCATCTTCTCGCCGTGCCCCGCCGAAGGCCCTGCCTGTTCGCCGCGACGCTTCCTTTCTGATTGACGCGCCAGCGCTGGAGGTCCGTGCGAGAACGCGGGGGCGCCGCCGCCGTGAAGTTCTGCCGCCTATAGGGAAATCACCCCATGTGCGGGCGCTTGCCGGGGCGCATGGTGTGGATGCGTCAGGACCGACTGAGCGCAAACCCAAGCAGAGGGATTGGCGACGATGAAATACATGATCACCTGGACCGAGCGCCCGCAGGGATCGCCGACGGACTATGAGAACGCCCAGAAGCGCATCCTGGAGGTCTTCCTGCAATGGCAGGCGCCCGCGAATTTCAAGATCGGAGAATTCGTCATCCGCGTCGGCGACTGGGGCGGCTACATGCTGGTGGACTGTGACGATCCGCTGACCGTGCACAAGTTCTGCTCCATGTTGCCCTCTTTCGTGTTCGAGGCGCGGCCGGTCGTGCCGGTGATGGACGCCGTGCGGGTCGAGCAGGAGGCGATGGCCTTCCGCGACGCCATCGACGTCAGAAGGGCTTAGGCGCCCGCGTCCCGCCGTTCTCCCTGCGCCGGTGTAACGGCCCTGCGCAGGCGCGGCAGGTCGAATCGCCCCAGCACTGGCTGATGAGGCAGGCGGGAGGGAGCGCACGAATTCTCCTTCCCGTCCACCGATGACATCCGGCCGCAAACGCTCAACAGGGCTGATCGTCGCGGCGTCGCCGCGAACGGCGGCAATTCAAACAGGAGGCACTGATGAACGCCTTTACCTTTCCGACCGTCGAAACGGCGTCCTCCGATGCCGGTCCCTTGCTTGAGGGACCCCAAAAACACCTCGGCTTCTTGCCGAATCTCCTGTCCGGTCTGTCCAACTCGCCGGCAACCCTGGCCAGCTATCTTGATTTGTCGAAACATTTTGCCAAGGCGGGTCTGACCGGGATCGAAATGCAAACCGTATTGGTGGTCGCCAGCGTCGAAAATGCCTGCGCTTATTGCGTGGCGGCCCACTCGACCTTCGCTACCAACCTGAAGATCGATCCGGCGGCGCTGAAGGCGCTCCGCCAGGGCGCCGAACCACCAGATGCGAAGCTCAACGCCCTGGCGACGTTTGCGCGCACTCTCGTCCGCACCAAAGGTCATGTCTCCGAAGCTGACCTGGATAGGTTCATCGCAGCCGGATATACACGCGAACAGGGTCTCGGCGTCCTGATCGGCGTCGCGATGAAAACCATTGGAAATCTCGCCAACCATTTCATGAAAACACCTTTGGACGAGCAGTTCGCTGCGCAGAGATGGGAAAAATAGCGCCGCCCAAGCGCACTTGATCGAAACGGTCGAGTCGCGGAACAGTGACCTGCTCTCTCTGGTCCTTCGATCATTTTGACAGGCCTGGAGGTATAGCCGCTCTCGAGCGCAAGTCGGGAGCGGCTGAGCGCGGGCAGGGCGGTTGGACAATTGATCTGGGCGGGTTATGTTGTGGTCACGTAAGACTACCTCGGGCCAACCCATCCATGCCAACCGTCAATCTCAAAGACGTCAAGGCCGGTTTTTCCAGCTTCGTCGATCTGGCGATCAAGGGCCAGTTCGTCACCATTACCCGGCACGGCAAACCCGTCGCGGCGCTCGTGCCGCTTGAGGCGGCGGAACTGGCGCGCAAGGCGATGGAGCGGAAGCGGCCGAGCTTTTTCAACTATCTCAAGAGCTTTCCCGGCGAGGGTTCCGAGCGCAATGAAACGCCCTCCCGGAATGTCGGACTGTGAGCGGATTCCTGCTCGACGCCAATGTCGTCGCCATGCTCTCGCCGATAGAGCCAAAAGCCTCGCCGGCCTTTCTCGACTGGCTTGAGCGCCGCGATCGCGAGGGACGACTGTTTCTGTGCGTTGTCATGGTCCACGAGATCGTAAGAACCATCGCGGCGTTCGAGCATAGGGACGAACTGGAAAAATCCGCGGCGCTCACCGGCTGGCTCGCCGGGCTGGTCGCCGCCTATGACGACAGGATCATCGCCCTCGACGCCACGGCGGCGGCGCGCGCCGCCCGCCTGGAGGCCAAGGCGATCGCGGCGGGCCACGCGCCCGGATTGGCGGACGCCCTCGTGGCCGGGGTCGCCGACAGCCACGATCTTGTCATTGTCACCCGCGCCCCCGAACATTTCGCGCCCTTCGGCGTCACAGCCGTTTCGCCCGACGCCGCGTCGGAGCTGTCCTGACGGCGACGCTTCAAAGCCGCTCGACCACCCGCCGCAGCTTTTCACGCACGTCCCGGGCGATCGCCAGGAGTTCCGGATTTTCGATCGCCTGCATCGAGGCCACCGGATCAATCGCCGCGACTTCGCTTTGTCCGGGCGCGATTTCCTGCACGATGACATTGCAGGGCAGCATGGTCCCGACCTTGTCCTCGCGCTTGATCGCCTCGAAGGCGAGTTTCGGGTTGCAGGCGCCGAGGATCACATAGGGCCGCAGCTCCGCGCCGATCTTTTCTTTCAGCGTCGCGGCGACGTCGATGCGGGTCAGCACGCCGAAACCTTCCTCCTTCAGCGCGGCTTCCACCCGCGCGATGGCTTCGGCGATCGGCTTGTCGATTTTGGTCGCGGTATAATAGCTCATCTGTCCCTCCAGCCGGAATTTTAACGCGAACGCCCACGCCCGGCGCGCGGTTCCGCTCGTTTTACCGACCCAGCCGGTCCAGCGCGCCGATCAGGTCGGCGCGAAGATCCTCGTAATCCTCCAGCCCGACCGACAGCCGGATCAGGCCATCGGTAAAACCGTGGCGGGCGCGCTCGTCGGGAGTGTAAGTCACGTGGGTCATGCTGGCGGGATGCTGGATGAGCGTTTCGGCGTCGCCGAGGCTCACCGCGCGGGTCGCCAGTTCGACCCCGTCCATGAAGGCGCGCCCGGCCTCGAGCCCGCCGCGCAACTCCAGCGCGATCATTCCGCCCATCAGCTTCATCTGGCGCCGCGCGACCTGCTGCTGCGGGTGGCTGTCGAGGCCGGGGTAATAGACGCGCTCGACGGCGGGATGGGCCTCCAGGTCGTGGGCGAGCTTTTCGGCGGTGGCCGAATGGCGCTCCATGCGCAAGGACAGGGTTTTGAGGCCGCGCAGGACCAGGAAGGCGTCGAAGGCGGAAATGCAGGCGCCGTTCAGCTCCTTGACGCCGGCGAAGCGGAACTGGTCGATCATCTCCTTGCTGGCCACCACCGCGCCCGCGATCAGGTCGCCGTGACCGCCGAGATATTTGGTCGCCGAATGGGTCACGATGTCCGCGCCCAGCGCCAAAGGCCGCTGGAGATAGGGGGTGCAATAGGTGTTGTCCACGACAAACGGGACGCCGGCCTTGCGGCAGATTTCGGCGATGGCCGCGATGTCCACGATCCGCATATTGGGATTGGACGGCGTTTCGGTGAAGACCATCCGGGTCTTTGGCCCCAACGCCTGTTTCAGATTCTTGGGATCGGTCAGGTCGGCGAAGCGGGCTTCGATCCCGAAGCGCCGGATATGATGCTCCAGCAGGCCGAAAGTGCAACCGTAGAGCATCTGGTCGGCCACGATCTCGTCGCCGGATTTGAGCAGGGTCCAGATCACCGCCGTCAGGGCGCCGACTCCGGAGGAGGTCGCCAGTCCCGCCTCGCCGCCTTCGAGTTCGGCCAATCGCCTTTCCAGCACGCTGACCGTGGGATTGCCGACGCGGCTATAGACATAGCCTTGGGCCTCGCCGGCGAAAATGTCGCTGCCGGCGCGCGCGCTGGCGAAGGCGTAGGTCGAGGTCAGGAAGACCGGCGGGTTCAGCGCGCCATGATAATCGAGCGGGTCATACCCATGGTGGATCGCCCGGGTCGCGAAACCGTAATCGGCTTTTTTCGAGGTCATGAGACGCCTGTTCGGGGGGATTCGACACGCCGATCATAGAACAGCCCCGGCAAAGATCATCGGGTTTTTCGGCTTTCCGTCATAACGGCGCCCTTCGGGACCACGAGCGCCGTCCGCGCCGTGCCGCCGATCCGAGAAATAAACCGCAAGTGCGGCGCCGCCGCAACAGCCGCCCGCGCGCGCCCGGCGACCGCGATCCGCGCTTTCCACGAGTAAAAAAATCGATCGCTATATCAATCGCGTAACTTTTTCGACCGCGCGTGTTTCACACAAGCTCGCCCTTTCGGCTTCCGGGACGTCCATCGCTCGCGCGCGATTCTTGCCCGCTCGGAGGCTTCCCGGCGGGCTTTCCGCGGCCGGCCTCGATGGCCGAGGCGGCTCGTTTCGTATAGCCTGCGGCGCTCCATTCGCCCGTGGCGGAAGCGCGATCGGGGCAGGGGACTTGGTGAGGAAATTTTTTTGCGTCCAGCTTCGTTCATGCCCGGAAAAGCGCGGCCTTCGGCTTTCTGGCGCCGGACACGCGGGGTTCTCCTTGCGCTGGTCCTGCCCGGCCTCCTCGCGGCCTGCGCCCGCCCCGGCGCCGACCCGATGTATCCGCCCGTGACGGCGAGCGTTCCCGGGGCGACCGGCCACGCCATTCTGATCGCGACCACGCGGAAACGTTCCGCCGATCCCGGCGCCATGTTCAGCGGCGAGCGCAGTCACGACCTCCAGTTCGCCCAAGCCGTGGTCAGCGTCCCGCCGACCCATGTCGCCGGCAATATCGAATGGCCGTCGCAACGTCCGGGCAACCCGGCGACCGATTTCGTCACCCGCGAGGCGGACTATTTCGACGGCGAAAAGGCCTTCGTCGCGGCGCTCGACCAGCAACTGGCGCAACGGCCGCCGGGCAAACGCAATGTGCTGCTCTTCGTCCATGGCTACAACACCAGATTCCCGGAGGGCCTTTACCGCATGGCCCAGGTCGTCCAGGATTCCAGATCGCCGGCCGTGCCGGTCTATTTCAGCTGGGCGTCGCGCGGCGAGCTGTCCGGCTATGTCTACGACCAGAACAGCGCCACCATCGCGCGCGACCAGCTCGAGCGCCTGATTGTGCTCGTCGCCCGGAGCAAGGCGGAAAAGATCAATCTCGTGGCTCATTCCATGGGCAATTGGGTGACCGTGGAAGCCTTCCGAAACATCGCCATGACCAGGGAGCTTCATGGCTACAGCCAGAAGCTGGGCATGATCGTCCTCGCTTCGCCGGACATCGACGTCGATGTGTTCCGCTCGCAGATGGCGCGGATCGGCAAGCCGAAGAAACCGTTCCTGATCGTTCTGTCGCGCGACGACCGCGCCTTGGCCCTGTCCACCTTCATCGCCGGCGACAAGGCAAGGCTTGGCGACTACAAGAACGCGGCGGACCTGACCCAATATAACGCCATCGTCGTCGACCTGAGCAACGTGAAGGGCGAAGGCCCGCTCAATCACGACAAATTCGCGGAGATCGCGGCGATCGCGCCCCAGCTCAGGGAGGTGCTGGCGCAAGGCGTCCACACGGAAGGAACGACGCCGATCGAACAGGCGGCCAACGCGCCGCTTGAGGCCACGCCCGGCGTGGTGAAGACCGTCCTGTCGCTGCCCATCGCCGCCGTCGCCGCGCCAATCGTGATCATCGCCCGCGCGGCGCAATGACCGCGTTGGACGCCGGCGCATGAAACTGCTGGCGGCAGGGACTTGCGCCGATCCTCAAGCGCCAGGCGCGATACGACCCCCAACCGATTGTTTGAAATGATTGATCTGAAAGTTCCATAATATCGATTATTTTTCTGGCGACTGCCGAGACGTTTTTATTGTAACGCGGCGTTTCGCGGAGAACAAGCCCCGCGCGGCGCGCGAGGCGCGGGCCGGCGGGCTCAGGCCGGCGACGAGCGCCAGCCGGAGCCGACGAAAGAGCGGGCGACAGCCGCCGCGACGACGCGGCGCGACGGGGCGCGCGAGCGGCCGCACCAGACAAACCAGACGAGGCGGGCGGAGCCGGACGGCGGGGAGACGGAGAAGCGGAACGCGCGAGCGCGGACGCCGGCCGAACCGACGAGGAACGCCGCGCCGCCGGGGCCGGGAACGGAGAAGGCGACGCCGCCAAGGACGCGCGAGGAGCGGACGAGCGACGGGCGCGAGGACGACAGGACGAGCCAGCCGAAGACGAAGCGCCGGGCGCGGACCCAAAGCGGGAGCGAGGCGCGAGCCGCCGCCGCGCGCGCGGCGCGGGACGACGCGACCGGGACACGGAACGCGGACGAGGCGAAGCCGCAGAGCGGGCAGGGGCCGGGGAGCGACGGCCCGCCGACGCAGGCGACCGGGCGACGCCGAAGCGGGGCGAACAGAGCGAGAACGGGCGAGCGCAAAGACGCGAGACGCGGGCGAGGGAAAGAGCGAAGGGACATGGCGCACCAAGAGGCCGGAGGGACGCCGACGCGCGGCGGACGCTGGGCATTTGCAACCGACCGAGTGCGGGGCAAGGGCGCGCCCTTGCGCGCGGCCGGAGGCCGGCGAGCCGAAGGCGAAGCCCCTTGCGGCGCGAGCGAGGGCGGGGGCAAACTGCCCAACGCCGCCGCCGCCGCCAATCTTGATGCAGGGCCGCAGCCGGCGGCGCGCGCGACGCCGCAGGCGGCGCGCTGCGCCCGCGCGACCCGGAGGGGCGCGCGGAAAAACTCCCGCCGGAGCGGAGCGACACGGGAACGGCAACGCAGCCAGCGCGAAGCGCGGCGGTCGCGCGGAGGTGAATTTATGGCTTTGGGGCGAGCAGCTTGCCGCCCCTGATCTTGCGCGCCGCCTGCCCCCGGACTTCCTGGCGCGGCATCGCCGCGCCACCGGGGCAGGAGGACGCGGCCCCGCAAAGGCGCGCAACAGGGCGCGGGGCCGGAGCGGAGTCGCGCGAGCAGCGGAGCGGAGCGAGCAGCGGAGCGCGCGGAGCGCAGGCCCCGCGCCCGCCCGCGCCTCAGCGGGGCTTTGTAAAAAGTTGCCGCGCCCCGCGCGGCTCCGCAAAAAAGGACCGGCGGCCGAGAGCCGCGCGCCGGACCATAGCCCCACACAGCGACGGGGAGGCGCGCGGGCGAGGCACAGGGCGACCGGATGCAGGACGGCGAGCGGGCCGCAGCCCGCGACAACGGCGGGGCACCGATTGGGCGAAGGGCAGCAAGCGACGGGACGGCGCGGCGCGCGCGCCGAAGGCATATGCGCGCGACGTGCCGGCCCGGCGGTTGCTCGACGATGGGGAAGCGTTCTTTGGGCGTGAACGAAAAGAGAACGGCCCGGACACATGAGGCGCGATCCGGGCCGTAGCGTTCGATGCTGACAAGGCGCGGAAAACCGATCGAACGCCGATCAGCTTAGGCCGATGGGCTTTTGCCCGTCAAGCCGTCAACCACATCGGCGAGCGAGCGAGGCGGCGGGCGCTTCGGTCGCAGGTCGAATCCCTGCGACCGGAGAAGATCGCGGAGAGCCGGCGAGAGCGGCGGCGGCGGGCTCTTAGCCAGATCGAGCAAGCGCCGCATCGCGTCCGCCTCCGGCGACGGGCGGTCATTCACGCGACGATCCGGGGCCGGGGAACCGGTCATAGTCGCGGGCCAGGACGCGCTCGCCCGTTGGGAGCGTCTTGATTGCGAACGGCTCATCCGCGACGGCGGGTGGAGGCGTGTCGTCGAGCAAGGCGTCGAGAACGGCGAACTCGCGTTCTACGCCGTCCATCGCGTCTTTGACCGACTTGGTTGCGAGCGCGAGCTTTTTGCGGAGGTCTTCCTGCTTGTCGGCGCGGCGGAACAATTCGCGCAGGGCTTCGATATGGCTTTCGAGCGCCGCGAGCTGGGATGGTGAAAACTTGCCTTCGATCATGGGTGAGCCTGTGGGTTTGCTGTGGATGGACGCCGGGGTTTTCAACAGATGGCGTTCGGCTGTGTGGCCTGAGAAATCAGCGGACGGCGGAGTTATCCCCACTGTCCACCGGCAATCAAAAAGGTTTTAGCTTTTCGATATGTTGGTGAGCGGGAGAGACGCCCGGCGATCCGCCGTGAGCCGCCCCGTTTCGCGCGGAACGGCTACGCGTTTCGCTGGCTTTTTGGCCTTTTTGGCGAAGCTGATCGGCGAGCGGAGCGGGCGGAACGCGGGGACCGATGAGATTTTATAGGTCTCGCATTGCCGCTTGATCCGCTCGATTGCGCCTTCAACGCGGACGACCACATCGGCTTTTGTTCCGGGTCCGTTCCAGGTGACGAAGCCGCTGTTCAAGGCTGGGAGCCACAGAACATCGACTTCGTGCGCGAGCTGCGTGTTCGCGGCGAGCGTGGCGCGGTAGAGCTTTGCGCCGGCGCGATCCGGGACAGGGATCATCGCCCAGGCTTCGGCGAGCGGCAGGCCGAGGTCTGGAAGTCCGGCGAACGGAACGTCGCGCCAATTTGAGGTGAGGGCCTGTTTCATTGGCGCGGCTCCCGCGTGAGGGTGGGCGCGGCGAGGACGGCGAGCGCGGCGGGCGAGCGCAACGCCGCCTCGACGCGCATGCGCGTTTCGCGGTAGGCGAGCGCGATGGATTCGTCGTCGGTTGCGTGGTTCCACGCTTCCGTCATTTCGAGCGCGATCTTGATCCGCTCCAGGTCTTCCGGGCGCAGGCCGGGGGCTGTTTCGTGGCTCATCTCAAAACCCCACATGGCGCGGACGGGCGGGCGGGAGCGGCGGGCGTTCTAGCGCGGGCGGGCGAGCGTCGAGCGCCGCGCCGGGGTGACGCGTGGGGGCATGGATGACCGTCGCCTTGAAACGATCCAAGGCGATCTGGACGTAATTGATTTGCGTGATGAGTTGGCCTCGGTCTGGCGCGGTGAGGTCGGGAAGGTCCGTGGCGCTTTCGCGGTAGAGGGCGCGCATTGCGTCCGTGAGGGCTGCTTTTGCTTGCTCGCTTGACATTTTCGTCCTATGTGTTTGGCGTTGTTCTTAAATCTCGCAGTTCCATAATATCGATTATGCGAATTGTGGTTGTTGGCGCCCTGCGATGCCGGCGTCCCGCCGCGGACCGGAGAACGGCGCCCCGTCCGCTTCGGAGCTTCCGATCTTTCGCGGCCCGAGCCTCGCACGGTCATGTTCCCGCCGGCCGAACCGCCGCCGATGGCTTTTTCCACCGATGAAAACGCGGATGGTCCCGCCACGAAAAAATGGACAGTCTCGGCGGGAAATGGAGGCGACGTGGAAATGGCGGCGCCGGGGTCGCAATATCGCGCCTCGGCAGAGACTGGCGCGGTTGAAATCGCGGTCTTGCGTTTTTGCTGCTACTCGCGCCGTCCGCCTTCCCGCCATCGATACGCGGACGCCACCAGGGGCGCCTCTTGCCGGTCCACTTCATGCCCGAGCCGGCTCGGCAAAAAGACTAACGCCGGGCCGCCTTTTACTGCCGGATATTTGAATGACGTGTTTCGTCGCGGCCCGGGCTCCCCGCCAAAAAAACGCCCTTGACGACTGGACAAGCACTCGTTCGGTCAATAGGTTATGGCAGCATCACGTCACCGGCGGCGACAGGCGCCAAGACGGAGGCGCGAGTGGGTTCGAACAAATGTCAAGCGACGCCATGAATTCGACGCACTTACGTCACGAAAGCCTGTCTTGCTTTTCCCAGATTTTGAGCTAGATCAAAGTTTCTATCTGAACTGCCGACGGCTTGATTGTCGCCCACGTTAAACTGGAAGTGGAATTCCATAATGGCTGATCCGGAACGCATCGCATTATTCATTGACGGAGCAAACCTTTACGCCACCGCGAAATCGCTTGGCTTCGACATTGACTACAAACGGCTCCTGAAGGAGTTCCAATCCAGGGGGCGGCTGCTGCGCGCCTTCTATTATACGGCCCTGGTAGAGGATCAGGAATATTCGTCGATCCGTCCCCTGATCGACTGGCTCGATTACAACGGCTACGCTGTCGTCACCAAGCCGGCCAAGGAATTCGTGGACGCTCTGGGGCGGCGCAAGGTCAAGGGCAACATGGACATCGAGCTGGCCGTGGACGCCATGGAAATGGCCGATCACATCGACCACATGGTGCTGTTCTCGGGCGACGGCGATTTCCGGTCGCTGGTCGAAGCTGTCCAGCGCAAGGGCGTGCGGGTGTCGGTGCTTTCCACCATCACCACCCAGCCGCCGATGGTGGCCGACGAGCTGCGCCGCCAGGCCGACGAATTCGTCGACATCGTGCATCTGGCCAACAAGATCGGCCGCGATCCCGCCGAACGCTCCGAACGCATGCAGCGATTCCAGGAGCGCCGTCCGGTCGCCCCCGCCCCCGCCCCGCAGGACCATCACACGGCGGATGAGGAGTGATCCGCGTCTCATCGCGGATCCAGCAATGCAAGGAGGCGCGCCATTGACCATGGCGGCGCCTCTTTCCTTTTCCGAACCAGGGCGGGACTGCGCCCTCTGCCCGCGTCTGGAAAAGTTCCGCCGCGAGAACCGCCGCGCCATTCCCGAGGGTTTCAACGCGCCCGTTCCCGCCTTCGGTCCGCTCGACGCCGAATTGCTGATCGTCGGCCTCGCGCCCGGTCTGCACGGGGCCAACCGCACCGGACGCCCCTTCACCGGCGACTGGGCCGGCGACATGCTTTATCCCGCCTTGCTGCGCTTCGGTTTTGCACAGGGAAAATATTGCGAAAGCGCCGACGACGGCTTGCGCTTGCGCAAATGCCGCATTTCCAACGCCGTGCGCTGCGTTCCGCCGCAGAACAAGCCGACGACCGTCGAGATCAAGGCCTGCCGATCCTTTCTGGCGGACGAAATCGCCGCCATGCCAAATCTGCGCGCCCTGCTCTGCCTCGGGCGCGTCGCCCACGACAGCGCGATCCGCCTGTTCGGCGAAAGGGCCAAAGCCTTCCCCTTCGCGCACGGCGCGGTCCATCGCCTCGAAAGCCGCGGTCTCGCGCTTTATGATTCCTATCATTGCTCGCGCTACAACACGAACACCGGCGTACTGACGCCGCAAATGTTCGACGCGGTTTTCGCGCGTATCGCCGCCGACCTTGGAAAGTGATTCCTAATTCCGCGCGGCGGCCGCCTGGCGAAGATCGGCGGTGACGAGATCGGGCGCGCGATCATCGAGCCGCGCGCGATAGATATGCAGGTTTTCGATGATTTTCTGCACGTAATAGCGGGTCTCGGTGAAGGGAATGCGTTCGATCCAGTCGATCGGATCGACATTGATCTTGCGCGGGTCGCCATATTGCTTGATCCACTCGCCGACATTGGCGCCGCCGGCGTTATAGGCAGCGAAGGCGAGAATATAGCAGCCACGATATTCGGCGAGCAACTGGCCGAGATGAAAGGCGCCGAGCTGGGCGCTGAAAGCGGCGTCGGTCTTCAGCCGCGTCTCGTCGAAGGCGACGCCCGCGCTTTGCGCGGCCTTGCGCGCCGTGGGCTCGATCATCTGCATCAGGCCAAAGGCGCCGGCGCCCGATTTGGCCGTCGCGTCAAAGGCGCTTTCCTGGCGCGCGATCGCCAGGACGACCGGGCGGCTCACCGAATTGGCGAGTTCGGCATAGTTTGGCACGCCATTAATCGGGAAGGCCAGGCTGTCGATGGCCAGGCCGCGGCTGAACGCCGCCTTGCCGGCGGTCAAGGCTGTATGGGCGTCGCCGCGCGCCTCGATCAGTTGCGACAGCGCCGCCATCTGTTCGGGCGCGGCGAGAGTCGCGGCGCTTTCGAGCGCGAGCCGGCGCGCGGCGTCGGCCTCGCCGAGATCGAACAGCAATTCGGCGGCGCGCACGACCTCGGCGCGGGCGTCGCCCGTGGCGGGCGTCGGCGCCGGCCGCAGCAGCACCGGCTCCTTGCCGAGCCTGGCGCGCGCGACCTGTCCGTAAAAAGTTTCGATCTCGTTGGCGGCGCGGGCATAGAAAGGCCGCGGGTCCTGGCCGCGCGCCTCGGCGACCCGGCCCTGCCAGAACGCGGCGCGGGCGACGGAATGGGGCGCGCGGGCGATCTGGGCCAGTTTGTCGAAATGCGGCGCGGCGAGCGCCGGATCGTCGAGGAAGCGCAGCGCGATCCAACCGGCGGTGAATTCGGCCTCGACATTGGTCGCATTGGAGCCCGGCGCATAGTCCGCGCAGATGCGAAAGGCGCGCCGGGCGTCGCCGGCGTCGAGCAATTTGCGCGCGACCAGCCGGCGTTCGACCCACCAGTCGTCGGGGCTCGCCAGCGTCGCCGGGTCGCGCGGCGCCGACATCAGGAGCGTCGCCGCCTCGTCGATATGATCGGCGTGGCGCGCCGCATGGATGCGCATGTAAAGCAGCCCGACATCGTCGTGCAGCGTAGCCGGCGCGCGCGGAAAAACCTTGGCCCAGGGCGCGCCATGGGCGAGATCGGATTCGGCCCGCAACAGCTTCTGACCGTCCTTGCCGGCGGCCTGGGCGGCCCGCGCGGCTTCGCTGAACTGCTCGCGCAGGACCAGGCGGTCGATGCGGTAAACGCGGTCGGCGGCGGAAAGCGCGCCGGAAAAATTCTTGAGCAGGCGCTTTTCGAGCGCCGAGCCAAGCTCGGCGTTGCGCCACAGATCGCGGGCGATCCGCGCCGCCTCGTCGGCGCGGGCCGGATCGCCGCGCATCAGCTCGGCGGCGGCCAGGCGGCCGCCTGGAGTCGTCGGCGGGAATTCGGCGAAATAAGCGGCGGCGCGCTCCGGCTTGCAGCTCTCGGACGCCGCCAACTCCTCGCCGCGCTTGCGCAACCGGGCGGAGGGCCAGTCCGGATGGGCGCGCAGGAAGGCGGTGACGCGCTCCAGCCCGGCCTCGCCGGGATGAAGCCGCACGACGGTCCATTCCACCGCGTCGCGAACCAGCGGGTCCTTGGTGGTCAGCGCCGCGTCGCCGGACAGAATCTCGCCCTCGCCGTAATAACGCAGGGCGTCTGCGACGCCGGAGAGATCATGCGCGGGCGCGGCGGGCGCGGCGGCGTCGCTCCTGGCTGGCGTCGAGGGAACGGCGTGCGGCGGAAAGAAGACCGGGAGCGACGGGATCGAGGCGCGGCGGGGCGAATGTTGAAAAAATGGGGTCGTCAAGCAGAAGGCGGCGGCCAGCGCCGCGCCCATCCTTCTCCTGTCCAGCCCCCAAATCCGCATTGAAACGCCTTGCTGTCCAATGGTCAGGCGCAAAGCCTGCGCCGAGGAAATTAACGGCGGGTTAACCACGCTTTGCCGCGCGGATTTTCCTTTTCGGCGCCGGGGGCTTGACGCGCCCCTTTTCGTCGCCCTTTTCAGCCGCTATGAGTGACCGGGGCTAATAACCCGCCAAAAGCGGCGCCCGTGGGGCGACAAAGCGGCGGCGGAAGGACGGAACAAGGCGATGGCGACGGAAAAGCGGATTCGGGGGTGGATGACGGCGCTGGTGACGCCCTTCAGGCAGGGCGCCGTCGATGAAGCCGCCTTTCGCGCCCTGATCGACTGGCAGATCGAGAGCGGCATCCACGGCCTCGTTCCCGTCGGCACCACCGGCGAGAGCCCTACCCTGTCCCACCATGAGCACAAGCGCGTGGTCGAAATCGCCGTCGCCGAGGCCCGGGGCCGTGTTCC
>JAJYCZ010000225.1 GCA_021777915.1 Pseudomonadota bacterium | reverse complement strand
CGCCGCCGGCAACGGACTAAAAGCGGGGCCGACAACCCAGGAGAAAAAATGCGCCCATCCAACCGCGCGCCGGACGCGATGCGTTCCGTTTCGCTTCAGCGCAATGTCGCCCGCTACGCCGAAGGCTCATGCCTGGTGAAGTTCGGCGAAACCCAGGTGCTTTGCACGGCCTCGCTCGAGGACAAGCCGCCGATGTGGCTCCGCGGTCAGGGAAAGGGCTGGATCACCGCGGAATACGCCATGCTGCCGCGCGCCACCCACACGCGGACCAGGCGCGAGACCTCCAAACCGTCCGGGCGCACCCAGGAGATCCAGCGCCTGATTGGGCGATCCCTGCGCGCCGTCACCAATCTCCAGGCGCTTGGCGAACGGCAGATCACCATCGATTGCGACGTGCTCCAGGCCGACGGCGGCACCCGCACCGCCTCGATCACCGGCGCCTGGGTCGCGCTGCACGATTGCCTGAAATGGATGCGCGGCCGCTCGATGATCAAGGACATGCCGCTGACCGACCATGTCGGGGCGGTGTCCTGCGGCATTTATCAGGGCGTCCCGGTGCTCGATCTCGATTATGCCGAGGATTCGTCCGCCCATACCGACGGCAATTTCGTGATCACGGGCTCCGGCGGGCTGGTCGAGGTCCAGGCGACCGCGGAAGGCGCGGTCTTTTCCGAGGACGAACTGACGAAGCTGCTCGGTCTGGCGCGCGGCGGGATCAAGCAACTGGTGGACTTGCAGAAACAGGCGATCGAAGCGTGACCCGCAAGCTCGAAGGCAAAATCGTCATCGCCACGCATAATCCGGGAAAATTGCGCGAAATGCGCGAATTGCTCGCGCCTCACGGGATCGAGGCGACCTCCGTCGGCGAACTCGGCCTTTCCGAACCGGAGGAAACCGGCGCGGATTTCGCCGCCAACGCTTTGATCAAGGCGCGCGCGGCGGCCAAAGGCGCGGGCCTCCCCGCGCTCGCCGACGATTCCGGCCTGTGCGTCGAGGCGCTCGGCGGCGCGCCGGGCATTTATTCGGCGCGCTGGGCGGGCGAGACGAAGGATTTCGCCGCCGCCATGGCGCGGATCGCGCGGGAGGTGGAAAAATCCGGCTCGCCCTCCCGCCGGGCGCATTTCGTCGCGGCTCTGGCCGTCGCCTGGCCGGATGGCGCGGAACAGGTTTTCGAGGGCAAGGTTTTCGGCGATCTGACCTTTCCGACGCGGGGAACCCGAGGCTTTGGCTACGATCCCTGCTTCACGCCCGACGGCCACGCGCGCACCTTCGGCGAGATGAGCGCCGAGGAAAAACACGGCATTCCCGCCGACGGCTCGCTGGCTCTCTCGCACCGGGCGCGAGCGTTCCAGATGCTGGCCCGGGCCCTGTTAACCCCGTCGATATTAAGCTGAAGATTTCATTAAGGGCAGCGTGACGGAAAAATCCAGAAATGGCATAAGGGCTCATGGCCAGCATTGCTCCCATGATTCCCGATCCCGGCTTTGGCGTTTACGTCCATTGGCCGTTCTGCCTGTCGAAGTGCCCCTATTGCGACTTCAACAGCCATGTCCGCCGAGGCGGAATCGAGGAAGACCGTTATCTTTCCGCGATCCGGATCGAGCTCAAGCAGCGCGCCGCCCTGACTCACGGCCGCACGGTGCGCTCGATCTTCTTCGGCGGCGGCACGCCGTCGCTGATGGCCCCGGAGACGGTGGCCGGCGTCATCGAAACCATCGGCAAGCTGTGGAAGGTCGACCCGAAGGCCGAAATCACGCTTGAGGCCAATCCGACCAGCGTCGAGGCGGGACGGTTCCGGGGCTATCGCGAAGCGGGGGTCAACCGGGTTTCGCTCGGCGTCCAGGCGCTCAACGACGCCGATCTGAAAATGCTTGGCCGCCTGCACAATGTCGAGGAAGCCCTGCGCGCCCTCGACACCGCCGCCGCGACTTTCGCGCGGACGTCCTTCGACCTGATCTACGCGCGGCCGGGCCAGACGCCAAAAGCCTGGGCAAGCGAGCTGAAGGAGGCGCTCGCCCGCGCGCCGGAACATCTGTCGCTTTACCAGCTCACCATCGAGCCGGACACGATGTTCGAGCAGCTTTTTCGCGCGGGCAAGCTGAAGACCCCCAAGGCCGATGTCGCCCGTGACCTGTGGGACGTGACCCAGGAACTGACTGAAAAGGCCGGCCTGCCCGCCTATGAAATCTCGAATCACGCGCGCCCGGGCTGTGAGAGCCGGCACAATCTGATCTATTGGCGCTATGGCGAATATGTCGGCGTCGGGCCCGGCGCCCATGGCCGCATTGTCTCGGCCAGGGGCGGAAGGCGGGCCCACGCCACCGAATCGCATCCGGAAATGTGGCTCACCGTGGTCGAAAGCGAAGGGACGGGCCTGATTGAGGACGAGGCCTTGTCGCTTGAGGAGCAGGGCGACGAATTCCTTCTGATGGGCCTGCGCCTCACGGAAGGGATCGACCCGGCGCGGTTCCAGGCGCTCACCGGCAAGAGATTCGAGGCCTCGCGCGTCGCCGACCTCATCGCCAACAACATGGTCGAATATACCCGCCAGGGCCGGATTCGCGTCACCTCGGAAGGTTTTCCGGTGCTCGACGCGGTGGTGGCCGACCTCGCCGCCTGAGATTCGCCTTATTTTAACCTTTTTGATCGCGTGTTTGGACGCGACATGGGGAATCGATTCATGGTTAAAAAACTCTCGGTTGCTGCTCTCGCGCTCGGATTTTCACTGGCCAGCGGCTCGGCTTTCGCCGATGACCGGATTGTCGACGGCCTACTCGGCGCCGGCGCGGGCGCGCTGGTGTTGGGTCCGGTCGGGCTGGTCGCGGGCGGCGTGATCGGTTATTCCGCCGGTCCGAACATCAATTGCAGCCTGAAGGGCGGGTGCGGCGGTCACCGCCGCCATTATCGTCATCAGGCGTCGAGCGCGCCGCAGAACTGACGCCGTCGCCACTTTTGGTCCGGCTGCGAATCGACGCCCAAGCGACCTTTCAGCTGCGCAGCCGATAGCCCGTCTTGAAAATCCAGACGACGATCGCGACGCAGGCGATGAGCATCGCCATGGTCATGGCCAGGCTCGTCAGCGGCCGCACCGCGGCGAAATCGAAAAAGCTCCAGCGGAAGGCGTCGATCAGATAGACGATCGGGTTGAACAAAGCGGCCTTGCGCCAGAGCGGCGGCAGCATGTCGATGGAATAGAATGTGCCGCCCAGAAAAGTCAGGGGCGAGATCACCATCAGCGGAATGATCTGCAATTTCTCGAATCCGTCCGCCCAAAGCCCGAGAATGAAGCCGAACAAGGCGAAAGTGATCGAGATCAGCGTGAGAAAGCCCAGCGCCCAGAACGGATGGACGAGGTCGAAGGAAACGAACAGCCGGGCGGTGAGAAAAATGATCAGGCCCAGGATCACGGATTTGGTCGCCGCCGCGCCGACAAAGCCGAGCAGGACTTCGAAGGCCGAGATCGGGGCGGAGAGGATTTCGTAGATCGTGCCGGTGAAGCGGGGCAGATAGATTCCGAACGAGGCGTTCGAGACGCTTTCGGTCAGCACGCTGAGCAGGATCAGGCCCGGCACGATGAAGGCGCCATAGCTCACGCCATTGATCGACTGCATGCGCGACCCGATCGCAGCGCCGAAGACGATAAAATAAAGCGTCGTGGACAGCACGGGCGAAGCGATGCTCTGGAACAGGGTGCGGCGCGATCGCGCGAGCTCGAACAGGTAAATGGCGCGGACAGCGTGGAAATTCATCGGCTTTTACCCACCAGATCGATGAAAATGTCCTCCAGCGAGGACTGGCTCGACTGGACCGAGGAAAAGTCTATGCCGCGCGCGACGAGAGTCTTGAGCAGCCGCGTCAGACTGTCGTCGCGCGCGTCGCTTTCACCCGTCTGGGTGAACGTCAGGCTCGTCCCATCGGGCGAAAGCGTCAGCGGCCGGTCGAACAGGCCGTCCGGAATCCTTTCGAGTTTCGCGGTCAAAGCGATCCGCACGCGCGTCTGCCCGAGCCGGCGCATCAATTTATGCTTTTCCTCCACCAGGATGATGTCGCCCTTGTTGATCACGGCGATCCGGTCGGCCATGTCCTCGGCCTCCTCGATATAATGGGTGGTGAGGATGATGGTGACGCCGTTTTCGCGCAAATTGCGCACCATCGCCCACATGTCGCGGCGCAATTCGACGTCCACCCCTGCCGTCGGCTCGTCGAGAAACAGGATTTCCGGCTCATGGGCGAGGGCCTTGGCGATCAGGACGCGCCTTTTCATGCCGCCGGACAAGGCGCGGATGGCCGAATCCTTCTTGTCCCATAAGGATAAAGCCCGCAGCACTTTTTCGAGATGCGCGGGATCAGGCTTCTTGCCGAACAGTCCGCGCGAAAACGTCACGCCGTCCCAGACCGTTTCGAAGACATTGACCGACAGTTCCTGGGGCACCAGACCGATTTTTTTCCGCGCCGCGCGATAATTCTCCGCAATATCGAACCCATCCACCGCG
>JAJYCZ010000054.1 GCA_021777915.1 Pseudomonadota bacterium | reverse complement strand
CTGCTACGCCATAGCGGCG
The DNA here is from genome assembly GCA_021777915.1 of Pseudomonadota bacterium. Taxonomy (GTDB): domain Bacteria; phylum Pseudomonadota; class Alphaproteobacteria; order Rhizobiales; family Beijerinckiaceae; genus Rhodoblastus. Next base: position 21,432 of record JAJYCZ010000054.1, on the reverse strand, counting down.
ACCAAGGCAGCCGCGGCGAACAGGCTCCATGACAGACTCATTGGCGACGGGCTCGTGCCCGTGGCGAGCGCGCTCGGCGAACACGCCGAGCCCACGCGCAGGCTGGCTTTCGACCCGGACCGGCAATGGATCGCCACGGAAATGAACCATTTCGATCTGCTCAGCCGGCGCGAAGTCTTCGACCAGATCGCGCGCTGGCTTCAGCCTGGGATGCGCTCATGCCCTTAGAGATCATGCTTGCCCTCGTCGCGGGTCTTTCCCGCTGTACAATCTGGCAATTCGCGCAAGACAGAGGCTGCGGGTTCGTCCTCCCAAATGCCACGGGGCTGGCGCGTTGCTCAAGAAAGCGGTCCGAATGCCGGTTCGCCGTCGTCCCTGATTGACCGACCGGATGAAGGCGAGGGCTACGATATGCATGAGTTCCAAATCAAAGTGGGGCGCATTGAGGCGGTGGCGCCAAACACCGCAGGGGACCGGGTTTGTGTAACCTTCGAAATCGAGCGCGGTCCGTTAAGATTCCAAGTTCCGATTCTGCTAAAGCTGAAAGAGTTTGACGATACAGAAATGGTTCAAGTGGCTCGAAACGAGTTGCATCGAATATTTGTTGAATTATCCGCCCAGACCGTAAAATGGACGCTGACCGCGGAAGACCTTGGGAAGCTTTCGGGCATGAGTTTGCGTCCGCGGTCGTAATTTGGGTTGCCTTGGCCGGGGCGGCGCCGGATCCCCGCTGTCGCCGGGGAGGATGGCTTGCGCGCCGGGAGCGGCTTCACGCCGTCAGAATCATCACGATGTCGGCATACCACGCGCAATTCAAACCCAGGGCCTCGTCCAATTCCGCGTCTCGCGCGACGTCAAACCGCGTTGAATGGACACCGATCAGGGTCCATGAGGGATCTACCGTCTTTTGCGACGCCCGCGTCACCACCGGCGCGCCGCTCGCCCCACGGTGCGTTCTCGCGTCGGTCAGGAAAAATCCCTGCCCCTGGAACCTGAGACCATACGAGGACGCGATCGCGCCCTGCCGAACCACCGGCATATGATGCCATGTGTCGTGGAAACCGAGCGGGAAGCCGACGACAAGAATGGAATCGCCCGCCTCGATCCGTTCCGACGGAGTCGGCAGGTGTTCGGGCGTGAAGGCCCGGTAGACCGTCGGCCGCGGCAAAGCGGAGCGGTCGATCTCGATCGCAGCCACGTCGATCGCGCCGGCGGCGTCCCCGCCCTGGCGCCAGACGCTTTCGCCATTGCGATAGAGCAGCATCGAAAATCTCGTCGATCTGGCGAGATCATCGGCGTCGGCGTGGAGTTCGATTTCGATCCGATCCGGAAAATGTCCGCTTGGCGCGTCGACGAGCACATGCCGGCTTGTGATGAGAAACAGTTTCTCGTCGCGCTGGAAGAAGAAGCTGCTCGCCCCGGTGAGGCTCCTTCCCTGTCTGAAAGTCGTCACGCGCGCCGCGGTCAGGAGAAGCGGCTCGACCGACCAACGCATGGGCAAATGTCCTTCCTGGCTCAATGCATTCGCCGCGCCTCACATCCGCTTGGTCGGTCCAGACGCCAAACGACTCCAGTGCATGAGGCCGAAAAGAATCTACCAGAGGCATACCCGCCGCGTCACGGTTCCTGACTGTCAGAATTCGTCCGATGCGCGGCTTATTCTATCTCGCATCGATTATGCGCCGGCAAGCCAGACTTCGAACAAGGCGCTCGGCGTCGCGCCTGTCGCGGCGAAAAACCTCGAGCCGGTTCTGGATCAGGACGGCGGTTTCGGAATTTTCGAAAATGATATTGTCCTGCGGATAGCCCTTGGCGAGCTTTTTTTGATTTCCTCGTCGCGATCGTCGGAAGAATCCTTGGCCTCCCAAGAGCCGAGCGGCACGCGCGGATCGTGCAGAATCGTGCCGTCCGGGCGGATGCGGTTTTTCTGCGGCGACAGGAATCATCTTGCGGAACAAACACCTGGTCGGCGCGCCTCGCCCAGGCTTTCAACGAATCCTTGAAGGCCGGCAATGACGCCCCGGTCGCGGAGCCGGAAAATTTCTTCAGCCGGTCGATTTCGTTGAAATAATCCTGAATCAAAATCTGGTTCATGAATCGCGCTCCAGCGCCCGAAATCCAGCCGGCGCGAGAGCGAAAGCGCAAGGCGAACCCTTCTCCCCATAGCCCGTCGAAAGGCGGGAGCAGGCGGCCCGAAGGGCCGGATGAGGGGCCGGCGGCGAGGCCCCTCACATCGTCCGGCTGTCGCGCTCTGGCGTCCCCGCCGGGCGGCGCACGTCGAAAGTGCGGGCGCCCTGGGCCGGGTCAATCGGCGCCAGCCAGGGCGAGGCGGCGAGCGTGACCTGGGCGTCCGCCCGACCCGCGCGCCAGCGCGCTTCCATCGCCTGCCGGCTGAAGTCGAAATCCTTGGCCGGCCCCTGGGGCTCACCGGGGCGATAGATCAAATGCGCTATGTCCATGGTGGTGACGCAGCCGAAATCATAAAGCCATTTCGCTGAAGGAAGCGCACGCAATTCCGGCGGCAGTCGCTCCCACAGCTCGTTGATATTGTGGCGCACGTCGTGCTCGCGCCGGATCGTGTCGGTCACGGCGCGGGTGCGGCTCGAATAGCGGATGTCCTTTTCGCGTTCCGCGACTTCCCCAAGATTTTCGGGCGCGCGACCCTGCGCGGAAAACAGGTCCACCTGGAAGACCAGCCGGCTGCGGCGCGGGATGCTTTCGACCACGTATCGCAGCGGCGTGTTGGAGACGAGCCCGCCATCCCAAAATGTTTCGCCGCCGATTTCGATCGCCGGAAAACTCGGCGGCATGGCCCCGCTTGCCATCACATGCTCGGGCGCGATCTTCATCCGGGCATTGTCGAAATAGACGAAATTTCCGGTCTCGATCTCGACCGCGCCAACCGAGAAGCGGGTTTCGCCGCTGTTGATCCGGTCGAAATCGACCAGACGTTCGAGCGTCGAACGCAGCGCGCCTGTGTGGTAGAAACTCGTCGCGCCCGCGCCGAACCACAGCTCCAGCGGGAGGCGCGGGGTGAAAAAGCCGTTCCGCCCGAACATGATCGCGCTCGCCTGCGCCACGGCCGCGCCCAGCGGGCCCATGCCCGGCCAAGCCGGAAAGGTCGGGGTCGTCACTTCGGTCCAGAAGGCGCGCAGCCGCTCGACCCGTCGTTCCGGCGCGTTGCCCGCGATGATCGCGGCGTTGATCGCGCCAATCGAAATGCCGGCGATCCAATCCGGCAGATATTCGCTCGCCGAGAGCGCCTCGTAGACGCCGGCCTGATACGCGCCCAGCGCTCCCCCGCCCTGGAGCACAAGGGCGACCATCTTGTCATAGGAGGCCGGTCGCGCGGGCGGTTGTCTGGTCATCGGAAACTCCCGCCCTGGTTCAGGAAAAGAGACCGTTCAGCCCAGATCCTCGGGGCTCGCCGGCATGGGCATGATCTCGACGCCTTCGTCGAGCAGGGCGCGGGCCTCTTCGGGAGAGGTCTGGCCGCGGATCGGGCGCTCGGGCGCCTCGCCGTCGTGGATGCGCCGGGCCTCGCGCGCGAATTCCGTTCCCACGTCCACCGTCGCCGCGACGATTTTCTGGTGCAGCTCGCGCGCCATATCGCGCAAGCCGCCGTCGGCCTCGCCGAGCAAAGCGACATTCTGCTTTGGCGCCGCCGCCGGTTTTGCCGACGCGCCGACCGCGCGCGCCACCGCCGGCGCCATCACCGCCTTGGCGATGCCGGTCCCGTTGCAATAGGGGCAGGAAACAAGCTTGTTCGCGATCTGGAAGTCATAGGATTCGTTGCTGGCGAACCAGCTTTCGAATTCATGGCCATTGGCGCAGACGAGGGCGAAGCGGATCATGGCCGGCCTCAATCCGCCAGAAGAGGATCGAGCTGGCCTTCGTAATCCAGGTCGTGAAGATCGTCGCAGCCGCCGACATGGCGGCCGCCGATGAAAATCTGCGGCACCGTCGTCCGCCCATTGGCGCGCTTCACCATTTTCGGGCGCAGGGACGGATCGATGTCCACCCTGATTTCCTCGAAGGCCGCCCCCTTCCTGTTCAGCAGCGCCTTGGCGCGGATGCAGTAGGGACAGGTCGCGGTGGTGTAGATTTCGATCTTCTTCATGACGCTTTTTTAATTCGGTCAAGGCGCGCGGGCAATAAGGAGATTTGTCACATCGCGATCACCCGGGCGAAAACCAGCGCGTCCACCCTTTGCGCCCCGGCGCGCAGCAGGACGCGGGCCGCCGCGTTCAGCGTCGCGCCCGAGGTCATGACATCGTCCACCAGCACGATTTTGCGCCCTTCGGCGTCGATCCGGCGGGCTCCCGGCACAACGAAGGCGCCCTGGATGTTCCTGGCGCGCAGGCGGCGGGTCAGCCCGACCTGCGGCGGCGTCGGTTTTACCCGCAGCAAAAGCCCGGTTTCGACCGGCACGGCCGAAACCTTTTCGATCCCGCGCGCCAAAGCCGCCGCCTGATTGAAGCGCCGGTGCGCCAGCCGCGTCCAGTGCAGCGGAATCGGAACCAGCATGTCGGCGTCGGAGAGCAGTTCGGCGCCGGCGCGCGCCATCCACAGGCCCATCGGCCCCGCCAGTTCGTCGCGGTCGGAATATTTCAGGCGATGGACGAGGCGCCGCGCCGGCCCGTCCTCGAAGCGCGCCACCGCCCGCGCCCGCGCGAAAACCGGCGGGTCGGCGATCGCGGCGGAAGAGATTGCCCGGCCCCCCGGCTCCGCCGCCGGATCGGTCTCGAAGGGCGTGCCGAGCCGCTCGCAATAGGGCCGCTCGATGAAACGCATGGCGCGCCAGCAATGCGGACACAGGCCGCCTTGTTCGGCAACCGCGCGGCGGCAGGCGAGACAGGTCGGCGGATAGATCAGGTCGAGCGCCGCCCCGCCGGCCTTTTTCAGGACGAGCGCGCCGTCTTTCAGCCAGTTCGGCGCCGCGAAAGGCGAAGGCATGAGCCGGAACATGGAGGCCAGTTTAACGCCTTTCGCGGCGTCGCGCGACTTTTGACGCCGCGGGCGCGCAAGCGCATAAGGGGCCTGTGACCACGCCGCCGCTCATCTTCGACCGCGCTCTATGGCGCAAGCGCCTCGCCCGCGCCGCGCGGGCGAAAGACCCTTGCGATTTCCTCGCCGCGCGGGTGGCCGATGACCTCGCCTTCCGCCTCGCGCCGATCCGCCGGTCTTTTCCGCGCGCGCTCGACCTGGGCTCGCCGCATCCGGCGATTTGCCAGGCGCTGGCGGCTCCCGGCAGGTTGGTTCTTCGCGCGGCGCCTGTTTTCGAGGTTTCGGGCTCCGCGCCCACGCTGGTCGCCGACGAAGAGGCCCTGCCCTTCGCGCCGGAAAGTTTCGACCTCGTGGTGAGCGCGCTCAGTCTGCAATTCGCCAATGACCTGCCCGGCGTTTTTGCGCAGGCGCGCCGCATTCTCGCGCCGGACGGCCTGTTCCTCGCCGCCCTGATCGGCGGCCAGACCCTGAGCGAGTTGCGCTTCTGCCTCGCGCAGGCCCAGGACGAGATCGAGGGCGGGGCGAGCCCGCGCGTCGCGCCTTTCGCCGACCTGCGCGACCTCGGCGGTCTGTTGCAGCGCGCCGGCCTCGCCTTGCCGGTGACGGACTGCGACGCCTTCACCGTGCGTTATGCAAGCGCCTTCGATCTGATGCGCGACCTGCGCGCGATGGGCGCGACCAATTTTCTCGCCGCCGGCGCCCGGCGCCCCCTGCGCCGCGACGTCGCTTTACGCGCCGCCGCGCTCTACGCGGAGAAATTCTCCGATCCCGACGGACGCATCCGCGCCTCTTTCGAAATCGTCTGGACCTCGGGCTGGGCGCCCCACGATAGCCAGCAGAAGCCGCTGCGGCCCGGATCGGCGCACCTGCCGCTGAGCGCGGTTCTGGGCGACAAGAGCCGGGACGCTTAGCCCCTTTTCGGCGACGTCGCCCCCAAAAAAGCGGCGAAAGCGATGGCGAGCGAGATCGGGACGTTCCATCCCGCCAGCGACAGGCCCAATATGCGCAGGGCCGGCGCGTCGCAGCGCACGACATGGACATGCTCCAGTTGCGCGCGGAACGCCTCCATCGAGGTCGGGGCGACGAAATTGCCGGTGCAGCCCGCCGGCCCTGGCCAGAATTTCCACTCCACCCCGGCGTGATAGGCCGCGAGCGCGGCGCCGGCGAGGAACGTCATCGCCACCAGAATGAGAATCCCGCGTGCGAAAAGCGGCGGCGCGTGGCGGGCGAGGAAAAAGGCCGCCGCCCCCAGCGGAAGGGACGCGTAATAGGGAGTGCGCTCGATCAGGCACAATTCGCAGGGCTGGAAGCCCAGAGCCTGAAAGGTCCAGGCGCCGGCGAGCGTGGCCGCCGCCGCCGCCAGCACGAGCAGCGCCGCCGTTTCAGGCGAAAGGCCGGCGCGAAGGCGCGCGGAAAGACTCATGGCGTCACACCAGATGCGCCGCGGCCCAGAAGCCGCCGACAATGATGGCGAGCAGGGTCACGACAAACCAGGCGAAATGTTTTTCCAGCCAGACCCGCATAGGGTCGCCGAAACGAGTCATCGCCGCCGCCAGGAGGAAAAAACGCGCGCCGCGGGTGATCAGCGCCAGCAGCACGAAGAGCGGCAGATTATAGCCGAGCAGCCCGCTGACGATGGTGACCAGCTTGAAGGGAATCGGCGTCAGGCCTTTCACCAGAATGAAGGCCCAGCCCCAATGGGCGTAGAATTCGCGCAGCGACTCGATGCGCGATCCATAGCCGTAGAGACGGATGATATATTGGCCCAGCGTGTCGTAAAGCGCAGCCCCGATGTAATAGCCGAGCATGCCGCCGGTGACGGACGCGAGGGTGCAGACGGCGGCATAGAACCAGGCCTTGTTCGGCCTGGCGAGCGACATCGGCAGCAGGATCAGATCTGGCGGCAGCGGAAAGAAGGAGCTTTCGGCGAAGGCGATCCCGGCGAGCGCCAGCGTCGAATGGCGGCTTTCCGCGAGCGACAGGGTCCAGTTGTAAAGCCTTTTGAACATCGTGATCCGATCTTTTGCCAGCGCGGCCTTGGTACACCTTCGCGCGACCACGGCCAAGGCTCCCTGTTTAATCCGCGAATGCTAAAAATGACGCATGGCGCGCGACGGGGCGATTGACGGGGCGGCGCCGCACGCTATATTTCGCGCCTCTTCCGGGCCTCCCCCGGTTTAGCCCCTGTGGCGGAATTGGTAGACGCGCTCGACTCAAAATCGAGTTCCGCAAGGAGTGCTGGTTCGATCCCGGCCAGGGGCACCACTTTGAAATCATTTAATAATCTAGCTGGAGCGCATCAGTCTTCCGCCGTCAGCTTCGGGTCCGTGTCGGCACCATGTCGGCACGGCGGCGCGTTCTATTTTCCTATGAAAAACTGAGGTTCGGATTTGTGTGAGATCACTCCGCCTGGAGCCAACGCCAATATCGGATGACCAAGCGCGGCCCGGGTCAAAGCCTTGCTGATGCAAGAACAGGTCAATCCCAAGGGCGTGCAATTCCGAGAGGAAGCCCTGACGCCTGAGTCAGCGCGGGATCGTCGAAGACCGTTAGGACAAGGAATTTCTCATCAACACGACATGATCGCGATTCCGACGCTCGTCGACGCAATCCTCGACCGCGCCATTCACAACGCCTATCGGATCGCGATCTGGCGGGTGAAAGCCTGCGCAAGCACCCTTCGTCCGCATAAAATCCATATGTCCTTGACCAATCAGAAACGGCAAATCATCATCAATCTTGACCTGCGGCGGCCAACTGCAAGTGTCCGGCTTCCAATCGGAACGCTGGCGGGGTTCCTAATGGACTGCGGCCGGGTTTCATCGGAAATCGCGGGCCGACGGGGATCAAGGCGCGGCGATGGGCATGGACGATCCGTTCGAGAAGGTCTCCTGGATGCGACCGCCGGAGCTTGGCGGATGGGAGTATCTCATCGCCCATCGGTCCCGCCGCCTGTGGACGGTCTATCACGAAAGCTACGACCTCTGCGCCTGCGCCCGATGGAGCCATTATTGGCGCTATAGGGGGCGCATCCATACTCTCACCGGGCCGGGGATGATGATGCTGGAGCCAGGGGAACTGCACCGCACGCTCTCCGTCCCGCCCGAGGCGGCGTTCAAGGTGGCTTTGATCCCCGTTTCGGCGGTGGAGGCGGCGGCAACGGAATTCGGCGCGCACGGCGCCATTCATCTCGCCCGCGCGGAAACCGCTGATCCCGACTTGACCAACGCCGTATGGCGGCTCGGCGAAGCCATAGAGCGCGCCGATGTCGAGGCTCTCGAACTTCAGACAATGCAGGCGATGGTGTTGCGCCGCCTGTTCGACCACGCCGAGCGATCGCCTCGGATCAACCCCAGAATCGACGAGGCAATCGCGGTAAATCGCGCGCGCGATTATCTGCTTGACCGCCTGCACGAGCCGGTCAGTCTCGATGAACTGACGGCGGCTGCGGGATTGGGCCGGTTCCAGCTGCTGCGCGCCTTTTCTCGCCATTTTGGCGTGCCGCCGCACGCGTTCCAGCTCCATCTTCGGATCGAGCGCGGACGGGAGTTGTTGCGCAGGGGGGCGCCTGCCGGCTTGGTCGCCATCGAGGTCGGGTTCTGCGACCAGAGTCACTTCACCCGTCACTTCAAGAAAATCACAGGCGTAACGCCAGGGGAATATGCCGGACGATAGGTGGCGGCTCCCTGATCGAATGACAGGCGCTTTTTCTCAAAGCCGGTCGGCGGATGGCGGAGCAGGCGATTAATCGACGATCAGGCGGTCGATGCCGCCGCCTGTCCTGCGCAAAGGTCGGAAAAAGCGCGCGGACCCTCTTCCCCCGGCGCCGATCACGTTTTTTTGGGGCTCCTTTCTTTGAAACTCGCTTCGATCAGTGGGACGCGGCGCCGGTCCATCCGGCGCTGGTCTTGGCGAGATCATTTATCGCTTTGATGCGATCCTCGGCGGCTGTGACGAGTGAGCCGACCACGGAATTCGGATCCTCCACGGCAAGAGATTTTACATAGGCGTCGAGATCGCCGAGGTCTTTTTGCCAGCCCAGGCTCCTGGCGAAGTTTTGGGTCTCGTCAGTGACGCGCGTTGCATAGGCGCGCCGCGTCGCGGCGGCGTCAATGCCCATTTCGAGGCCAGCGAGCAAGTTCTGCATCGCCGATTTCGCCGCCGGCTCCTCAAGAGCGTCGATCGCCGCCAGGGCCCTCTGCCTGCTCGCCGCCGCAAAATCGGCCTGCAGCGGCGCGGCGTTGACCGAAATCCAGACCGCCGCATCCGCACGCGTTAAGGGGTCGTCTATTTTCGACGCAGCCGCCGTCGCCAGGTCGAGCGAGCGTTTCACGTCATCCATCCTCTTTTCCGCAGCAAGCAGCGCGCTGAGATCGATCAGCAGATAGGTCCGTTCGGCGGGGTCGTGTATCCTATCGACATGCGCGAAGGGATCGAAGGACTTGTCCTGTCTCGTCTCGACGAGGATTGCAAAATGCCACGTGGCGTCGCGTACGCCGGGGTCGCCAATCCTCTCGATCATGGCTTGTCCCTGTTGGCTCAGCCCTTGAGCATAGAGATCGCGCGCACCGCGTGCGAGCAGGGGGTCGAAAAGCGGCGCGCCTCGCGCTCCCTCCAGCAGTGCGATCGCGCCCTTCGGATCGCGCGCCGAAAAACGCGCATCTGCGAGTTTCGCAATCGCATGCGCGCGCCATTCGGGGTCGGCGATCGCGCGCGCGGTTGCGGCGGCCGCGGCGGGATCGACATCGTCTTGCGCCTCGGCGATCGTCTCGGCCGCCCAGCCTTCAAAATCGGGCCGCTCAATCTTGAGAGCGCCAAGGGCGCGCTTGAGAGCCTCACGCGCGAAGTCCGGCTTGCCCGCCTTCGCATAGCCAGAAGCGGCCGCCCGCCAGCCTTTCGCCACATAGGTCGGATCGCTATTGGCGGACAGCAGCTTTTTCAGGCTTTCCTCGTCACCAGCCCAGGCGAGGTCCTGAGCAAAAACGTCGAGATTGGAATAACGCGCGCTCGGCGGCGCAGCCTTAAGCCCCGGCAACTCCTGTTTCAAAACTTCTAATGCCATTGCGTAATCGCCATGCCTCAATAAGCCGCTGAGATAGGCCGAGTCGCGAGGGAAATATGTGTATTGGCGGGTTGCCGCCCTGTAGTCGGCGTCGGCGCGTTCGGCCTCAGGATGCATCCCTAATTGCGCTGCTTTACCCGCCGTTGCGTTTAGTTCATACATTCGATCGGACAGCTTATCAGCGCTGATTTCTTGCGCGACAAGCGCTTTCGCTTCCGGAAAATTGTGCGTGACCGCGACTTCCGAAAGGGTTCGCAGTTCGTCAGCGTATTTCGGCAGATAGTCGATCTGAAGGCTAACGCGCTCGGCTTCGTTGAAATCCCCAACTGTCAGCAGGCTGTCGACCGCGCCCGCCAATGCGTCGGCTCGCGAATAGTCGCCCTGCACAAGCGCGGCGCTGTTAGCGAGGCGATGTGCGAGCGCGCTCGCGACGGCCGGGGCGACGTCCTCCAGCAGGCTTGTAGCCAAATTGCCGGGGAGCACGGTCTCGGGGTGCGCGCCGCTCGGCGTGAAACGGGCGTCGGCCAATTCGATCGCGCCATCAGCGTATAAGTTCTGGATCCCGCGCCGCGAAGCGTCCCGATCGTCGAAAGCACGAACAGCCGTATTTTCGGCGGCTGCCCAGTTGCGATCATCCCAATAACGTCTTTCGGCCGAGAGCGCGCTTGTTTCAGCGGAAGGTTTCTGTGGCGGGTCGCGCCACCACCAGATCGGGTTGAACCCCAGTTCCATGCCTCTGAGGTTCTGGCCGAGGCATTGTTTGGTGGAAGCTGGCATCGATGACGCCGGTAATTGAGACCAAACCGTAACTGGCGCCGAAATTTGGTATTGGTAACAATTCGAATCTGGCCGAGAGAAATAAACCGCGATTTCTTTGCTCGCGGCCTTTGCGGCGGTCGTCGCCTGGTCCCCGTACCAGTCGGATTCCAAATTCGCGACACCATACATGCTCAAGACTCGCCAGTATGGATCGCGGATCTGCGCCGTCGCCGCGATTGCGGCGCGAATGTCCCCACCTTCCGCCAGATGATGGGCCAAAGAAAATATGTAACGGTCGCCGTCCTTCGGGTCCGCAGCCAAAAGGGGCTCCAGCGCGCTCGCCTCACGCAATTGCCCGGCTGCGATCCGTTCTTGCACGATATCGAACGTGAGGTCGGCCGACCCTTCGGCAAGTTGCGACGCGCCAGCCCAATCGCCGGCGGCGATCAGATGCCCGATAATGGAGCGCAACGCAGCGTAATTCATACCGTTTGCGCCGGCCGCGGCCTTCTTGATCTCTTCGATTTCCCCTTCAGGGTTCACGTCAGCATTTGCGAAGCCTTCCAGAAGTTGTTCGTACTCATTGGCGTAGGATTTGTCTGCCGGCAAACCGGCGAGCAAAGTTTCACAGCGCTGGGCCAGGCCGAGGGCGGGCGCGGCCCGACAGAGCCCACCCAATACGTTGGAAAGTTGTTGCGTTTCGAGCCTGCCGGCTATGGCGAAGGCCCGCTCGCTCGTATCTCGCGCGCCTGTTTCGTCGCCTGCGTCCCGCTGCGCGCGCGCCATTTCCGTGAGATTAGCGACATATGCTACGATATTTTGTTGATCGAACAAGTTTTTGGAGTGGAGCCACGCCGGCGGGATGGAGCGCACGCTCTCAAGCTTGCGCGCCTTGTCGGCCTGGCCCATTTCGGCATATTCGCACGCAATCCTGATTTGCATGATCAAGCCATTGAGCGACAGCGGCTGACGCAATATCGAAGCTGCGAGTGCGTCGAGCGCATGTTCGGCTTTTGGGCGTTCGCCGAGGCGGCGGTATGCCTGCGCGATTTTCAGCGCCAGATCGCGCGATTGCGGCGTCGGCTCCGAGGCGGCCAGATCGCTGGCAAGTTCATCGATATCGCCGACTGATCTCACCTGATCAAGCCGCGTAGCGATCGGCCCGACTTTCGACGCTTCCGCTTGTTTAATTACGTCATCAGCTCTCGATTGCGGTGAAGTGGGACCTCGGTCGCCCTTCATTTTCGCCAACAGCGCCTTGGCTTCGTCGATGCGGCCGGATTCGACCAAGGCGTCGATATAATCTTCGGCCGCCATGTTGAGAGACAACCATGCGTCCTTTTTCCGCCACGTCCAGTCAATTGTCGCGAAGACGCTGCGCGCGGCGTCCAATCCTTCGATCCTGCTGACGGAGAGCGCCAACTTCGCGATATCGTATCCAGCGATAGAGTTTCTTTCGTTTCTATTCAACTTGCTGAATGCCGAAACGGCTTTGTCGATACTCCTCTTTGCACCCGCTTTGTCGCCTTTCTTGAACTGCTCTTCGGCGATATTTTCAAATGCAACCATTCTTAATCGTCCGTGCAGCAGTTCCGCATAGGACGACGCGTGCTCGAAGTCTGGTTTGAAAGCGAGAGCGGCGACTATATCGTACAGCGCGCTACTATGTGGATCATAATATTGATTTCCAGACGATATTCTGTGGATCGCCTCCTCTGCCTTGGAGAAATCGCCGGCTACGGCAAGGGATTTGGCTAAATTATCGTAGACGCTGTCTCGGGCGCGAATAACGGCGTCATCCTTGTTTTGCCCGGAATAACTTAATTCGTAACTGTTGAGCAGGTCGCCCGGGTTGGCCTCACCGATAAGCGCGAGAGCTGCCGCCGATTGTCCCAGCGCGGCCTCGCTATTTGCGATCGCGGAGAGTCCATTGACTCTGTTTCCTTCGGGCAAATTCCGGTTCACCGCGAGCGCCTTTTGAATGAGGCCTTCGCTCGACGTGTGGACGGCGGCTTCCAACTCCTTGACGCGCGCGGAGACGTCGCTCCGGTTGGCGGCGGTCGGTGCGAGCGCCAGATAGGCGCGGTACCAGGCGATGGCCGCGAGTTCCCCTCCGCCCATCTTGTCGTTGACGAGTGCGAGGTCAAAGACAACTTCGGGTGCGCCCGGCGCCGCCGCAAGCGCTTTGTTGAATTGATCGAGCGCCCGCGTCCATTCGCCGTGCTCCGCCGCCTGCGCGCCTTGCCGCAAGGCTTCGGCCGCCGCCGCTGGAAGTTGAGGCCCCGCCCATGCCGTGCTCCAGACGAGCGAACCCGCGGCGAAAATTGCGGCGCGGAGTCGGACGAAGGCTACACGAACCGGCGTGGCGCCGCGATCCCGGAGACGACAGGCCATCGATCTTCCTCTTTCCTGTGGCGTGCAGCCTGCGCGGCGCATCTTTTTATTGTGCGCTCATCGCGGCAGGCTCGCTCTCGAATTTCGAAACGGGCCGAAAACGTAAGATTCCCGATCCATTCGCCAACATGACGAACAACGCGTCGCCGTGGAGGCGCACAAGACCACCCCCGCCACGGATGAAATCCTGGGCCGCGCCATCACGCGACAGGAAGCCGACGCTCGACGTCGTCGCATAAAAAAGCCGCCCCGAGTCTTCGGCGAGGGAAACAATCGGATCTGGCGTCTTGAAAACAACCTGCACCGGACGGCCTTCCTTGAGACGAAGAAGAGCCAAGCCGGACGCGATATAAGTCAGGCCGCCGTCGCCGGCGACATCTGTCACCGGCGACGGCAGGCTCGCCAGCTTGGCGATGCGTCCGTCGCGCGAGAAGAGATAGACGTCGTGGTTGTCGGGCTCACGGTCGCCGCCGAAGACATAGGCGGTGTCCGCGCCCGCCGGACGCACCCGCATGTTGGCGACCGGGGTCTCCGGGCCGAGTTCAACCCCCTTGGGTCCGAGCCCCGCGAGACGAGAGCCTGTCGTCAGCAGCAGGGCGCCGTCGCGCATCCAGGCGAAATTGCCAATCGGGGCCGAACCGGCCGTTGCAAGCGCATTTGGCGACCCGAAAACCCTGAGATTCGATCCGTCGGCGAAGACCGGCAACCCGTCCGGATTAATGTCGAAAGCGGGGAGCCTCGACGCAGCAAGCGATTGCAATCCCGGCGGCGCCACCATGACGCTCACCTCGACGCCCTTGGGCGCGACGACTTCCAGGCCTTGCGCCGCCGAAACGACCGACGCCGCGCCAACCAAAAGAGACGTCAGGAAGAAGGTTGTCACGAGACGCCGCATTTCCTGCTCACTGATTGGAACCGTTAAAGAAGGTGGAGAGATGCGACTTGATGTCGGTCTTCACCCAGGACTGCCAACGATTTTCCGATTGATCCGCATAACGATTGGCGACCTTCTCGACGTCAAGGGAAGACTGATCGCAATTCATCGAAGCACTGCCCAGGCAGCTCGCGGTCCCGCTCGTCACATGCTCGAAACCGAGCAGGTAGTTCTTCGTGTCCTTCCCCAAGTCCTGATAGAGCTGCTTGTAGCGTTCGATCAGGCCCTCCTGCCATTGCGCCTCATTCTTGAGGGCGTCGGCGACGGGAAGCGACTGGATCGCGCGCTCCACCGCGGCGCTCTTGGCTTGGCTCTTCGTCGCCGTCTTAAGGCTGTCGCCAAGCCAGTTGCGCGCCCGTGACGCCGAATTGAGCAATGCGTCAAATTTTTTCTGCGATATCGATATCCCCGCCGCGCCGCCTTGGCTGGGGAACGAGGCCGACCAGTTGAGCGAAGCGAGTTTTGGAACCGGCTGCACGGTCGACTCAGGCGACGAGCCGGACATGAAATTCAGCGATGTCGGCGGGCTGGACGGGGCGCTCTGTCTGGCTGGTTGTTCGCTCAGGATCGAGTTGATCGTCGAACGTGCTTCAGCGAGGGCCTGCTTCTCTCTGATGGCCTCCTGCTGACCGGCAATCAGATTTTCCAAGTTGGCCATATCGGTGCGTATTTTCTGGTCACTCGGAGCATAACGCGCGGCGTTCTTGTAATAATCCAAGGCCACGTTTAGCTGACCCTGCTTATACATGGCAAAGCCATAACCAGAATATGAAAACGCGACATTTCGCTCTACAGTCGCATCATGCTCAGTGCGCAAAGATAGGACGAATAAATTGAGAGCCTGCTTAATGAGGTTGGCGGCAGATCGATAGTCTCCCTTGTTCGCGAGGTTCTTGCCCCTGTTAAACAGCGAAACGCCCTGCTGGTTTAGCGCGGTCGCCTGTCTGTGCCTTAGCTCGGCCGGAGAAGGCTGATAGACAGGCGGAGGCGTGTAGACGCGCGGCGGACCGTAATAGATCGGCGGCCGGGGCCGATTAACGGGTCCGCGATAGGGACAGTTGTCACCATAGCCGACGCCATTCAAGTCGTAGGAGCAAGTCGCCATCGCTCCCGAGGTCGGAATCACGATCATCAGCCAACCGAGCGTGACGACGCCATACCTGGACATGATCCGACCGCCAGCGTTCCCGGAGCGATCCTCAGGCGACATGCGCCGGATGATCTCCCATTTTCGACGGCATGATGCCGAGAGCCGGGCTTTCTGGCAAGGCGGAGCGATGGTTACCGGGAATGAGCGGGCGGAGACTGCAGGATGTCCTTTTCCCAAGGCGCATGTCTCCCATGATTTGCCTCAAACCCGCCAGGCCTGAACATGTCACGTCATCGCCGCGGCGGCCCCGTAAGGAATCTCACCTAAATAGGCGCTTCAACGCTCCGGGGTACGTTGCCAGCCTTATAGTCCAGAAGTCCGGCGCCGGGCAATTCCGCTTCCTGCCCGACCTGATTCACTTATTTGGCCGCCTTGCGTAAACAGGACATTGTGCGCAACCCTGGATTGCCAGGCCCGCACGCGGCCATGCAATGTTTGAGGACATGTCCGGCGTTGGCAAAACCATGTTGGCGCTCGCTCCCAAAAATCCACCACGATTGCAACTTCAAACGCATCCACCGCGCTCCCGCCCCACTGCCGGTGGACATCACCGACTATGTCGATTCGCGCAGACTCGCCTTCCTGCGTGGATCGGTTCGCCCGGATCGTGCTGGCGGACAAGTTGAATGCGCGCGCCACCAGCCAGAACGTCCTTTTTGAGGAGACCGCATAGGTCAGGCAATAATCGAGAGCGTCAACCACCCGCCGTCTTCGCCACCCTTCGTCATCGCGAAGAAGAACCCGGTGGAACGCCGCAGCGCGAACCATCCCGCCGACGCCTAGGCGCGGTCTTAATTGCAGCATCCATGAATGCAGACTTGATGACTGCTCCAATTTCCCCACCCGCACAGGAAACTGATCAGTGATAGCTGTCATTCGTGCTGTGGTTATTGCCGTTGTAGTTGTTATTGGCGTTATGCTGGCTTTGAGCAGAGGATCGGGCTTGGTTGTAAGCCGACTGGGCAAAGGCGATCGTCGAAAACACGACAGAAAGGCCAAGCGTCGTTATCGCTAACAGTCTTTTCATAAGCATTCCCCATTATTGCGCGCCGCGAAAACCGGATGGCGCTTTCGCGAATTATGTTGAAATTAGCGACATGCACTCTGGGCGGTCTGACCTAACAAACGCAGGCTGCAATTCTACTTGCAGCATTGGTGGACGCATACTTGATGACCGTTCCAATTTTCCCACCCGCAGCAGTAACACCCGGCGACGCGGATCTCGGTTGACGTGCGAGCCGACCGTTCTTTGGCCGAGCTTGACGATATAGGACAGAATTGAGTGGAAGAAGGCTTTCCGGTCGTGCCGACAGGCGTCCATCTAGATGCGAAGGACGCTCCGGCGCCAAGGAACAAGAGCGATGACACACACAAGATCACACGAGCGATATTAGCGGTCATGAGGCGCTCCCAAATCAGCGTTTGCGCCCGGGACGAAGCCCCGGCGGATCGGATGTTAGCAAGATCAAACATGCCGGTATAGGATGGCGAATTGGCATGATTTGTTTGTACGTTTTTGCGCGGGCCGGGCGGTCGCGTCGAAGGACACGGGCGATTGGCCAAAGGTCGGCCTGAAAGAGGCGCGCGACATGCGGGACGAAGCCAAGAGGCTGCTGGACGGGGGACAAGACCCGGCTCTTGCGCGACAGGACGCCAAAGCGGCCAAAGCAGAAGCGACCGGCAGCAGCTTTGAAGCAATGGTCGGCGAATATCTGGCCAAAAAGCGCCGCGACGGAATTGCCGAAACGACACTCGGCAAACTGGACTGGATTTTCGGCCTCGCTCTTCCTGCCCTCGGCCAGCGTCCGATCTTGGAAATCACGCCCGCCGAAATCCTGCGCGTCTTGAAGCAGGTTGAAGCGCGCGGGCAATTCGAGACCGCCGGACGCCTGTGCGCCAATATCGGCGCCGTCTTTCGCTACGCCGTCGCCCTGGGCAATGCCGAGAACGACCCGACCCTCGCCCTACGCAACGCCTTGGCGACGCCAAAGACCAAACATCGTGCCGCAATCGTCGATCCGCGTGCCTTCGGCGGCCTGCTGCGCGCAATCGACGGCTACGAAGGAACGCCGGAAGTTCGCTGCGCCTTGCACTTGCTGGCCCTGACCTTTGTGCGTCCGGGCGAATTGCGCAATGCCGAATGGCGCGCGTTCGACCTGGATATGGGCGTTTGGTCCATTCCCGCAGGCCGGATGAAGATGCGCCGCCCGCATAAGGTTCCGCTCGCGCCCCAGGCCGTCGCCATTTTTCGCCAGCTTCACGCCATAACTGGCCATAGGGCATTGCTCTTCCCCGGCGTCCGCTCGGCGGAGCGCGCCATGAGCGAAAATACGATCAACGCCGCGTTGCGCCGGCTCGGCTACCGGCGCCGGTACGCTGATCAACTACGCCTGATCCCTTGTTGCGAACAGACCCGCCCTCCGATCATGCCATCGGCCATCGAGAGGGACCGGGGGCGTCCGCGCCGACCGGCGCGCCGCCGGCTAACGCCCGCCGGCGCCCTCGCGTCCAACGACTCGGAAGCAAGGACCAATGGTGTCAGAGGGCGGAATCGGCGGCGCCGAAGTCTCGGTCGGCGCTGGATTTTGGCGCAAGAAGCTGTGAAGGACGCCACCAGGCCTCACCTTTCGCGGAAGGCTTCCGACCCTATCCTCGCCAGCGGCGACAGCAGATAGTCGATGACGCGGCGGTCCTGTGTCTTGATTTCGACCGTCGTGGTCATGCCCGGCGCGATCGGGATATCGGCGTCGCCGACCTTGATCGTGGCCTTGTCGAGGGCGATGGTGACGGGAAAGACGAAGACGTCGGGCTGGCCCGGCGCGCCGGAGGACGGCGCGGTCGCGGAGTTGGCGCCGGCGGTGACATTGGCCTGGGCGCGCTTGGCCGTCTGTTCGTCCACCGCTTGCGGCGCGATCGCCACGACCTTGCCGTGAAGGACGCCAAAGCGGGTGAAGGGAAAGGCGTCCACCTTGACCGAAGCCTCCTGGCCGAGCTTGACGAAGCCGATGTCAATATTGGGCACCAGAGCTTCAACCTGGAGACGGCCGCCGCGCGGCGAGATCGTCATCAGCTGCTGGCCGGTGGTGACGACCTGGCCGACCGTGGTGACCGCCAGTTGCTGGACGACGCCGTCGATCGGCGCATAAAGCCGGGTGCGGGCCAGCCGCGCCTCGGCCTTGGCGACGCTTTCACGGGCCTCGTCGGCCTTGCGCGCGGCGTCCGAGGCCTTGTTCTGGTTCTCGGCGATGAATTGCGCCACCAATTTGGTCTTCTGGCCCTGCAGTTCGGCAAGCGCGGCGTCGGTCTCGATCAGCTGGCCCTGATCGGACGCCAGCGACGACTGGGATCGCTGGAGCTGCTGCCGGGCGTCATAAAGATTGATCTTGGTGCCGACATGGAGATCGACCGATTCCTGGCGCGTCTTGACCAATTGGGTCAGGGTGTCGATCAGCGAGACCTGGAAGGCGATGCTCATGTCGAGGCGCTTCCGCGTCGCCTTTTTCTGCGCCATCTGCTTGTCGAGATCGGCAAGGCTGTCGGCGAGCTGATCGAGATCGGCGCGCAGCACCGCAAGCTCCCGGGCGCGGATGAACTGCGGGATCGCATCGGCAAAGCGCAAATTCTGGTCGGCGTCGGCAGCCATCGATTCGAGCGAGGAAATCTCGCTCACCGTCGCCGGGTCGTCCTGCTTCGCTTCGAAGTTCCGCTTCATCGCCCGCACGGCGGCGACCGCGAAATTGCGCCGGGCGACTTCCGCCAAATTGGAATTCATGGCGTCATTGGCGGCCTTCTTGTCGGCAAGGGTCTCCGCCGGATCGACCTCGATCAGCAGATCGCCGGCCCTGACCAGCGCGCCCTCCGTCACATGGATCGCGATGACCCGGCCGGGATCGAGCGGCTCGATCACCTTGGCGTGGCCGATGACCTCTACCTTTCCGGGCGCGACGGCGTAAACGTCGAGCCGCCCGAAGAAGGACCAAACCAGGGCGACGAACAAGAACCCGCAGATCGTCAGCATGAAGGCGACGGGCGCCGGCGCCGGCGGCGTCTCCAGAATCTCCAGCGCGGCGGGCAGGAACTCGCGGTCGCGCCCCTGAACGCCCGATGTCGGCGGCGCGGCCGGCTTGGCCTGTTCGGGTTCAGGCGCCTTCGGCGGCTCGGCTCTCTCGTTCATGCGCCTGCCCTCGACTGGTCGGACTGCAATTGCCAAAGCCTGGCGTAGAGGCCGCCGCGCGCGAGCAGGTCGGCGTGCGTCCCGATTTCGACGATTTCGCCGGAGTCCATGCCGACGATCCGCGTGCAGGGACGCAGGGCCGCCAGACGATGGGCGATGATGATGGTGGTGCGGCCGCGGGTAATGGCGTTCATGTTGTTCTGGATGGTTCGCTCGCTTTCGTAATCGAGCGCCGAGGTCGCCTCATCCAGAATGAGAATGCGCGGATTGGTCACGAGAGCGCGGGCGATGGCGATGCGCTGGCGTTGCCCGCCGGAGAGATTGGCGCCACGCTCCTCGATGATCGTGTCATAGCCCTGCGGGAGCTTGGCGATGAATTCGTCGGCGCCGGCGAGGCGGGCCGCCTGCATCACCACCGCACGCGGCATGGCCGGGTCGCCCAGCGCGATATTCTCGTGGAGGGTGCGGTTGAACAGCAGGTTTTCCTGGAGCACCACGCCGATCTGGCGGCGCAGCCAGCCCGGATCGAGCTGGGCGGCGTCGACGCCGTCGATCATGACCTGGCCAGCCTGCGGGCTGTAGAGGCGCTGGACCAGCTTGGTCAGGGTCGATTTTCCCGAGCCCGACTGGCCGACGACGCCGATCACCTCGCCCGGCGCGATCGACAGGTTGACATTGCTCAGGGCTTCCGGCGCGTCCGGCCGGTAGCGCATGGTCACGCCGCGCATTTCGACGGCGCCGCGCAACGGCGGCATGGTGAGGAAGCTTTGCGGCGTGGGCTCGGGCGGCGCGTTGAGAATGTCGCCCAACCGCGCCACCGACACCTGCACCTGCTGGAAATCCTGCCACAATTGCGACAGGCGCAGGATCGGCTGCACCACCTGGCTCGCGATCATGTTGAAGGCGATCAGCTCGCCGACCGTCAGCGAGCCCGCGATCACCGCCTTGGCCCCGAAGAACAGGATCAGGGCCGTGGTGACCTTGCTGACATACTGGATCAGGTTCTGGCCGAGCGCCCCGAGCACGCCGACGTCGAAGGAGGTGCGGACGTAAGCCGCGAGCCGCTCCTCCCATTGCGCCTGCATCATCGGTTCGACGCTCGCCGCCTTGAGCGTCTGGGCGCCGACGATCGATTCAACCAGGAATTGCTGCGACTGGGCGGCGCGGTTGAATTTCTCGTTGATCTGGTCGCGCAGGAACGGCCGGATCAGGGTGGCGATGAGCAGATAGACCGGAATGGTCGCCAGCACGATCAGCGAAAGCTCGGCCGAATAGACGAACATCACGACGAAGAACACCACCGTGAACACGAGGTCGAGCAGCGACGTCAGGCCCTGGCCGGTGAGAAAGCCGCGCACGGTTTCGAGCTCGCGCACGCGCGCCACCGTCTGGCCGGCGGGCCTGGTCTCGAAATAAGCGAGCGGCAGTCGGAACAGGTGATGAAACAGCCGCCGGCCGAGCTCCACGTCGATGCGGTTGGTGGTGTGGGTCAAGGTATAGGCGCGCAGGAATTGCAGCACCGACTCGAACAGACCCAGCGTGACCATGCCGACAATCAGAACGATCAGCGTCGACAGGCCCTTGTGCACCAGCACCTTGTCGACGACGAGCTGAAAGAAGATCGGCGTCGCCAGAGCGAAGAGCTGCACGAAGAGCGAGGCGGCGATCACCTGCGCCAAGGGCCGGCGATAGCGCAGCAGCGACGGCAGGAACCACTGGAAGCCGAAAGTGTTGGGATCGGCGCCGGCGCCGCCCAGGCGGCGGGTGACCAGAACGATCTCGCCGGAGGACACGGCCGCGACTTCTTCCGCGCTCCCCTCCCGAACCACATGATTGACCGGGTCGATCAGGCGCAGCCGCTCCTTGCTCGCCCCCGCCGCGAGCACGGCGAAGCCGCCGTCCGCGAGGCCGATGATCGCCGGCAACGGCAAAGCGGAGAAACGCTCCGCCTT
>JAJYCZ010000053.1 GCA_021777915.1 Pseudomonadota bacterium | reverse complement strand
AGCATGGATGTCGTCTGGGTCATGACCTCACGCCCCGCCTGGTCGCGCAGCGACGTGGAGAACGCGACGATCCCGGCGTCGCGGCGGTTGCGCGCGTCGCTCTTGCCGACGGTCGCGGTCGCCGCGGTCAGCCGGTCGCCTGGCCGCACCGGCGCGAGCCAGCGGTTGTCCTCTATGCTCAAGCCGGCCAGAACCGAACTGTCGCCGAGCCAATGATCGATCATCATCCGCGTCAGCGCCGAACAGACCTGCCAGCCCGAGGCCGCCAGGCCGCCGAGAATCGAATTTTTCGCGGCTTCGCCGTCGAGGTGGAACGGCTGCGGATCATAGGCGGCGGCGAAAGCCAGCAGTTCGGCCTCGTCGATTTCGTAATCGCCATATTCGCGCGTTTCGCCGATCCGGAAATCCTCGAACGCAACAAAACCCATATTGACCTCCGATGCCTGACGGGACTTTGCCGCCGGCTTCGGCCTCGGACAATGCCGCAAATGCGCAAGGCAAGTTATGCATTAATCGTATGGCTGCTTCGCTTTTTGCGAAGTTGTGCTGCACCGCACAATCCCGCATAAAGCGGTCACTCCACACACGGACCGGCGCTCCTCCCTTGCCGCATCCGGTGGAATCAACTAGCTGAGCCTGTCGTGCTTGCGCCGCCGGACGTTTCCACGTCCGGCTTTTTTCTTGTTGGCGAGATTTTCTTGTCCGCCGCGGGGGATAAGACTCTTGCCCGGCGGCGAGCCTTACGCCAGTAATCTGGAAAATTTCTCCAGACAGGGACACCGGCTCATGACCAAATCGCTTCTCGGCATTATCGGCGGCTCGGGGGTCTACGACCTGCCCGGCCTGGAAGACATGCGCGAGGAAAAGATCGCGACGCCGTGGGGCGAGCCGTCGGACGCCCTGCGCTTCGGCCGGATCGGGGCGACGGAAGCCGTCTTCCTGCCACGCCACGGGCGTGGCCACCGCCTGTCGCCCTGCGGAATCAACTACCGCGCCAATATCGACGCCCTGAAGCGGGTCGGCGTCACCGACGTCATTTCGGTTTCCGCCTGCGGCTCGTTCCGCGAGGAGCTGCCGCCCGGCCTGTTCGTCGCGGTGGACCAGTATGTGGACCGCACCTTCAGCCGGCAATCCTCCTTCTTCGGCAATGGCTGCGTCGCCCATGTCTCCATGGCCCATCCGGTCGCGCCCTTGCTTCAGAGCCGCATCGTCGCCGCCGCCCATGCCGAAAACATCGGGATCGTGAAAGGCGGAACCTATGTCTGCATGGAGGGGCCGCAATTCTCGTCGCGCGCCGAATCGCTCGGCTACAAGGCGGCCGGCTATCATGTGATCGGCATGACCGGCCTGCCCGAGGCCAAACTCGCCCGCGAGGCCGAAATGTCCTACGCCACCCTCGCCATGGTCACCGATTACGACTGCTGGCGCGAGGGCGAGGCCGCCGTCGAGGTCCATGACATATTGGGCGTCGTGCGCTCCAACGCCGACAAGGCCTCGCGCCTGCTCGCCCGGCTGATGCTGGATTTCCCCGCCGAACACCCGCCCTGCCCGATCGGCTCGGACCGCGCGCTGGACCACGCCCTCGTCACCGCGCGCGACGCCTGGGACCCGGAGCTGGTGAAAAAACTCGACGCGATTCTCGCGCGCGTTCTGGCCAAGAAGTGACCGGGCGCGCTTTCTCCAGGCGCGCCTTTCTCGCCGGCTCGGTCGCGCTGGCGACGGTGGCGCGCGCCGTGGCCGAGACGCGGCCGCAAGCCCCGGATCCGCAGATCGAGGATCTGCTGCGGCGCATGACGCTGGAGGAGAAAGCCGGCCAGCTTTCGATCTTCAGAAGCCCCGGCGCTTCGGCCAAGGACAACCCGCGGAGATCGCACGAGCCGGCGACGCGCGACGAGGCCCGGGCCCTCGTCAGCCGCAGCCTGGCGTCGGGTTTCTTCAATGGCTTCGATCCCGTCTTCAATCGTGAGCTGCAAAGGATCGCGGTTGAAAACTCGCCCCTGCGCATCCCTCTGATTTTCGCCGCCGACGTGATCCACGGAGTCAAGACGACCTTTCCCGTCCCGGTCGCGGAGGCGGCAAGCTTCGATCCTGAATTATGCAGGCGGACCGCCCGCGCTTCCGCCGAGGAGGCCGCTGCCGTCGGACTGCACTGGACCTTCGCCCCGGCGGTGGATGTCGCCCGCGACGAGCGCTGGGGCCGGGTGATGGGAGGCGCCGGCGAGGATCCCTGGCTCGATGCTCAAATCGCCGCCGCGCGGGTCCGGGGCTTCCAGGGCGAAGACCTGCGCGCCGAAGATTCCATGCTCGCCTGTCCCAAGCATTTCGCCGGCTATGGCGCCGTCGAGGGCGGGATGGATTACAATACCGCCGACATTTCCGAAATCGCCTTGCGACAGGTTCATCTGCCGCCGTTCAAGGCGGCTTTCGCGGCCGGCGCCCTGACCACCATGGCCGCCTTCAACGATTTTGACGGCGTTCCCAGCACCGCAAACCG
This sequence comes from Pseudomonadota bacterium, assembly GCA_021777915.1. Lineage (GTDB taxonomy): Bacteria > Pseudomonadota > Alphaproteobacteria > Rhizobiales > Beijerinckiaceae > Rhodoblastus. The sequence continues at coordinate 19,058 of JAJYCZ010000053.1, read as the reverse complement.
CCATCTGCTCACCGAAATCCTGCGCGACGAATGGCGTTTCCCCGGTCTGGTCGTCTCCGATTTCCAGTCGGTGCGCGAGCTGATCGCCCATGGCTACGCGACGGACGAGGAAGACGCCGCGCTCAAGGCGCTGAGCGCGGGTTGCGACGTCTCTCTGGGCGACAAAATCTATTGCGACCATATTCCAGCGCTGGTCAGGAGCGGCCGCCTCGCCGAGGCGGCCGTGGACGACTCCGTGCGCCGCATGCTGCGCCTGAAAAAGGTGATCGGCCTGTTCGAAAACCCTTATAAGGCGCTCGACCCCGGCCGCGCGGCGAACGCCATGCGCCGACCGGAAACAATCGCGTTGGCCCGCGAGGCGGCGCGCAAGTCGATCGTGCTGCTGAAAAATGACAACAACCTGCTGCCGCTGCCGAAAGCCGGAAAATCCTTCGCCTTCATCGGCCCCTTCGTGTCGAGCAAGGCGCAGTCGCTCGGCTATTCCTCGCTGGGAAGCGAGCCCGAGCTTGCCGTGTCGCTGGAAGAAGGCGTGCGCGCGGCGCTCTCCCGCGGCGCCCGCTGCGCCTTCACGCCGGGCAGCGCGGCCGAAAGCGCCATTTCCGGCGGAATCGAGGCCGCCGTCAAGGCGGCGCGGGAAGCCGACGTCGCCGTGCTTTTCCTCGGCGAAACCGGCGAAATGTCGGACGAAGGCGCCTCGACCAGCTCCATTGTCATTCCGCCCCCGCAACAGGAATTGGCTCAAGCGGTCGCCGCGACCGGCAAGCCGATGGTGGTGATTCTCAAACATGGCCGGGCGCTGGCGCTGCGAGGCGCCGTGCGCGACGCGCCGGCGCTCCTGTGTTCCTGGTTCCTGGGCTCGGAATCCGGCCACGCCCTCGCCGACCTCCTGTTCGGCGATCACGCGCCGCAAGCACGCCTGCCGGTGAGCTTCCCCCAGGCGCCCGGACAGGAGCCGTTTTATTACGATCATCGCGCGACCGGCCGCCCGCAGGTTGACCCCCACGAGCGCTTCGTGGCGCATTATCGCGACGTGACCAACGAACCGCTTTACGCTTTCGGTCACGGCCTGACCTATTCGGCCATCGACTATGGCGAGACAACAATCGACGCGCCGCGCCTCACCCGCGACGGCGTGCTGAAAATTTCGGCGCGGATCGTCAACAAGGGGCGCCGCGCCGCCCATGAAGTCGCGCAACTCTATATCCATCGGCGCGTCGCCGCGATCACCCAGCCGGTTCGTCAGCTCAAGGGAATCCGGCATGTCGCGCTCGGGCCGGGCGAGACGAAGGAGGTTGTTTTCGAATTGCGCCCGTCCGATCTCGCCTATGTCCATCCCGATCTTTCGATGCGCGCCGACGACGGCCTTTTCGACGTGTGGATCGCGCCCTCGGCCATCGGCGGCCAGAAGGCCAGCTTTTCCCTGACCTGAACGGTTACGCGGTTTCCCTCTTTCCCCAGGCGATGACTCGCATGTCCTCGAATGTCATGAAAAGCAATGCTTCCGCCGCCGACGCGATCACAGCGGTCGACGCGCCCGAACTGCGCGTTTTCGTCATGGCCCTGTTCTTCATTTTTGGCGGGATCACCAGCCTCAACGACGTGATCATCCCGAAGCTGAAAGAGCTGTTTTCGCTCGACCACATGCAGGCCATGCTGGTCCAGTCGGCCTTTTTCGCCGCTTATTTCACCATTTCACTGCCGGCCGCCGCTTTGGTGCGGCGGCTTGGCTATATGCGCGGCGCCGTGGTCGGGCTGCTGCTGATGATGCTCGGCTGCCTGTTGTTCGTCCCCGTCTCGGCCTTTCCCCGGTTCGGCCTGTTCCTCGGCGCCCTGTTCGTGCTGGCGAGCGCCATCACCATCGTCCAGGTGGTGGCCAATCCCTTGATTTCCTTGCTCGGCCCGCCGTCGACCGCGCATAGCCGGTTGACCTTCGCGCAAGCCTTCAATTCCCTTGGCACGACCGTTTTTCCATATTTCGGCGCGATCATCATTCTCGGGCGCCTCGCTCATGCAAACGCCGCGCAACTATCCGGCCCCGCGCTCGACGCCTACCGCGCCGCCGAAACGCATGCCGTGGCGCAATCCTATCTCGGTCTCGCGGCGGCGCTTGCGATCATTGCCGGCGCGGTCTGGCTCCATCGCAATCGTCTCAAGGGCGAAAGCCACGACGGCGCCTCGGTCTTCTCCGGCTTCGACCTCCTGAAGCGGGCGCGCTTCGCCTTCGGAGCGTCGGCGATCTTCCTTTATGTCGGGGCGGAAGTGGCCATCGGCTCGCTGATCGTGCTTTATCTGGAACAGAGCCAGGTGCTCGGCCTCGACGAACAATCGGCGGGAAAGCTCATTCCGCTTTATTGGGGCGGCGCGCTGGCTGGCCGCTTCGTCGGCTCGGGCGTCCTGCGGCTGACCAGCCCCGGCAAGGTTTTGGCCTTCAACGCGCTCGGCGCCGTGGCGCTGATCCTGATCTCCGCCAATGCGGCCGGGGCGCTCGCCGCCTACAGCCTGCTCGCCATCGGCCTGATGAATTCGATCATGTTCCCCACGATCTTCAGCCTGGCGAGCGAGGGACTGGGGACGCGGGCGGCGGAAGGATCGGGAATCTTGTGCGTGGCGATCGTCGGCGGCGCGGTGATCCCGCCGCTGACCGGCCGCATCGCCGATCTCTCGGGGAGCCTGTCGGTCGCGCTCGCCCTGCCGGCGCTGTGCTATATGATCATCGCCGCCTTCGGCCTTTACGCGCGCCAGCCCGTGGCGGCGTGAGAACAAGTCATTTTCGGCCCCCGTTTTCCTCCGCTCTTTGCCCGATGAAGCGGATCGAGAGGGGATAGCCGGGCGCGCTTTCCGCCATCGAGTCCGAAAAGCGCAGCGGCGTGCAATCGCGCACGGCGGCGAGAATCGAGGCGCGCACCTCTTCGGCGGATTGGCCGGAGCCCGCCTTGACGTAAGTGACTCTCGGCGCGCCGCCGATGATGGTTCCGCGACGGTTGAAGGAAAAGCGGATCGTCGCCTCGACGGTCTCCCCTTCAGGCGGAAGGGGCGGCGACCAGCAGGCGGCCAGCTGCGCCGCCGCCTGGACCGGCCGCTCGATCAGCGGCGACGATCTGACGCCTCCTTCGCCGCCTTCATGCAATTCTTTTCGCACCGTGATCGCCATGCCCTGAGGGAGGGCCAGCGGAAGCGCGAAGGGCAACAGACGAGCCGGCGCCCCCCGCCCGCCCTTGTGTCGCGCGGGCGGTGAGATTTCGAGGCCTGGGGATGGAGGGCTGTAAGGCTCGGGAGAGACCAGAGGAAACGGCTGGTACGGCGGGGGGAAGAAAAAACCGCGGTGAAAACGGCCATGATGGTGAAACGCCCGATGCGGCTCATGGTGTCTGCCATGGCGCGCGACGGGCCAAGGCTCCGCCCGAAGCGGCGCGGCGAGGGCCAGGACGGCAAGCGCAAGCAGCAGGCGGAGGGCGAACATCGTCTCGACGATAGGATCATGCGCGGGAGGACGTCAATTCATCGGCGAAGGCCGCGAGCCCCGAGGCGCCCGCCCGCGCGAGCCTCCGTCAACGCGCGCGGGCGATCATCTCGGTCGGGGCGATCAGGCCGCGCGTGAGCCCGGCGATCGTATTGGCGACCTTTTGCGGCGTCGTTGCGCCCATCAGAATGTGGAGGCCGAGCGGCGGCGGCCCGCCAGCCGCCGCGCGCGCTTGAATCTTTCGGAAAAAGTCGAGCGCGACTTCGGCCCGGCTTCTCTCCTTCTCCACGACGAAACCGGCCTCGGACAAGAGCCGCCGATAGGTCGCGGCGCCGGCGACGAAGCTCGTCGCGGCGCTCGACGCCCAGGGAACCGGAAAGTCGAGCCCCTCCGTCTCGCCCATCACGTCGTAAATGGCGAAAACGCCGCCGTCTTTCAGCACACGGCGCGCTTCGGAAAAGGCCTGGCGCTTGTCGGCAATGTTCATGCCGACATGGAACATGGTCGCGCCGTCGAATGTTGCGGGCGCGAAGGGGAGCGCAAGGGCGCTGGCGACCTCATGGCTCACTTGGCCCCCCAAGCCGACGCGCGCGGAAAGTTCGCGCGCGACCCGGACGTAATCCTCGGTCACATCGATTCCCGTCACCCGGCATCCGCCTTCGCGCGCGAAAAAACGCGAGGCCCCGCCGAGGCCGCAGCCGATGTCGAGCAGGCGCGACCCCGGCGCGAACCCCGCCTGCGCCGCGAGATCGCGCGTCGCCTGCCGCCCGCCGATATGGAATTCGTCCACCGACGCCAGGTCGTCGGGAGAAAGCGCCGACAGATCCTTGCCCGAGGCCGCCAGCGCGGAAAAAATCGCCTGCTCCAGCGCGCTATGGCCGTAATGACGGGCAGTCAGGCTGTCATGGTCCAAGGCGGCTTCCCCTCAAGAATCGACTGATCGCCAATCCGGCGGCGGATCGCGCGGTGGGCGAAACCGATCATATCAGAGCCGGCCGCGCGAGGAAGCCGCCTTGCCTTTGCGGCGCGCCGCTTTTATAAGCCCGGCTTCGCGCCCGTTTCCGACACCCCTGGAGGCGTGGGCGCGTTTTGTTGATAAAGGATAGAACCCATGGCCGAGATCAAGACCCTCGCCGCCACGGTTCGCAGCGGGACCGGCAAGGGGGCCGCCCGCAGCGTTCGTCGTGAAGGCAAAGTTCCAGCCGTCATCTATGGCGGCGGCGAAGCGGCGACGCCGATTTCGCTCGCCTACCGCGAAATTCACAAGCTGATCTACGCGGGCCACTTCCTCACCACGATCTTCGAGATCGACATCGACGGCAGGAAGGAGCGCGCCATTCCGCGCGACTACCAGCTCGACGTCGTGCGCGACACGCCGATGCATGTCGATTTCCTGCGCCTCAAGGCGGGCGCCAAGCTCAAGGTCGCCGTGCCGGTCCATTTCAGCAATCACGAAGCGTCGCCCGGCCTCAAGCGCGGCGGCTCGATCAATGTGGTGCTGCACAACGTGGACATGATGGTTCCGGCCGACAATATCCCGGACTCCGTCACCGTCGATCTCACCGGCCTCGATTTCAACGATTCGGTCCACATCGAGTCGGTGGCCCTCCCGGCCAATTGCGCGCCGGTGAACAAGTCGAACTTCACCATCGCCTCGATCTCGCCGCCCGCCGGCGGCGCGGCGGCGGCGGCCGAGGAAGCCGCCGCGGCGGCTGCGGCGGCCGCTCCGGCCAAGGGCGGCAAGAAGTAAGCTCGCCTTTTGCCAAACTTCGCCGCCCGCTCAAAAAGCGGGCGGTTTCATTTCGGACGCTTTTTCATGCTGCTCTTGGTCGGTTTGGGCAATCCCGGAAAAAGCTATGCCGGCAACCGGCACAATATCGGCTTCATGGCGCTCGACGCCATCGCGCGCGCCTTCGGCGCCGCGCCCTTCCGCAGAAAATTCCAGGGCGAGGCGAGCGAGGCGCGGATCGGTTCTGACCGCGCGCTGCTGCTCAAACCCGAAACCTACATGAACGAGAGCGGCCGCGCCGTGGCGGAAGCCGCCCGCTTCCACAAGATCCCGGTCGAGGACATTGTCGTGCTCCACGACGAACTCGACCTCGCGCCGGGAAAACTGCGGATCAAGCGCGGCGGCGGCGACGCCGGCCACAATGGCCTGCGCTCGATCACCGCCCATATGGGCGGCGCCTATCGCCGGGTGCGCCTCGGCATCGGCCATCCCGGCGACAAGGCTCTGGTCCATTCCTTCGTGCTGAGCGATTTCGCCAAGGCGGACAAGCCATGGGTCGAGGCGCTGTGCGAGGCGGTGGCGAAAAACGCCGAGGCGCTGGTCAAGGGCGACGACAGCCTGCTCCAGACCCGCGTGCATGAGACGATGCAGAAGGCCGGTTTCTAAAAGGACGCGGACCGGGCTGATTTTAAGCGAAACGACCGGAACAAGTCATGGACGATTTTCCCATCCGCTATGTCGAGCCCGTCTATCGCCCGCCGAGCGAAGCCGAAGCTCTTATTCTGCCCCTGACAGACGGCTGTTCATGGAACCGCTGCACCTTCTGCGAAATGTACACGGCGCCGCAAAAGAAATTCCGCCCGCGCGACGAAACCGAAATTCTGGAGACCATCCGGCGCTGCGGCGAAGTTTTCGGCGATCGGGTGCGGCAGGTCTTTCTCGCCGACGGCGACGCGCTGACGCTTTCGACCCGGCGCCTGGTCGCGGCCTTGACCGCGATCCGCCGCGAATGGCCCAAGGCGCGGCGGGTGTCGTCCTATTGCCTGCCGCGCAATGTCGCGAAAAAATCGGTCGAGGAACTGAAGGAACTGGCCGCCCTGGGACTTTCGCTCGTCTATGTCGGCGCGGAATCGGGCGACGACGAAGTGCTGGGCCACGTCAACAAGGGCGAGACTTTTTCCTCGACGCTCGAAGCGCTGGAAAAACTGCGCGAGGCGGGGATCAGGCGTTCGGTGATGATCCTCAACGGCCTCGGCGGCGCGGCGCTCAGCGCGCAGCATGCTACCAATTCCGCCCGGCTGATGAACGCCGCCCAGCCCGAATTCCTGGCGAGTCTCGTGGTCAGTTTTCCGATGGGCGAAGACCGTTTCCGCGCCAATTTCCCCGATTACGCACCGCTCGACATCATGGGTCTGATCAAGGAAATGGAGCGATTCATTTCCGCCCTCGACCTGAAACGCACCATCTTCCGCAGCGACCATGCCTCCAACTGGCTGGTGCTCAAGGGCGTGCTCGGCGCCGACAAGGCGCGCCTGCTCGAACAGTTGCGCGCAGCGCTGGCGGCGCCCGACAGCGCGCCGCTGCGCCCCGCCTGGGCGCGCGGGCTGTGAGAACCAAAGCTCAGTTGCCGCCGCCATCGATCCTGGCGCCGATGATCGCGATCGCCTGCTGATAGACCGTGGCGCTGTTCCAGGCTTCGATCGCGGCGAAATTGGGTTCGCCGGGCTGGTAGCCGGCGCCGCGTTGCCAGCCATGGGCTTTCAGGTAATTGGCGGTGGACATCAGCGCGCCGGACGACGTTTCGAGATTGCCGACGCCATATTCCAGCACCGTCTTGGGCATGAACTGGGTCTGGCCGACCTCGCCATGCATCGACGAAACCGTGCCGGCGGAAAACGTGCCGCGATCGATCAGTTTCAGGGCGGCGTAGAGCTGATCGGTGAACAAGGCCGGCCGGCGGCAGTCATAGGCGAGCGTCGAAACCGCCGAGATCATGTTCTGGTTGCCGCGTTGCGAGCCAAAGCCCGTCTCCATGCCCCAGATCGCGATCAGCGGGCCCGCCGGCACGCCGTAGCGCTGCTCGATTTCCGCGAAAAGGCCGGCGTTGGACTGTTTCAGCTTGCGCCCGCGCGAGGCGATGATCGAGCCGCCGCGCTTGGCCATGAAGGCGTCGAGCGACAGATGGAAGCTCTTCAGGCCGCGGTCGGCGTTGATCGTCGGCTGGTTGTAATGGGCGCCCATCAGGGCGGAAATCCCGCGCTCGCCGATGCCATTGGCCCGGGCTTCCTGGGCGAATTCCTGCTTCCAGGCTTCATAGCGCGCGCCCGACGAGCCGCATTGAGCGGCGGCCGCCTGCCGCGCGCCGAAAGCGAGGGACATTGCGGCGAAGGACATGGCGGCGATGACCAGCGTTGCGAATTTCCCGGGCTTCATCCTGCGGGCTCCTGCTTTTCCGACATGAACGGGCGCGCCGCGCCGGAACCCCGGCCGCCATTTCGCACCCGCGAAAGGACGCGGCATAATTGCAAAATGCGCTTACGGCGCCTAGTCCGCATTCGCGCTATTTAAGGCCTTGCGCAATGGCGATGAGATTGGCGGGCTCGACGCGGATGAGCCCGCTGCGCGGGCTGTCGATTTCGGCGATCAGCAGGAAGGAGACGGAGATCGTGGCCGGGACGAGAAGAAGAAGAAAGGCGTTGAATCGCTGGCCGCCGAAACCGAGCAGGCCGCTGCAGACGGCGGCGATCAAAGCCATCAATTGCCAGGCGGGCTCGGGGATGCGGTTGGCCCAGGCGGCGGCGGCATAGCCCTGGGCGTTGAGCACATCATTGGCGCCGGCCACCGCCAAAGCGACGATAGGCGTCGGCTGCGCCGCCGCGGCGTCGCGCACGATCGCCCAGATGTCCGATTGGCGTTTCGCCTCGTCCTTCGCCATCGTCTCGGCGCCGGAATAGAAGGCGATGCGGAGATCCAGATAGGCGCGCAGCGCCTTTTCCAGCGCCGCCCTGCTCGCTGGAGGCAACAGCTGGGCGCGGACCAGTTCGGTCCCGATCGCATTGGCCTCGGATTCTTCGAGAGTCTTGCGCTGATCGTAGCGGCTGACCGACATGGCGAAGGTGAAGCCGACGATCAGGGCGAGCAAGGTCAGCGTGGCGCCCTGGACGGTCTTGAACTCGTCCTGCTCCTCGCGCCGCAATGGCCGCCAGATTCTCTGGGCGAAATAACCGGCGAAGGCGACCAGCCACAGGCCGGGCAGGGAAAGGGCGAACAGCCCCAGTGGATTGTCGAGCAGCAGGCTCATGGATTTCCCCGCGCGGGCGCGCGAGACTCGGACGCGCGCATGGACATGATGCGGGCGTCCGAAGCGCACGGCAAGCGGGTCGGACGATGTTCGATCGGCGCGAGCTGTGCTATGCTGAGAAAGTTCACGATCGGGCTTTGCGCGGGGGCGGAAATGGCCAAGAAACACAAGAGCCAACGGGAAGAAAAAGCGCCGGTCGACACCCAAGGCAAGCTGAAGACCGGACTCTACGAAAAGGAATTGGCGAAACTCCATGTCGAGCTGGTGAAGCTCCAGCGATGGGTGGTCGCCAAGGGCCTGAAAGTCTGCGTCGTCTTCGAGGGCCGCGACGGCGCCGGCAAGGGCGGCTGCATCAAGGCGATCACCGAACGCGTCAGCCCGCGCGTTTTCCGGGTCGCCGCCTTGCCGTCGCCGACCGAGCGCCAGAAATCGCAGATGTATATCCAGCGCTATATCGAGCACTTTCCCGCCGCCGGCGAGATCGTGATCTTCGACCGCTCCTGGTACAATCGCCCCGGCGTCGAACGGGTCATGGGCTTCGCCACCGAGGAGCAGGTCCAGCGTTTCCTGTTGATGGCTCCGGCGGTCGAAAGGGCGATGATCGAATCCGGCATCATCCTGCTCAAATATTGGCTTGAAGTCAGCATGGAGGAGCAGGAGCGCCGCCTCGCCGCGCGCATCGACGACGGCCGCAAGATCTGGAAGCTGTCGCCGATGGACCTGAAGAGCTTCAGCAAGTGGTACGATTATTCGCGGGCGCGCGACGCCATGTTCGCCGCAACCGACACGTCCTGGGCGCCCTGGTATGTCCTGCGCTCCGATGAAAAGAAACGGGCGCGGCTCAACCTGATCTCGCATTTGCTGCGCCATATCCCTTACGAGGACCTGCCGCGCGAAAAAGTGAAACTGCCCAAGCGCGACGGCCGCAAGGGCTATGTCGAGCCGGATTACCCCTATAAATATGTGACCGAACACGGTTGGGGCGCCGAATAGATCAATCCTCCTGCGCCAGCAGGCCCGCGTCGCCGCCGAGCGAGGCGCGGTTCACGGTCAGCGTCGCTTCGCGATAGAAACGGCGCAGATAATCCGGGCCGCCCGCCTTGGGGCCGGTTCCGCTGAGCCCGAAGCCGCCGAAAGGCTGGCTGCCCACCACCGCCCCGATCATGTTGCGATTGACATAGATATTCCCGGCGGGCGCCTTGCGCGCCAGTTCCGCGATCCGCGCTTCGATCCGGCTGTGCAGGCCGAGCGTCAGCCCATAGCCCGAGGCGGCGATCTCGTCGATCAGCTCGGAAAATTCTTTTCCGCGCCAGGTCGCGACATGCAGGACCGGGCCGAAGATTTCGCGGGTCAGGTCGCGCGGGGAGTCGAGCCGGATGATGTGGGGCGCGACGAAATCGCCATTTTCGGGCGCCGCGCCGGCGTAAAGCACGCGGCCCTCCGCGGCGCGGGCCGCGATGTAGGCGTCGAGCGCCGTTTTCGCTTCCGCATCTATCACCGGGCCGACATGAGTGGCGACATCGCACGGTTCGCCGATGCGCAATTCGGCCGCCGCGCCGATCAGCATGTCGAGCGCGGGCGCGAAAATATCGTCCTGCAGGCAGAGCAGGCGCAGAGCCGAGCAGCGCTGGCCGGTGGAGCGGAAGGCCGAGGCGAGAGCGTCATCCGTGACCTGTTCGAGAAGAGCGGTCGAATCGACCACCATGGCGTTGACGCCGCCGGTCTCGGCGATCAGCGGGACGATGGGGCCGCCGCGCGCGGCCAAAGCGCGCTGGATGTTTTGCGCCGTCTCGACCGAGCCGGTGAAGGCGACGCCCGCCGCGCGCGGATCGGCGACCATTTCGGCGCCAAGGGCGCCATCGCCGGGCGCGCAGACCAGCGCGTCCTCGGGCAATCCCGCCGCCGCGAAAATTTCCGTCGCGGCGAGCGCGATGCGCGGGGTCTGTTCCGCTGGCTTGGCGACGACGCAATTTCCCGCCGCGAGCGCCGCCGCGACCTGGCCGGAAAAAATGGCGAGGGGAAAATTCCACGGGGAAATGCAGACAAAAACGCCCCGCCCATGGCGGCCTAAAAAATTCTCTTCGCCGGTGACGCCGGGCAGCGTTTCGCCGGCACAGATTTTCCGCGCCTCGGCGGCGTAATAGCGGCAGAGATCGGCCGCCTCCCGCACTTCGGCGAGGCAATCGTCGAGCGTCTTCCTGCCTTCCTCCTGCAACAGAGCGATCAGCCGGCCGCGCTGTGTTTCGAACAGGTCGGCGACGCGCAGGAGAATTTCCACGCGCTGGCGAACCGAGGTCGCGCTCCAGGCGGGAAAAGCCGTTTCCGCCCTGCCGAGAGCCGCATCGGCGGAGATCGGCGCGGGAAGGGCGCCGCCGGAAACGCCGCGATGAGGGGCGATTTCCGCCAGCAAAGCTTCGAGCGCCGCGCCGCAGCCGAATTCGACCCCGGTCGAATTTTTGCGCTCCGGCGCGTAAAGATCGCGCGGCAACGGCAGGCGGACGTGACGGAAACGGCCCGAGCGCCGCAGGCTTTCCAGCGGGTCGGCCAAAAGGTCTTCCGCCGGAACATCCGGCTCGGCGGCGCGGGCGACGAAGGAGGCGTTGGCGCCGTTCTCGATCAGCCGCCGCACCAGATAGGCGAGCAGGTCGCGATGCGGCCCGACCGGCGCGTAGACCCGGCAGGCGACGCCGGACTGCGCGCGCAACGTTTCGTGCAGCGCCTCGCCCATGCCGTGCAGGCGCTGGAATTCATAACCGCCCCGGCCTTTTCCGCGCACGACGATGGACGCCGCCGTCAAGGCGTTGTGGGTGGCGAATTGCGCAAAAATCGAATCTTCCGTTAGCAGACGCTCGGCGCAGGCGAGATAATTGACGTCGGTCATCGCCTTGCGGGTGAAGACCGGATAATCGGCCAGCCCGCGCTCCTGGGCGCGCTTGATCTCGCTGTCCCAATAGGCGCCCTTGACCAGCCGCGCCGTGACGCGGCGGCTCTTTTCCCGCGCCAGTTCGGCGACATGATCGATCACCGCGCCGGCCCGTCTCTGATAGGCCTGGATCGCCAAGCCGAAACCCTCCCAGCCGCCGAGAGAAGGCTCCGCGAGAACGCGGGCGAAAATGTCGAGCGACAGTTCAAGCCTGTCCGCTTCCTCGGCGTCGATCGTCAGGCCGATGTCGCGGTCTTTGGCGAGACGCGCCAGGTCCAGCAGCCGGGGGACGAGTTCGGCGCGAACTCTTGGTGCGGAAATCGCCTCGTAGCGCGGATGAAGCGCCGAGAGTTTTACCGAAATCCCTGGCCGTTGCGCCGGCCCCTCGCCTTGCGCCGCCGCGCCGATCGCTTGGATCGCCCGCGCATAGGCGTCGAAATGGCGCGCCGCCTCCCGCGCCGTGCGCGCGCCTTCGCCCAACATATCGAAGGAATGGAGATCGCGCCGGCTGCTGGGCGTTTGCGCGCGAAAAAGCGCGGCCTCGATCGTTTCCCCGAAGACGAAATGGCCGCCGAGCAGGCGCAGGGCCTGGCGCGCGGCGCCGCGCAGGGCCGGAACGCCGAGGCGCCGCGCGAGGCCGGCGACGGCCCGGCGCGGCGAAAATTCCGCCTCGACCAGCCGCGCCGAGAGTCCTAAGGCATAGGCGCAGGCCTGGATCAGCGGCGCGTCGGAATGGAGCGCGTGATGTTCGAAATCGCCGGCCGCGAGCTTGTCCGCCAGCAGCAGATCGGCGGTCGGATTGTCCGGCGCGCGCACGAGAGCCTCGGCGAGCGCCATGATGGCGAGGCCCTCGCGCGAGGACAGTTTGAATTCGCGCAGGAAATCCTCGACCCCGCCGACGCCCGGCGGACGGGCGCGGATCGCGTCCATCAATTTTGCCGCCAGCGCCGCCTCCCCGGCGCGAAAATCGTCGCGCGCCGGCGCCGCGAGCCACGCTCGCGCGAAGTCCTCGTCGGGCGGCGCGTAAGGCGCCGAGAAAGTTTTAAGGTCGTCCATCCTGCGCTGGCCGACTTTCTGCGCGAGCGGTTGGCGCACGCGAGAGCGAGCGCTTCACCAATGACAGAGTAACAGATTCGCCGCGTTCAGGCGGAGGCGACGATCCCGCTGGCGCGCAAATATGCGACGATGCGGTCGGCCATGGCCTCTGCCGGCCCGTCGTCCAGCGTCAGCACGATTTCCGCATTGTCCGGCCGCTCATAGGGCTGGGTCACGCCGGTGAAATTCTTGATTTCGCCGGCGAGCGCCCGTTTGTAGAGCCCCTTGCGGTCGCGCTGGATGCAGGTCTCCAGTGGCGTATCGCAGAAAACTTCGACGAATTCGCCGGGGCCGAGCAATTCGCGCACCATGCGGCGCTCGGCCTCGAAGGGCGAGATGAAGGAACACAGCACGATCAGCCCGGCGTCCGCCATCAGCTTCGACACCTCGCCGACGCGGCGGATGTTCTCGACGCGATCGGCGTCGGTGAAGCCAAGGTCGCGGTTGAGGCCATGGCGGAGATTGTCGCCGTCGAGCGCGATGGTATGGGCGTTCTGGCCGGCGAGCCTGATTTCCACCAGATTGGCGATGGTCGACTTGCCCGAACCGGACAGGCCGGTGAACCACAGCACCGCGGGCTTCTGGCCTTTCAGCCCGGCGCGGACCTCCTTGGTCACGCTCATCGCCTGAAGATGGACATTGCTCGCGCGCCGCAGCGGGAAGGCGATCGTCCCGATCGCCACCACGGCGTTGGTCGCGCGGTCGAGCAGCTGAAAGGCGCCGGTCTTGCGGAAATGTTCGAAAGGGTCGATCGACAGAGGCTGCGCGGCGGCGAGGTTGCAGAATCCGATCTCATCGGCCTGCAGCGTCTTGGCCGCCATCTGCTGGTGGCTCTCGACATTCAGCCGGTATTTGATCTCGGTGACGCTCGCCTGAACCGTCCGGCCGTTCATGACCATGAGATAGGAGCGGCCGGGCAGCAGCTTTTCCTCTCCCATCCACAAAAGGTGGGCGGCGAATTGCTCGACGACCGCCGGCCGGTCGGCGACATGGCAGATCATGTCGCCGCGCGCGGCCTCGACCTTCGCGTCGAAGACGAGCGTGACCGCCTCATGGGCCCTGGCGCTGTCGACATCGCCCCGCGCGCCGAGAATGCGCGCGACATGAGCGGTCTTGCCGCTGTCGGCGACGCAGATTTCTTCGCCGGCCTTGACCCGTCCCGACATCACCACGCCGCTGAAGCCCCGGCTCCCGGGGTTGGACGAATCGACGCCCTCGATCGGGAAACGCAGGGGCGCCTCGGCCGCGTCATCGGCGATCTCGACGGTTTCGAGATAATCGAGCAGGCTCGGCCCATGACGCCACGGCATGCGGGTCGAGGGCGAAGCGACATCGACGCCGGACAGCGCCGACATCGGAATGGCGGCAAGGGTGCGGAAACCCATGCCGCTGGCGCGGTCGGTGCAATCGGCGACCACCGCGTTGAACACCGTCTCGCTGTAATCGACCAGATCCATCTTGTTGACCGCCAGGACGACATGGCGGACGCCGAGCATCGAGACGATCGCCAGATCGCGCAGGGCCTGTTCAACCAGGCCGGCGCGGGCGTCAACCAGAAGGATGGCCAGATCGCAGTTCGCGGCCGCCATCGCCAGATCGCTTAAATTCCGCGGGCCGCTTGGCGCGTCGGCGATGAGGAATGAGCGCCTGTCGGTCGAGAACGGCCGAAAGGCGGCGTCGCCCTGCTCCGCCACAAGCTGGTCAACCGCAGCGGCGCCGCGGTCCTGAAGCAGGCGCCCGGCCAGAGTGGATTTGCCGGCGCCCGCCGGGCCGCAGGCGAGAAGTCGAAGGGCCGGCGCTTGCGTGGAAAGCTCGCCGCCGCGCCCTGAAACCGTCATTTTCGGAATATTCATCAAGAACAGCCCTCACGCCTCTTCCTCGCCGTCGAGCCGGATTGGTCATGGACTCCAAACGGACCCCGCGACACTGCCGGCGCGTCAGGCAGCGAAGCATATCCGTCCGGGCGGCGTCCGCAACACTTTCGGCTCAAGGCGAAAGCCGCGGCCGTGAAAAAGCCCCAACCTCGACGCCGCCGCATTGTTCCGCCAAGCAAAATCGCCGCCCCCCCGAAGGAGAAGCGTCATCGTGCGGCGCCCATAAAATCCGCCGCTTTTTCCGCGATCATGATGGTCGGCGCATTGGTGTTGCCGCCGATCAGAGTCGGCATCACCGAGGCGTCGACGATTCGCAATCCCTCCAGCCCCCGCACGCGAAGCTGGGGGTCCACGACGGCAAGGTCGTCCACACCCATCCGGCAGGTTCCGATCGGATGGTAGATGGTATCGGCGCGCGAACGGATGTGGTCTTCCCACTCCGCGTCGGTCATCCCATCGCGGACGCCGAACAATTCCTGGTCGCAATAGCGCGCCAGCGGCGGCGTCATCACGATGTCGCGGGCGATTTTGGCGGCGCGGATCAGGGTTTCGAGGTCGCGGCGGTCGCTCAGGAAGCGCGGATCGATCCCCGGCGGCGCGAGCGGATCGGCGCTTTCCAGAAAGACGCGCCCGCGCGAATAAGGATAAAGCGCGCAGACATGGAGGCAGAAGCCGTGCCCCCAATGCAGTTTGCGGGCGTGGTTGTCGACGATCCCGATGACGAAATGCAACTGCGCGTCGGGCAGGTCGAGGCCGGGCGCGGTCTTGAGGAAGCCCGCGCCTTCGGCGAAGGGCGTCGCCAGCATGCCGCTCCCGTCGCGCCGCCACGCCAGGGCGTGCGGGACAAGCCGCGCCGCCGCGCCGAGGCCGATGCCGAAATTGTCCCTGTCGCGGGTTTTCCACGCCAGGATGAAATCAAGGTGATCCTGAAGATTCTGCCCCACGCCGGGCAGTTCATGGACCATGGCGACGCCATGAGGCCCGATGTCTTCGGCGCGCCCCACGCCGGACAATTGCAGCAGTTGCGGCGAGCCGAAGGCGCCGGCGCACAGCGCGATTTCACGCCCCGCTTCGACCTGCCGCTCCCGACCGCCGAGGCGATAGCGAACGCCGATGGCGCGCTTGCCTTCGAACACGATTTTTGTCGCGCGCGCTCCGGTCATCACCGTCAGGTTGGCGCGCTTGCCCATCACGGGATGGAGATAGGCCGCCGCCGCCGAACAGCGCTCGCCCCTGCGCTTTTCGTCGTGAAATTGCGTCACCTGGTACAGGCCGAAGCCTTCATTGTCGCCGGCGTTGAAATCGCGCCTGAGACGAAACCGCCGCCGGCTCGCCGCTTCGAGAAAGGCCTTGGTGATCGGACGCGGGCTCCGCTGGTCGGAAACCTGCAACGGCCCCGAGCCGCCGTGGACTTCGTCCTCGCCCCGAACATTGTTTTCCGCCTTGCGGAAAAAAGGAAGAACCTCATCCCACGACCAGCCCTCGCAGCCCTGTTCGGCCCAGTGGTCGTAATCGCGCCGATGCCCGCGCACATAAAGCATGGCGTTGATGGCGGAGGACCCGCCGAGCGCCTTCCCGCGCGGCTGGAACCCGCGGCGGCCCTTCAGGCCCGGCTGCGGAACCGTCCACAACGCCCAATTGTTGATTTTCGGGCGGCCCGGAACCAAGGCCACCGCGCCGGCGGGCATGCGCACGACCAGACTGCCGCCGCGCCCCCCCGCTTCGAGCAGGCAGACGGAAACATCCGGATTCTCGCTCAGCCGCGCGGCAAGCGTCGCGCCCGCCGAGCCGCCCCCGACAATGACATAATCGAAGCGGTCCATCGCCCTCTCCCGATCAGCCCCCGAGCGCCCAGCCTTGGGCGCTCGCCCCGGCCGCCATGAGCGGGCGGTCGTCGCCGGCGAACAGGGCCGCGCTGATCGCCGCCTCGCGCGCCGTCACCGTCTCCACGAATTCACGCGCGCCGCCCATCCGCCGGAAGGCGTCGTAGCCGCGCTCCAGAAAGGCCTGCAGGTCGCCGAACCCCGCCATCCGGGCAGGCTTGCGCATGGCGGACAAGGCCGCGCCGACGAAACGCGCCTGGGTGAGGCGCTCCAGCGAAGACCCTAGATGTTCGATCAGCGCGATCTGTCGCTTGCGGTCCTCCAGCCGCCCGACGCCGCGATAGGCGACGCCATAGGCGCCCGCGTCGATCGCGGCGGAATTCCTGCCCAGATGCGCAGCCATCGCCACGTCGAGCGATTCCGACAAGGCTTCAAGCTCGATGGCGTCGGCGATGGTGTCGAGCGCCGGCGCCGGCAGGGTCGCCTTCATCAAGGGCAGGACGCGGCGCACCGCCGCCTCGCGATGACCGGGGTTGTGGGGACCATAAAGGTCGGCCAGGAAGAACGCCGCCGCGGCGCCGAATTTCGGACTGGCGACAAGATCGGCATGGGTGCGCGCCAGCCGCGCCGCCTGCCATTCCCGCAATTTCCGCCGCGTCTGCTCGAGGGCGGGGTCGCTTTCCACCACGCCCCGGACGCCCGCGACGCCGTCGAGCTGCGCCTCGAGACGCCGCATCGCGAAATCCTTGAGTGAGTTCTTGTCGCTCATCGAAGCAAATTAACACGCTGCGTTAGGCAAGGACGCCTAAAATGCGTGGGAGCGCTTCCGCCCGCAAACAAAAGGGATATGATTTTTTAGGGCGGAGTGACGTCGGAGAGAGGGGAAACGCGCATGTCCGAGGGCGGACGCATGGCGCCGGTGGACATCACCTGGCTGAGGATGGACCGGCCCAGGAACCGGATGATCATTGTCGGCGTGATCGTCCTGCGCGAGCCGGTCGATCTGGAGCGCGTCGAGCGCACTCTGGCGGCGCGCCTGCTGTCCTATGACCGTTTTCACCAGACGGTCGAGAATGGAGCCTCGGCGCCGCGCTGGCGCGACGATCCCCATTTCGACATCGAACGCCACATCCGACGCGCGCGGCTCCCGGGCGCGGCCGGCAAGGAGGAGCTGCAGCGCTTTGTCGCCGAGCTCGCGACGCGTCCGCTCGACACGGCCCATCCGCTTTGGCAGATTCATGTCGTCGAGCGTTACGACGAAGGCGTCGCGGTCGTCCTGCGCATCCATCACGCCATCGGCGACGGCGCGGCGCTGATGCATGTTCTGCTCGGTCTGACCGACGACGCGCGGGACGCCCCGCTCCACGGCGTCGAATTGGCTGATGAGGAGCGACGCGACCCCTACAGCCCGCCCTGGGAAATGCTCGCGCCGCTGGTCGAGGCCGTCGAAAGCGGCGTGCGGACTTTTACGGGCGCGCTGGGCGGCGCCCTGGGTCTGGCGCGGCGGCCGGGCCGGGCGCTCGGCCTGCTGAGCGGCGGCGTCAATGTCGCCGCGGAGCTGGCCTATCTCCTGCTGATGCCGATGGACAGCCCGACGCGGCTCAAGGGTTCCCTTTCCGGAGACAAGAGGGTCGCCTGGAGCCCGACGATCCCCCTGCCGGAGATCAAGGCGATCGGCCATGCGCTGGGCAGCACGGTCAACGACATGCTGCTCGCCGCCTTCGCCGGCGCGATCAACGGCTATCTCACGGAAAAAGGCGACCCGACCCGCGGCGTCGAAGTGCGCGCCCTCGTGCCGATCGACCTGCGGCCGCCGGGACGCGCCCGGGAACTGGGCAATCATTTCGGCATTATCGCGGTCGAACTGCCGGTGGGGATCGCCGACCCGCTGGCGCGGCTCGCCGAGGTGCGCCGGCGGATGAAGGCGCTGAAAAAATCCTACGAGCCCATCGTCACGCTCGGCCTGCTCGAAGCGCTTGGGCTTGGCCCGAAACTCGTGCAGGACCGGCTGTTCGACCTGTTGCTCAGCCGCGCGACCGCCGTGATGACCAATGTGCCGGGGCCGCAGACGCCGCTTTATCTCGGCGGCGCCGAGATCGACCAGATCATGTTCTGGGTGCCGCAATCGGGCGAGATCGGCATGGGGGTCTCACTGCTGTCCTTCAACAATCAGGTGCAGCTCGGCCTGATCACCGACGCCGCGTTGACGCCGGACCCCGACCAAATCGTCAAATATTTCCAGCCGGAATTCGAACAGCTCCTGTACCATGTGCTGATGGACGAATGGGGCGACGAGGCGTTTTCCGCGCCGCCCGGGGACAAAGCCAAGACCAAGCGCGCCGCGAAGCCGCGCAAACGACCGGCCCGGACGAAAGCCGCCGAAGCGGAAGCCGCGCCGCCGCCGGTCCCGGCGGCGAAAGTTGCGCGCGAGCCGGCGGCCATGGCCGCCGCGCGGCGGCAGGACCAGCCGGCGCCGGCAAGGCCGCGGCGCCGGCGGACTCCTTTGCGCGATTCGGCGTGAGGGCGCGGCGATGGTGCTCGCCTTTCTGCGTCATGGTTCGAACAGCGCCCTGATTGCCGGCGTCCTGGCGCTGGTTCCGTGGTCCATGGCGGGCGGACCCGCGCTCGGCCCGGGCTGGATCGTGCTGGGCGCGCTGCTGTTCCATGCCAGCGAATATGGCTGGCATCGCTTCGCCTTCCACGCGCCGCCGTCGTCGCGTCCTTTGGTCCTGCGCCTGCAACGCCGGCTGCATTACGACCACCACGCCGAGCCCGGCCGCCTCGACCTGCTGTTCCTGCCGCTCTGGTTCCTGGCCCCGGTTCTCGCCGCCAACGCCGCGCTGTTCCGGCTGA
>JAJYCZ010000052.1 GCA_021777915.1 Pseudomonadota bacterium | reverse complement strand
ATGGTCACGCCGGGCGTCGGCCTCGAATGGCGCTATCCCTTGCTGGCGCGCCTGCCGATCGGCTCCCTGGTGATCGAGCCAATCGGCCAGATCATCGCGCGCCCCAACGCCCCGACCTCGAACCTGCTGGTCAATCTCGACGCCCAAAGCCTCATTTTCGACGATTCGAACCTGTTCGCATGGAACAAATATTCGGGCTATGACCGGTTCGAGACCGGCGTGCGCGCCAATTACGGCGCCCAGTTCACCCTGGACATGGACCAGCATGGCTATGTCAACGCCCTCTTCGGCCAATCCGCCCAGGTCGCCGGCGTGAATCCCTTCAATTCGCCGGATATGGCCAATATCGGGCTTCAATCGGGACTGAACACGCCGCTGTCCAATTATGTGGCGCGTGTCTCCTATGTGCCCAACAGCAATTACAGCTTCATCACAAAGGCGCAATTTGACGAGGCGACCTGGGCATTGGCGCGGTTGGACGTCAGCGCGCACGCGAAATATGGCCCGATCGATTTCAGCGGCCAGTTCGCGGATTACGAGCAGCAGCCGTTGATCGGCTATATCTATCGGCGCGAGGGCCTTCAGTTCATGACGAAATATGACATCGCGGAACATTATTTCGTCTCAGGCAACATCAATTTCGACCTTAGCCGGCATTACTACTATCCCGCCTACCTTCCCACCCCCCAGCCGGTCTACTCCATCGCGACCTGGGGCCTTGGCGCCGGCTATGCGGACGATTGCGCGAAGGTGACGCTGAATTACTACAACACGATCTCGGACGTGTTCTTGAATCCGCCGACCTATATGCGCAACCAGATCCTGATGGTGACCGTCGACCTCCGTACGCTGGGCCAGATCAGGGCCCCGATCACGCTTACGCCCAGCCAGGTCCAGGACGGCATCCACTACACTTACAATTGAGCGCGTCGCCGGGCCCGGCGCGCCGGCCCGGCGCTGGCGTCTTGCCCTGGCAAGCCTTATGCGGTTAGAGCATGTTGCGCCGATCGGATTGCCGCCGCAATTTTCGGAAATGAGAAAAGTCGGCGGCGCGCGCGGCGTCGAGGGACAGGCTGTCACGGATCAGGAACATGGCATTGCGGTTCAGAACAAATTTCGGCGGACCGGCGCGTGCGGTCGCGCTCGGCCTTCTCGTCATGACGGCGCTTGCGCCGGCGCGGGGCGCGCGCGCCCAGGCGATTGTCGCCAGCATCAACGGCGATCCGGTCACGAGCTTCGATCTTGCGGAGCGCGCCAAGCTGTTGCGCGCCATCGGCCTGCCGTCGTCGCCATCGGCGGTGATGGACAGCCTGATCGAATCTCGGGTGAAGGCCACCGAGATCAACAAATTCAATATTCACGTCACAACGGCCCAGATGGGTCCGGCCATTCATTACTACGCCGAGAAAGCCCATACGACCGACACGCAGCTTCAACAGCGGATCGCGGCGGCCCATATCGATCCCAAGCATGTCGAGAATTTCTTTTCCATCCATGTGGCCTTCGATGTTTATGTGCGCGCACGCAACCGCGCCGTCGAGGCGAGCAGCGCGGACGTGGACGCCGAACTCGCGCGCGACAAATCGATCGCCCAGGAAAGAACCTACACTCTTCGTCAGGTGCTGCTGATCGTGCCTTCGTCGCAGGGGGTGGCGGGACTTCAGGCGGGCGCCAAGAAGATGGAGGCCCTGCGCGGGCGATTCGCCAATTGCGACACGGGTCCGAAAGTCGCGGCCGAACTCGGCGATTTTGTCGTCCGCGACCCGGTCACCCGAAGCTCGTCGCAACTTGGCGAGCAATTGTCGGCCCTGCTCGACAAGACGCCGGTCGGCCATCTCACGCAGCCGAGCCGGGATTCGAGCGGGATCGCCGCGATCGCCGTCTGCGAGCGAAAGACCGCCTCCACCGACGCGCGGCGCCAGGAGGCGCAGGACAAGGTCCTGCAACGCATCGTCGAAAAGCAGGCCCAGGAGCTTTATGCCGATCTGCGCAGCCATGCCGTGATCGTCAAAACAGGAAAATGAGCGAAAGCCCGCTCCCCCTCTGCCTGACTCAAGGCGACCCTTCGGGGATCGGGCCCGACATCACCCTCGCGCTTTACCGCCGCGCCCGCGAGCAGGGCGCGGCTTTGTTCGCGCCTTTCTTCGTTTTGGCCGACCCAGATCTGCTGCGCCGCCGCGCCGGCCAGCTCGGACTCGCGGTCGAGATCGCCGAAGCCGCGCCGGAAGAGGCGGCAAAAATCTTTCCCTCCGCCTTGCCGGTGGCCGCGTTGCGCGCGCGCGTCCGGGGCGAGCCTGGGCGCCCTGATCCCGGCGACGCGGTGGCGACCATCGAATCGATCGCCCGCGCGGTGGAATTCGTCCATGCCGGCCGGGCGGCGGCCGTCGTCACCAATCCGATCGCCAAATCCGTGCTCTACCGCGCCGGCTTCGCCCATCCCGGCCATACCGAATTTCTGGGCGAGTTGACGCGCAAGCTTTACACGCGGCCGGCGCGGCCGGTGATGTTGCTGTGGTCGCGCGAACTGGCGGTGGTTCCGGCGACCATCCATGTTCCTCTGGCGCAGGTTCCCGCTTTGCTCAAGACCGACGATCTGGTCGAAATCGGCGAGATCGTCGCCGAGGCTTTCCGGCGCGATTTCGGCATTGCCCGCCCCAGGCTGGTTTTCGCCGGCCTCAATCCCCATGCCGGCGAAGACGGCGCCATCGGCCGCGAGGACATCGAGATCATCGCGCCGGCGGTCGCGCGCCTTTCCGCGCGCGGTTTGGATGTTCGCGGGCCCCTGCCCGCCGACACCATGTTCCACGCGGCGGCGCGGAAAACCTATGATGTCGCGATCTGCGCCTATCATGATCAGGCGCTGATCCCGATCAAGACGCTGGCCTTCGACAGCGGGGTCAATGTCACCCTCGGCCTGCCCTTCATCCGCACCTCGCCCGACCACGGCACGGCTTTTGCGATCGCCGGAACCGGCCGGGCCAGCGACACCAGCCTCGCCGAGGCGGTTGCGCTCGCCGCGCGCATGGCTCGCGCGCGCAAGAGCGCCGCGCGCGCATGAACGACAGTCTGCCGCCCGATCTTCCCCCCTTGCGCGAGGTCGTCGCCCGGCACGGCTTGAACGCGAAAAAATCGCTCGGCCAGAATTTTCTGTTCGACCTCAATCTCACCGGAAAAATCGCCCGCGCCGCCGGCCCGCTGGATGAAGCGACAATTCTGGAGATCGGCCCGGGACCCGGCGGCCTGACCCGCGCCTTGCTCGCGCAGGGCGCAAAAAAAGTGATCGCGGTGGAGCGCGACGAGCGCTGCCTCGCGGCGCTGGAGGAGATTTCCGCCGCTTTTCCCGGTCGCCTGGAAATTTTTGCCGGCGACGCCTTGGCGCTGGACTACCCCGCCTTCGTCGCCAAGCGCGCAACGGAAGGCCCGATCCGCATCTGCGCCAACCTGCCCTATAACATCGCCACGCCATTGCTGACGACCTGGCTCACACTCGAGCCCTGGCCGCCCTTCTATGACCGGCTGGTGCTGATGTTCCAGCGCGAGGTCGCGGAGAGGATCGTGGCCAGCCCACGCGAACGCGCCGATTACGGCCGTCTCGGCGTGCTGGCCAACTGGCGCTGCGCGACGCGAATCCTGTTCGACGTGCCGCCGTCCGCCTTCACCCCGCCGCCCAGGATCACCTCCAGCGTGGTCGAATTGCGCCCGCGTCCGGCGCCGATCCCCTGCGAGGTCAAGGCGCTCGAAGCGGTGACGCTTGCCGCCTTCGGCCAGCGGCGCAAGATGCTGCGCCAGGCGCTCAAAAGCCTGCCCGGAATCGGCGATCCCGCGCCGCTGCTGGAAGAAGCGGGGATCGAACCGACGAGGCGCGCGGAAGAGGTCGATGTCGAGGGATTTTGCGCCCTGGCCCGCGCCTTCTCGCGAAGGCCGGTTTAACTTTCCGTGTTTGCGGGACGCGGGCCCAGGGTGCGCATCAGCGCAAAGACCGCCGCGAAAAGCGCGGCGGCCGCCGCGATCAGGCGCGGGCTGCGGATGGCGAGCCGCGCGGCGACGGGCGCCGCCCGCACCAGAATGCTGGTTTTGACCGCGAGCTGAACCTGATCGGCCGCGCGCCGCGCCGCGCTGGCCGCGACGAGAAGCAGGATCGCGCCGAGAATCAGCGCGCCGCCGCCGACGCAAAAAGCGGCAAGCCAGGGCGCCAGACGGGCCAGAAGCGCGAGATAGGCGGAAAAGGCGAAAAAGCTTAAGGACAGCAGCAGCAGAACCGCGCCCGCCAGCGCGCCGAGGGCGAAAAGCCGGACACGGCGCGACAGCACAGTCGTCTCCAGGCCGAGGGCGGAAAGGACGCCGCTCATGTCCGAGACGCCCGATTGCGCCACAGCCCCACGATCAGGCCGAGACCGAGCGCCGCCGCGAGCCAGGGCAAGGGATTGCGCCGCACCGAGTCCGAAAGCTCCTCAAGTCCCGCCTGCCCGATGTCGCGGGCCTCGCCGGCGAATTCGGCGAGATTGTCCGAGGCCGCCCGGCCCGCGTCTTTCAGCGCCTTCGCCGCCGCCTCTGGATCGGCGCCGAGCAGCGAAGCAAGCTCCTCCATCGCCTTCTGGACGGCCCCGAGGGCCTGCGCGACCGAGGATGCGTCGCCCTTTTCGTCCGGCTGCGTGGATTCGTCGGCGTCGGCGGGCTTGTTTCGGGTCATGGCGGGCTCCGGGCCTGACGCAGTTTAGACCCAAAGATTGACAATTCGCAAAAAGGGGCGCGCTCGGAACGCCGCGCGCCCCGCCCCGAGGCGACCATAGCCGGTCGAAAGACGGGCGTCTTAGAGCATAATCCCAAAAAGTTGCAGACTTTTTGGATAACATTATGCGTTAGAAACAGAATGTTAGAGCGAAATCCCCGATTCAGCGTGAACGGATTTCGCTCTAAGTCGCCCTATGCGCCTCAGTGCATTTTCATGTGGTCCATTTTCGGCCCGGTCGAGGTCATGTCCATGACCGGCGCCGAGACTTCGACCTTGCCGGCCTTGGCGAAATCGAGGGTCAGGACCAATGTCTCGCCCGCTTTCAGCGGCTTCTTCAGCCCCACCAGCATGACATGATAGCCGCCCGGCTTGAGCGCGACGGAGCCATGCGCGGGAACGACGAGGCCTTCCGTGACCGCCCGCATTTTCATGACGCCGTCCGCCATCTTCATCTCATGAAGCTCCGTCGCCGCCGCGACATCGGAAGAGACGCCGGTCAGCCGGTCCTCCGCGTTCCCGGCGTTTTCGATGGTCATATAGGCGGCGCCGGCGGTCGCGCCGGCCGGCGTGGCGCGCGACCACGGATGGTCGACGCGGATCGCCGCGGTCTGGGCGGCGGCGGGGGCGGCGACGGCCAGCAACAGGCCCGTGACGGCGAATGTGCGTAGAAGCGTCATGAGGTTCTCCTTTTCCGCCCGCGTCCCGCGCGCGGGTCTGTCATTTCCTGGTTCGGCGGGACCATCCGTCACGACCGCCCGACGAGCGGCAGGGACGTCGCATGTGCGACCGCGCCTTCGATCGAACGATCCGAAACGGGGGGCCGCAACGACGCCGGCGCGCCGCGCGCCGGGGTCGCCCGAGGCGAGAGCGCGCCATTCGCCAGCGGACGAGGTCAAGCGACGGGCGGCGACAAGCCGGAAAATCGGCGACGGCGCCGCGGCGATCGCCTCCGGCGCCCTGGCGGCGCCCCGCATCGAGGGCGGGCAGGAAGGACAGAGCGCCCGATGAACCCCGCCGGTCCCGTCTTCGCCCGGTTCGCGGTCGTGGTCGAGGAGGATCATGCCGTCGCCGTCGCGGACGACGACAAGGCCGCCGGAGACCTCAGCGAGCATGGGAGAGGCGCCGGCCCGCGCCGAGACGCCCAGCGCCCGCCGCCAGAAGGTTGAACAGGATGGCCACGGCGACAAGCCCTCGCTCACGGGCGCGACAGAGGGCGAGATCATGGATCCTGTCGCGGCGATTCATTCTCATCCAGGCCAGTCGGACGGCGGCGGCAAGGGTACGATCCTATGCGCCGCGCGCCGGAGCGGCAATCGGATTCTTCGGAGCCGCCGCGCTGTCATTTGCCGGCGAAGGAGTCGCGCAATGACGACCGGATCACGTCGATCAATTCGCGATCATGGCGCGCCGCGTAGACGATATAGATCGAATGCGCGAATTCGGGGGCGCCCGCCACCCGGCGCAATCGTCCTTCGTCCAGATTCGCCTGAACGCTCCGCAGCCGGAAATAACCGGCTCCGCCGACAGCCATCATGTATGCCCGCGCCAGCGGCCCGAAATTGAACGAAAGCGGCGCATCGACAGGGGTCGCGGCGGCGGCGCGGATATTGACGGCGAAGGCGGGGCCCCAATCGACGCGAATGTAATCGTCGGGGTGAAGCTGGCCATCCCGCGCCGTGGTGACGAGAACCAGTTTCTCCTCGTAGAGGAGTTCGACGACAAGATCCTGCTGCTGCGGCGGATTATGCACCACCGCGATATCGAGCGATCCGGCGTGAACGGCGTCGAGCAGCCGCGGAGCGGAATCGACTTCGACGTGAATGGCGACATCCGGGCGCTGGCCATGCATCCAGACGAGCCAGTTGGTCATCGTCGGCTCCCACAGGCTCAGCTCCGCCCCGACGCTGACGCCTTCGGCGCGGCCCGACGGCAGTTTGATCTGCTGGCGCGCCGTTTCCCAGGACTGCACCATGATCGTCGCATGCCTGAGAAAGCGTTCGCCCGCGGCGGCGAGCTTCGCGCCGCCCTTGTTGCGGACGAACAGAGGTCGCCCGAGTTGTTCCTCGAGCGCCTTGATGCGGGCGCCGACGGCGGTCTGGGTAATGTTCAGCTTGTCGGCCGCCGCCACGAAGCTGCCCGTCGAGACGACCGCCAGGAAAGTCCGCGCCAGAGAAACATCCATCGCGCCTTCGCCCTCCATCAATCCGCCATTCCAGGCGCGCGAGGCTCTTCGGCCGACGACGGATTTGCCGGCGGCCGCATGGCTTCGCCCCCCTCGCCCCCGGCTCTGAAACAGAGCGTCGGCGCACCGCCGGCCGCGACGGAAATCGCGCGCCTTGCGAGATGTCCCGCCGCGATTTCCGCGACGCGGCGCGATCCGAGTCCCACTGTCTCGCCAGGCGTTCGAGCGCCTCGCCCAAGGTCGAAAGGATCGGGGCCTTGACGATAGCAGCCGCGCTTCGCCGTGTGGTTGCGTAAACGCAAGGAAATCAAGCCTTCCGGTCCTTGGCCGCCACGGCCGGCGCGAACGGGCCATGCCTTCGGCCGCATTGATCTCTTCGACCCGTTCACCGGAAGTCAAAAGGGCGGACGTCGCGGCAAATTTCAGCGCAAATATTTTGCGCCATATCACAAGAATTATTCATTTGCGGCGCGGCGCGAGCCAAATGTATATTTATTCTCATATTTGCATTTGTTGTTTCGTGGTAAAACTCTGCAAATCACGAACAAATGCTCAGAGCATTATTGCTATGGGCTCCGAATAAACAAGCATGACGGCAAATAATTGCCGTTTGTGGGAGGTAAAAAATGTCACAGGACGATTCCATTCGTACGGAAGACAACGACGCATCGGCGCCGATTCATCCCACGCCGATGCTGGATGAGCTTGAAGGCGGCAAGTGGCCAAGCTTCGTCACCGGGTTGAAGCGCTTGCGCGACGCCAAGGACAAGCCCTATTCGGCCTTCATGAACGACCTGCTCGGGCAGCTCGAATATTCCTACGAGACCAAGACCGGCTATTGGAAGGGCGGCGCTGTGTCCGTTCTCGGCTACGGCGGCGGCGTGATCCCGCGCTTCTCCGAGGTGGCCGACAGGTTCCCGGCGTCCAGGGAGATGCACACCCTGCGCATCATGCCGCCGGCGGGCATGCATTACAACTCCGACATCGTGCGCAAGCTGTGCGACATCTGGGAGAAATATGGATCGGGCCTGATCGCGTTCCATGGCCAGAGCGGCGACATCATGTTCCAGGGCTGCTCGACCGAGAATGTGCAGCCCGCCTTCGACGAATTCAACGAGCTGGGCTTCGATCTCGGCGGCGCGGGTCCGAGCCTGCGCACCTCGGTGAGCTGCGTCGGCCATGCGCGCTGCGAAATGTCGTGCTTTGACGAGATCAAGGCGCAGCGCATGATCATCAACGAGTTCATCGACGAGATGCACCGCCCGGCGCTGCCCTACAAGTTCAAGTTCAAGTTCTCGGGCTGCGGCAACGACTGCGCCAACGCCATCATGCGCTCGGACTTCGCGGTGATCGGCACCTGGCGCGACGACATGAAGGTCAACCAGGAGGAAGTGAAGGCCTATGTGGCCCGCGTCGGCCGCAAATATGCGATCGACCATGTGATCGCCATGTGCCCGACCCGCGCCCTGTCGCTCAACGACGACGACTCGCTCGAAGTGGACAACAGGAGCTGCGTGCGCTGCATGCACTGCATCAATGTGATGAACAAGGCGCTCTCGCCCGGCGACGACCGTGGCGTCACCATCTGCCTCGGCGGCAAGCGCGCTTTGAAGATCGGCGACCTGATGGGCACGCAGATCATTCCCTTCATGAAGATGGAAACGGAAGAGGACTATGAGGCGCTCCGCGACCTCGGCCGCAAGATGATGGACTTCTTCTCCGAGAACGCGCTGGAGCACGAGCGCATCGGCGAAGCCATGGAGCGCATCGGCATGCCGGCCTTCCTTGACGCGCTGGAGATCGACGCCGACCCCAACATGGTCAACCACCCGCGCACCTCCTGCTTCGTCCGCACCGAGGGCTTCACCGAGGAAGCGGAGAAATATCTCGAACGCAAGGCGCACAAGGATCGTCTCGACATCGCCGCGGACTGATCCTTCGCCGGAAGCCGCGGCGCCTCCCGGCGCCCCGGCTCCCCATTCCGAGTCTCGGCCTCCGCCGCCATTCGGCCCGAGGCGCGCCCACACAGAATTTTAAGGGAGAGAAACAGATGAGCACCGCCATGACCCGGCGCCGCGCCATTGAGAGCGGAATTCCCGACCCGTTTCCGTTCATGCATCCTTTGATGAAGAAGAACTACGGAACATGGGCCTGGCATGACCGCCCCCGGCCCGGCGTGCTGCATCACGTCGCCAGGAGCGGCGACGAGATCTGGACGGTGCGCGCCGGCACCCAGCGCCAGATGGATGTCTTCACCATCAGGAAGCTGTGCGATATCGCCGACCAGTATTCCGACGGCCATTTCCGCTTCACCGTGCGCTCCAACATCGAGTTCCTGCTCGCCGACCAGGCGAAGGTCGATCCCCTGATCGAGGAGCTGGACCGCCATGGCTTCCCGGTCGGCGCCACCGGCAATTCCGTGTCAATGGTTTCGCACACCCAGGGCTGGCTGCACTGCGATATTCCCGGCACCGACGCTTCCGGCATGGTGAAGGGCCTCATGGAGATGCTGCACCATGAATACACCCACGAGGAAATGCCGAACCGCGTGAAGATCACCTCCTCCTGCTGCCAGATCAACTGCGGCGGGCAGGGCGATATTTCCATCAATGTGCAATACACCAAGCCGCCGAAGATCAACCATGATCTGGTGTCGAAAGTCTGCGAACGCCCGGCGGTCGTCGCGCGCTGCCCCGTGGCCGCCATTCGCCCGGCGCTGGTCAACGGCAAACCGTCGCTCGAGATTGACGAGCAGAAGTGCGTATGCTGCGGCGCCTGTTACGCGCCGTGTCCGCCCATGCAGATCAACGGGTTGGATTCGACCAAGATCGCCATCTGGGTTGGCGGCAAACATTCCAACGCGCGCTCGAAGCCGGCCTTTCATAAATTGGTGGTGGCCGAACTGCCGAACAACCCGCCGCATTGGCCGGAAGTCAACGATGCGGTGAAGAGGATTCTCGACGCCTACAAGAATAATGCCCATGACTGGGAGCGCATCGGCGAGTGGATCGAGCGGATCGGCTGGCCGCGATTCTTTGAACTGACCGGCTTTGGCTTCACCAAGTTCCATGTCGATGACTGGGTCGGCGCGCGCAGGACGATGAATATGTCGGCGCATGTCCGGTTCTGATCGGCTGGCATGACGAAAGGCGGCGCGAGTCGCCTGGATCAACCCCGGCGACCGCGGCCGGGGTGGGTCGGGGCCGGTCCCGAAACATGCGGCTCGCGCAGGATCAGTTTCACCAGAGAGGTCGATTTGGCGGCGGGCGCGGCTCGCGTCCGCGCCGGGCTTTGAACTGCCAATGCTACGGAGAAAAAAATGTCTGGTTATGATGTGAATGGCGCCACCGTCGAGCATGACGAAGAAGGCTATCTCAACGACATCGGCCAATGGACGAAGGACGTCGCCGACGTCATCGCCAGGGCAGAAAACATCGACATGAGCGATGAGCACTGGGTAGTGGTCAACTTCCTGCGCGATTACTACGACGAATATCAGATCGCGCCGGCCGTTCGTATCCTGGTCAAGGAAATGACCAAGAAATACGGCAAGGAAAGGGGTGACCAGAAGGCGCTGTACGCCCTTTTCCCCTATGGACCGGCCAAGCAGGCCTGCAAGATCGCGGGTCTCCCCAAGCCGACCGGCTGCATCTGATCGCGGTTCGCGCTTCGGAACGCGAAACCGGAACGACGTGACGGCGACGACCGGAGACCCGCGCCATCGGCAAAACGCGGTTCTCCAAATTGTTCACCAACCAGGGCTTCGATCGCGGGGCGACCGCCGGCGCGCGCCGGATGGTCTCCGGCGCGAACTTTCCGGCCGGTTCGACCGGGAAAAAAGAATGGCTGCGGAAATCCCAGTCGAGGGAGTGAAACGATGAACGAACCGGCGCCGACAAAAAACCTCAGCTACCGCCGTTTCAAGGATGGCGAAACCATCTGGAACTGGCCGGATCTGACCAAGAAGATTTTTCAGCAGGACCACTCCTACAAGTGTCCGACCTATATCGCTCGCACGCCGCCGTGCCAGAGCTCCTGCCCGTCGGGGCACAATATTCGCGGCTGGCTGGCCATTGCTCGCGGCATGGACAAGCCGCCGGTCGAAGGCATGCCCTGGCAGGAATACGCCTTTCTGACGATGGTCGAGGCCAATCCGTTCCCGGCCGCCATGGGCCGCGTCTGTCCGGCGCCCTGCGAGGACGGCTGCAACCGCAATGAGGTCGACGATTTCGTCGGCATCAACGGCGTCGAGCAATATGTCGGCGACTGGGCGATCCAGAACAAGCTGTCGCTTCCCGCGCCCGAGGCTTTGTCCGGCAAAAGGATCGCGGTGATCGGTGGCGGGCCCGGCGGCCTGTCGGCCGCCTGGTTTCTGCGCCGCAAGGGCCATTCCGTGACGATTTTCGAGGCGCATGACCAGCTTGGCGGCATGATGCGCTATGGCATTCCGGGCTATCGCACCCCGCGCGACATGCTCGACGCCGAAATCGGCCGCATCACGTCGCTCGACGGCGTCACTGTCAGGACCGGGACGCGCGTCGGCAAGGACGTTTCCGTCGCCGATCTCGATCGCGATTATGACGCCGTCTTCTGGGCGATCGGCGCGCAGAAGGGCCGGCCGCTGCCGGTTCCGGGAAACGACGCGGAGAACTGCGTCACCGGCGTCGAATTTCTCGAAATGTTCAACCTCGGCTGGGCGCTCTCGACGGCGAAGCGGATCGTCGTGGTCGGCGGCGGCGACACGTCGATCGACGTGGCCTCGGTGGCGCGGCGTCTTGGCCATATCACCCAGACCCACCGGCACGACACCGCCGCCGAGGCCGGGCTTCTCGGCCATACGGCGCATGATGTCGCAAGCGCCTTGACCCGCGACGGCGTCAGCGCGGTGCTGACCTCGCTGTTCCCGATCGAACAGATGACGGCCGCCGAGCGCGAGCGCGAGGACGCCAGGCGCGAGGGCGTCGATCTTCGCGGCGGCGTCATGCCTTTGGAAGTGATCAAGAACGGCGAGGGCGTCGCCACCGGCCTGAAAATGTGCCAATGCACGATGAAAGGCATGGTCCCGCAGCCGATCGACGGCACGGAATTCACGATCGAATGCGACATGATCATTTCCGCGATCGGCCAGATGGCGGATCTCGCCGAGGGGCTAGAATCGCTCGGCAACGGGCGTTCCGCCATCGCGATCGACAGCGTTTACAGGGTTCGCGGCAAGGACAAGCATTTCGCCGGCGGCGACGCCGTGCGTCCGCATCTGCTGACGACCGCCATCGGCCACGGCCGCATCGCCGCCGAGACCATCGACCATTTCCTGGGCGGCGAACTGGAGGAGAAGCGCCCGAAAGTGGACGTGCACTGGTTCAATCTTCTGGAAGAGCTGCATCAGCGCCATCTCGATCCGACGCCCTACGATCACACGCAGTCGCGCGGCACGTCTTCCGCCAAATACGCGGTCCATAATTTCGAGGACCGCGGCGCGAACCAGATCATCCCCCACAAGGATCTGTTCAAGGGCCACTTCAAATATGTCGCCCGGTCGGCGCGCGACGAACGCCATGTCGACGCCGAACATGTTCTGGGCGATTTCGCGGAGCGCATCGTCGGCTTCAGCGAGGCGCAGGCCAGGAAGGAAGGCGAACGCTGCATGTCCTGCGGCATGTGCTTCGAGTGCGACAATTGCATCATTTTCTGCCCGCAGACGGCGGTGTCGCGCGTTCCGAAAAAGGATCGCGCGGTCGGCCGCTATGTCCAGACCGACTATGGGAAATGCGTCGGCTGCCACATCTGCGCCGACGTCTGCCCGACCGGCTATATCCAGATGGGTCTCGGCGAGTGAGATGCGCCGCCTGAGCGGAACATTGCTCACGGCTCCGCTCCGCTCGGGCGCCGCGGCAACGCTCAGGCGGCTGTTTTTCTCACGAGGGCCGCGAATCAGCGCGCAGCCAAACCTTTCCTGCTGACGCATTGGACGGAAACGGCCGATGACGCGGATCTATATCGATTACAACGCCAGCACGCCGATCGCGCCGGAAGTCATCGCGGCCATCGAGCCGCTGCTGAAGGAAGCCTATGGCAATCCCTCGAGCGGGCACTGGGCGGGCGTTTCGGCCAAGGCCGCCCTGGAGGACGCGCGGAGCCGGGTCGCGTCCTTTCTCGGCTGCAATGCAGACGAAGTGATTTTCACCAGCGGCGGCAGTCAGGCCAATAATCTGGCGCTGAAGGGCCTGTTCTTCCGTCGCGGAGGCAAGGCTTCGCATATCGTCGCCACACAGATCGAGCATTCTTCCGTGCTGGGGCCCTGCCGTTTTCTGGAGAGCCTCGGCGCGCGCGTCACTTTCGTCCACGTCGATGGCGACGGACTGGTCGACCCCGATGACATCCGCGGGGCTCTTCGAAGCGATACGTTCCTGATCAGCGTCATGCACGCCAACAACGAGGTCGGAACGATCCAGCCGATCGCGGAGATAGGAAAGATCGCCCGCGATCACGGCGTTCTTTTCCACACCGACGCAGCGCAATCCGCAGGCAAGATTCCGGCGCGCGTCAACGATCTCGGCGTCGACCTTCTGTCCATCGCCGGACACAAGCTTTACGCGCCGAAAGGCGTGGGCGCGCTCTACATCCGCCGCGACGTCGCGATCGAGCCGGTGATCCACGGAGCGGGCCAGGAAAACGCGCGGCGCGCGGGAACCGAAAGCGTTCTCCTCGCGTCGGCGCTCGGCAAGGCCTGCGAGATCGCCGCGCCGGCGATCGGCATGACGAATGTGCGGCATTTGCGCGATTTGCTGTGGAACAGGCTGAAATCGGCTTTTGACGCTGGCGTCGTGCTGAACGGCCATCCGGAGCTCCGCCTGCCGAACACGCTGAATGTCTCCTTCGTCGGCCGCGTGGGCGGAAAAATTCTCGCCCGGATTCCACAGGTCGCGGCGTCCACGGGCTCCGCCTCCCGTTACGGCGCGGTGATGCTGTCTCCCGTGCTGGCGGCGATGGGGGTCTCTCAAAACATCGGAATGGGCGCGATCCGTTTCAGCCTCGGGCGCGGCACGACGGAAGCCGAGGTCGATGCGGTCGTCGCGGCTTTGGCCCGGGCGCTAGCATGACCGGCGACGAGCCAGCCATATGAACGACCACCGCCTCAAGACGGTGGTTTCGAGTTACGGCTGAAGCCGGATTGGTCGGCCTATCGGCCGACGAGGGCAGTCTCGCCAGATTGCGCCTGTGAAGGTTCCGGCCCGAGGCAGACTTTCCGGCCAAAGCCGATTGGAACACGATCAATGTCCAGGCCGGCGTACAAAAAATAATGCTGGCCGCCGCCTGAAAGGCGGGGGATTTACGGAACCCCTATGAAGGACATTAAATCGTAATATATGAATATGTAATGAATATCGTTTTGCCGCAACACGCGCCGGCAGTCACGCCGATTTGTATATGGCTGCCCGCGCGTCTTTCGTGTTCGTCCTTTTACCAGATGACCTCGCTGTAACTCATGCAGCAAGGTTGGAAGGCTTAAGCGCTACGTCAGATACCGAAGATAAGCCATCGCGGGTTGACAAATATCAAGGACGAATTCAATCGTTCCGTTGGATATACAAGGAGAACATGTCCGATCGACGAAACGCCGTTGTTTGCCCGGCTCGGCCGGCGATCATTGCATAGAGGCAAAGGCCGGAGCGGTGCATCCGGCCCCCAAAGTGAGGAGAAACTAAACGATGCCGCGTCGTTCGATTCTATTCGTTCTCGCCATCTGCGCCGGCGCGCCCGCGCTTGCCGAGGAACCCGTCTATTTCAAGACCCGCTGCCAGTTGACGCCGGCGGACTGGTGTCAGTGGGGCGATCTTCGCCACCGGAATTTGGACGGCAAGGATCTCTCGGATTCCAATTACGAATCCGTGGATCTCCGTGGCGCCACGCTGCGGGGCGCGACTCTGGAGCGGTTGAACCTCCACCTCGCCAATGTCGCGGGGGCTGATTTTTCCAAGACAAATCTCGCCCACGCGACATTTTACGCCGCCAAGGCGGCAGGCGCGAATTTCTCCGGCGCTCAGCTCAAAGGCGCCAATTTCACTCGGGCTGATCTCAGCGGCGCCGACTTTCGCGGCGCGCAAATTGGCTCCGACACCTGGTTCGTCAGCGCGAGACTAGGCGGCGCAATCTGGACCGACGGACGCAAATGCGCGCCCCAATCCGTCGGCCAGTGCGACTGAACATCGCTTCGCAACAAAACAGCGCCGACCGGCGGATCAATGTCTGGCGTCAGTTCGCATTGGCCAAGGCCGGCGCCAGCCGTTTCCCCGGCGGCCGCGGCGCCGAGGCCGGACCGCCGACCATGAACTCCGGCATGCCGCCACTACCTATGTGAAGTTATTTCCCCGGCGTGGGCGACCCGATCGCCTGGCCAAAGGGAAAGCCGGACTTCCGTCGGTCGCATGGTCGCGCCCATCTATGGGCGCCAGAGAAATCTCGCGGCGCTGCGGGCGTTTGCGCCCGGCGCCAGAACCCGCATCGAGGGCTTGGTGAAAATGTCGCCGTCGAAATTTTCGGGGTCGCCGTGGCCGGTCCAGGCTTCGAGACAGAGAAAAGACGCGCCGGGACGGGACCACAAGGCGATATGAGGAAAGTTCTCCAGCTCCATGCGCAGGCTCGGGCCGCCTCGCGCCGCGAATTCCAGCCCGGCGCTGCGCGCGTCGAGAAAACACAAGGCTTCCTCAAACAGATCCGGCGTGAGAGCCAGTTCCCGGCCGCGCAAGGGAACGGGCCGGCGCCGCGCCGAAAACAGCCCGCCCGGCGCGATCGCCGGAACCTCGGCGCGCTCCTCCGTGTCGAAGCGCACGACGTGCCCGCCACGCGCGCCGGGCAGCGGCCAGTTGAAGCCGGGATGAAGGCCGCAGGCGAAGGGCATGGCCGCCTCGCCTTCATTCGTGACATCAAGTGCTGTCTTCAATGAATTGTCTTCAATGAAATATTCGACATCGATACGGAAATCGAACGGATAGAGCGCCTTCGTCCGCCCGCTGGCGCGCAGCCGCAAAAGGGCGCGGTTTTCCGCCCGTTCGACCAGCCGGAAATTCTCGGCGCGCGCAAAGCCATGCAGGCCGAGCGGGTAGCGCCTGCCGCCGATGAGAACGCCATTGCAGGTCCAGCCGACGACTGGAAAGAGGATCGGGCCTGAGTCCGCCCAGAATTTCGCGTCGCCCGGCCAGACCAATTCCTTGCCCCCGACGCGCCAGCCTTTCAGCTCCGCGCCGCGCAAGGCGATGCGCGCGGAACTCGGGCCGGACGAGATTTCCAACTGCGCGTTCATCGTCTAATCATTCCCGTCTAATCATTCTGGTCTCATCATCCCGCCTGCCGAAAACTTTCTCCGACCGGGCCCCCGCATGACCGAAGCCGCGATTCGCATGATCGGCGTCAACAAATGGTATGGCGAATTCCATGTGCTGCGCGATGTCGATCTGGAGGTCGCGCCTGGCGAGAAGGTCGTGCTGTGCGGCCCGTCGGGCTCGGGCAAATCGACTGTTCTTCGCTGCCTCAACCGGTTGGAGTCCCATCAGGGCGGGCGGATCGTCGTCGACGGAGCCGAACTGACCGACGATCCGCGCGGCGTCGAAAAAGTGCGGCGCGAGGTTGGCATGGTCTTTCAACATTTCAATCTCTTCCCGCATCTGACGGCGCTGGAGAACTGCATGCTGGCGCCGCTGCATGTCCGCAAGCTCCCCGCGAAGGAGGCCGAGGCGCTGGCGCTGCATTTCCTCGAAAAGACGCGAATCGCCGATCAGGCGCAAAAATATCCCGCAAGCCTGTCGGGCGGCCAGCAGCAGCGCGTGGCGATCGCGCGCGCCTTGTGCATGAGGCCGAAAATCATGCTGTTCGACGAGCCGACCTCGTCGCTCGACCCCGAAATGGTCAAGGAAGTGCTCGACATCATGACGGCGCTGGCCGGCGAGGGCATGACCATGATGGTGGTGACCCATGAAATGGGTTTTGCGCGACAGGTCGCCGACCGCATGATTTTCATGGACGAGGGCCAGATCGTCGAAATCGCGCCCCCGGAACCTTTCTTCACCGCGCCCCGCCACGAGCGGACGCGGAATTTCCTGCGGCAGATCCTGCGCTGACGCGCAGCCATTCGACCCGGACGCCGCCTCATGGACTGTGCGGCACAGAC
The DNA here is from genome assembly GCA_021777915.1 of Pseudomonadota bacterium. Lineage (GTDB taxonomy): Bacteria > Pseudomonadota > Alphaproteobacteria > Rhizobiales > Beijerinckiaceae > Rhodoblastus. Next base: position 4,604 of record JAJYCZ010000052.1, on the reverse strand, counting down.
TTCGGCAGGTAACGCCCCGCCCGTTCAGGACAGCCCTTTCGGCGGCGCATATCCGCCGCCCACAGAATTTTGATTCCAAAAGCCCCTTAACCAAAATTCGTTACATCCACAGCTTTACGCGATTGTAATATCATGCATTTCCCCGGCAAGGCCCGATTGTCAACAAGCAGGTCTATATTGTATGTATTCTTATTTGATACATGTTTTTAACACTTTATTAAGCTATAACGCCCTACCTTCGCGCAATAACGTTGCGGCATTTTAGGTCAATACGTTAACCCCGACATCGAGCGATGACCCCGAAAAATTCAGGGATGCTCCAGACCGCCATGTCGGAGGGCCGGATTTGGTTGACAGGAGGCCGCCATGAAACATCGCCTGACCGTGGCGCTCTACCAATATTGGCTGGGCTCGCGTTCGTCGCTGACGCCCCCGAACGTCAGAAACATGGACCGTGCGGCAATCGGCGAAACAATCCCGAATGTCTTCGTGCTCGCGGGCGAGACGCTGGAAGCGCTCACCATCGATTTTTCCGGCGCCATGGTGAACCGAATCTGTTCGTTCGACACATGCGGAGCGCGTTTTTTCGATCTCTGGAACGAGTGGGACCGTGACGACATCAGGAATACGATCCAGACCGTTTCGGCGCTCAAGCTTCCGATGCTGATCGGCGCCGCCGCCGTGTCGGACGATGAAAGGGCAATCCATTTCGAGGTCCTGCTGCTACCGTTCCGCAAGAACCTCAATATTCTCGGCTCCATCGTCCAGGTCGACGAAGCGCGCTGGATCAAGGCGCCGCTCGGCCCTTTGCAGGTGACGTCCACGCGCATCCTGCATGCCGAGTTCGAAACGCCGCACCGTCGCTTCGGAAAGAAATCCTCGCCATCCGCCGGAAGGCCGACGCTCGTCGTCTATGACGGGCTCAAACGCAAGTGATTTCCGCAGGCGCTTTCCTTCATCCTCCCCCCGGCCGCCCAGCCGCCGCCGGACCGGGCCATTCAGGTCGCGCTTCACCCCAGCCGCCCGAGCATGGTGCGGGTCTGCTCCGCCGCCGCCGCCAGAACGCCCGCGTCGCGCCCGCGCAAAATGATCTGGTTGTAAAATTTTCCGTCGCGCAAGGAAGGATAGGAGCCGATCGACAGTTGCGGAAAGGCCTTGGCGATCTCGGCGAGGCCCGCGGCGTAGGCGCCCTCAGGCAGGCCGCGGACGTCGATCGTTTCCGACAGGATGGTCGCCCCGCGCACGAGTTTCGGCGCCACGTCGTCCAGCATGACCTGCATCACCGCCGGCACCCCAGCCATGACGATCACATTGCCGATCCAGAATCCGGGCGCCTTCGACAGCGGATTGGCCACCAGTTCGGCGCCGTGCGGGATTCGCGCCATGCGCCGGCGCGCCTCGTTGAGGTCTTCCGGCCTGATCCACTCCAGCAGCAAGGCGATCGCGCGCGGGTCCTCGGAAATCCCGACCCCGAACGCCTTGGCGACCGCGTCGGCGGTGATGTCGTCATGGGTGGGGCCGATGCCGCCGGTGGTGAAGACATAATCGTAGCGCGCGCGCAGGGCGTTCAGCGCGGCGACGATCTCCTCCTCCACATCCGGCGTCACCCTTATTTCGCGGGTCTCGACGCCGATCTGGAGCAGGAAGTGGGCGATATACTGGCTGTTCGTGTCGCGCGTGCGCCCCGAGAGGATTTCATCGCCGATCACCAGGACGGCGGCGGTGACGCGCCCGTCAGTCATGGGCGATTTTCCGGGCGATTTTCCGTTCATACATGACATAGACCCTGGTCCGCGCGACGGCGACATAGCCCCGGCTCTCCAGCAGGCCGAGCAGATCGACTTCCCATTTCGCCGGCGAATAGGCCAGCACCAGCGCGCGCGGCCATAGCGATTGCGGTTCGGAGGTCAGAAACGGCTCCAGAACCAGGTCCTCGGCGCCCTCGACGTCGAGCTTCATCAGGTCGATTCGGCGCAAGCCCTCGTCGTGGACGAGCGTCGCCAGAGATTTGGCCTCCACGCTGAACGAGGATCCGCCCGCCTCGGCGTCGACGATCCGCATCGAGGTCTGGGCAAGGTCGCGCGGATTGTTGAACAGGGTCGCGCGGCCGCCGACATCGGTCAAGGCGCAGGCCAGCGCCTTGACGGTCGCAGCCGGATTCTGGCCGAGATTGTAAACCAGCCGCTCGAACAGCATCGGCTGCGGCTCGATCGCAAAAATTTTCGCGCGTGGGCCGGCGCGCAAGGCGACGAACAGGCTGCCGGCCCCGCATCCCGCGCCGATGTCGAGAAAAACCATGCCCGGCGCGATTCGCTCGGCGAGAAACTGGCGCTCCTCCCGGTCCGAGAACTGCGGCGTGAACAACAGGCGCTTTTCGCAGGCGTTGTTGAAGGGATAGAGGCGCATGCGCGCTTTCAGCGTGTCCACCGTCACATCGACCGGACGCGCGCGCAGGCGACGCAGCCCGATGCGCCGCACCAGCAGCGCCATGCGCCGGCCGAGCCAGTTTCCTCCGGCGCTCCTGGTGAAATGCAGCAGCGAACGCAAGGCGCCGCGCGGCCGGTATTGCCCGAAAGGCGACAGATCATTGGCGGGAATCGCGCGCATGAAAGTTTTCTAGCAGCCGCCGCCCGGCGGGCCAAGTTTGGCGCCAGGGCCAGGCCTGGCCGGCGGGGAGCCGCCGGTCCGCCTAATCCTCGTCGCCGAGTTCGTCGTCCCAACCCTTGGCGCGCGCGCGTTCGATCGCCGCGTTGTAGATCCGCTCATGCCTCGTGCGAAAATCCTCAGGCAGGCGGCTGGGCAGGCCGCCATACGACACCCACGCCCTGTTCACCTGTTCGGCCAGATTTTGCAGACGGGCCATGGACCAGCCGGCGCCCGTCTCGGTTTCAGGCAGCAGGCCGAAGACCTGGGCGTCCATGATCACGCGGCCGGCGTCGGTGAGGCCGCCGCGCCGATCCGCTTCGAGGCCCGAATAATTCGTCTGGTTCACCGCAAACCCTTTTTCATGCGCGAGTCGAGTTCTTCCACCATCAGCACGAGCGCCTTGTCGCGGAATCTGGATGCGCCCTGGTGGTATTGGCGCACGATGCAGGGCACGGGTTCGTTCAGGCCGCGTCCCTGGTCGTGGAATTCCGACCAGCTCAGGACCGGGAAATCATAGGCGTTGGAATCGAGCAGAACCCATTCCCTTTCGCCCAGCAGCAGCGACAGGGGCGGCAGGCCCTCCAGTCCGAAGCACGCTTCGCGATGGGTCTGGCTCCAGTAGCGCCGCCAGGCGTTCCACGCCGCCGCCGGCGCCTTCGACGGGTAGGAATCGAGAACCGGCAAATCCTTCAGACGTTCATACATTCGCGGCCGCCGCATGGCTGTTTCCTGTCACATGGGCGGCGCGGGATGGATTCGCAACCGGCGGCGCGCTTCAACCGCCATTCAGCCCCAGTTCCCTGGCCAGCGCGTCGAGATCGCCCTGCGCGCCCGCGTCGCCCGCAAGCGCCTTGCGCGCCCGGGCGAGGGCGTCCCGCGCCTTGTCGGGCTGGTTGAGAACCTTGTAGGAGCGGATGAGGCGCGTCCATTCCTCCACGCTCCCGCCCTTCGCCGCCAGACGCTGCGCGGCGGCGTCGACCATGGCCTGGATCGACTTCTGCTGGTCGGCGGATGTGGCGTTCGGTTGCGGTCCGGGCGCGGCGCCTTCGACCGGCGCGTCGAGCAGCGCGAGCTTTTCCAGAACGTCCTTTTTCGCCTGCGAGCCTTCGCTCAGTTCCGGCAGCATGGCGGTCCAGATTTCCTTCGCCTTGTCCACCTCGCCCCGCTGGGCGGCGGCCAGGCCGAGATAATAGCGCGCCAGCAGATATTTCGGAGCGAGTTTTTCCGCGCGCTCGAGCTGGCTCACCGCTTCGGGCGCAAACTCGCCGTCATTGGCGTAGGACAAAGCCTCGGCATATTTCACCAGCCGTTCCGGCGACTCGCCAAGAACGTCGAGGGCCGCCTTGCTGGTCCTGACCGCGTCGTTGTAACGGCCCGCCGCCAGATAAAGCGGCGTGATCCGTTCGAGCGCCTTGCCGTCCTTCGGGTGGGCGGCAAGATAAGCCTCCAGATCGGCGAGCGATCGTCGGTTTTCAGGCGCAGTCTGCGGAGCCGGCCGCGAGACCAGCGGCATGTCGGGCAGATTGGGCCGTCCGACTTTGGCGTAAAGCCCCAGCGCAATCAGAGGCGCGCCGAGCGCGATCAGGAGTATTGCGAATTTCCGCGCGCGAGGCGCGTCGCCGCTGGCGGTTTCTTGCCCTGCGGCAGCGAGCAATCGCCGCCCGGCCAGAACCTTGGCCGCCTCGGCTTCCTCCGAAGCCGCCCCGCCGCGAGAAAGCTCCGCGTCGATCTCGCCGATCTGAGCGCGATAGAAGGCGACGTCGGCCGGGTCTTCCTTGGTTTCACGCGGCGGGCCGGTCAGCGGCCACAGCAGGACCGCCACGGCCGCGCCAGTCAGCAGCGCGAAGACAAACCAGATCATCCCCGCGCCGCGCCTGCCCTGTCAAAGTTCCCCTTGCCGCAACTTAGAACATGAACCAGGCATAGGCCAGCAGGGTGTTGTTGTCGCTGGCGCTCCG
>JAJYCZ010000051.1 GCA_021777915.1 Pseudomonadota bacterium | reverse complement strand
CACCGCGAGGAAGAGGACGAGGAGCCGGGCCGCCGCCGCAGCCGCCGCAACCGGCGCGGCGCGGAGCGCCGCGGCAACAATGACGACGAGCGCGTGACCGGCGAAGTCGCCGCCGAGGAAGGGCAGGCCGCCGCCGAGGACGGTCAGGGCGCGGAGCCGGGCGAGGGCGCCGCCGCGGCCGAAATCGCCGTCGAGGAGGGAGCCGTCGAGGCCGGCGCCGAGGCGGCCGAAGCGGCGACGCCCGAGGTCGAGACGGCCGAGGCGCCCGTCGCCACGATCCGGATCGAAGAGGCGCCGCAATGGCTGCCGGAGGATCGCGAACTGGCGAGCGATCCCGAGGGATTCGCCGTGGTCGAGGCCGGCGAAGAGGTCGCGCCGGCGCCCCAACAGCCGGACCGCGCCGACGCCCCCGCCGAGAGCGAACGGGCCGCCGGGCTGTCGGCGGAGGACGACGAGGCGCGCGCCAGGGATTTCCTCGATCTCGCGCAGCAGGATTTTTCGTCGGGCGATCGCGAGGCGAAGGCCCGCCAGCCCGGCGAGCAGGGCCAGGAAGACGAAACCGAGCAGGACGAGGGCCGCCCGGAAGACGAAAATCGACAGGAAGCCGAGAACGGCGAGCAGGAAGAAGAGGAAACGGTCGAGCAGCTTGGCGGCGACGCCATGGACGAGACCCAGTACCGCGCCCCGCGCCTGCGCCGCCAGTACAAGATTCAGGAGGTCATCCGGCGCCGTCAGGTGCTGCTGATCCAGGTCGTCAAGGAAGAGCGCGGCAACAAGGGCGCCGCCCTGACCACCTATCTCTCGCTCGCCGGCCGCTATTCGGTCCTGATGCCCAACACGGCGCGCGGCGGCGGCATTTCGCGCAAGATCACCGACGCCGGCGACCGCAAGCGGCTCAAGGAGATCGCGCAGGATCTCGACGTTCCGGAGGGAATGGGGGTCATCCTGCGCACGGCCGGCGCCTCGCGCACCAAGCAGGAAATCCAGCGCGATTTCGAATATCTGATGCGCATGTGGGAACAGGTCCGCGAACTGACCCTGTCCTCGGTCGCGCCGGCGCTCGTCTATGAGGAAGGCTCGCTGATCAAGCGCGCCATCCGAGATTTATACAACAAGGACATCGACGAGGTCGTGGTCTCCGGCGAGGACGGTTTTCGCGAGGCGCGCGATTTCATGCGCCTGCTGATGCCGTCCCATGTCAAGAACGTGCATTATTACCGCGATCCGCAGCCGATCTTCGCCAAATGGGGCGCGGAAGCCCAGCTCGACGCGTTGTTCCACAATCAGGTCACGCTCAAATCGGGGGGCTATCTGGTCATCAACCAGACCGAGGCCCTGGTCGCGATCGACGTGAACTCGGGCCGGTCGACCCGCGAGCACAACATCGAGGACACCGCGCTGCGCACCAACCTCGAGGCCGCCGAGGAAGTGGCGCGCCAGCTGCGCCTGCGCGACCTTGCCGGACTGATCGTGGTCGATTTCATCGACATGGAGGAAAGCCGGAACAACCGCGCCGTCGAGCGCCGGCTGAAGGAGGCGCTGAAGGACGACCGCGCCCGCATCCAGGTCGGCCGCATTTCGCATTTCGGCCTGCTCGAAATGTCGCGCCAGCGCATCCGCACCGGCGTTCTGGAAGGCTCGTCGGTGGTCTGCCCGCATTGCGCGGGCGCCGGCACGGTGCGCTCGACCGCCTCGGTCGCCGTCCACGTCATGCGCGTGCTGGAAGACGCCCTGATCAAGAGCGCCACCCACAATATCGTCCTGCGCACCCGCGCCGACATCGCGCTCTATATCCTCAACCACAAGCGTTCGCTGCTGCGGCTGATCGAGGAGCGTTTCGGCGTCGCCGTGACCGTGGCCGCCGACGATTCGCTCACCGGCGGCGCCTATCACGCGCTGGAGCGCAGCGAACCCGCGGCCGGACCGTCGGACCCGATGCGCCGCTTCGATCCGCGCCGTCCGATCGAGGACGCCGAGCCGATCGGCGAGGCCGAGCTCGACGCCGAGCTGGAGGAGGAGGCGGGCGCGGAGTCCGCCGAGGCCCAGGATCTGGAAATCGGGTCGGAAAACGCGTCCGACAACGGCGAAGGCGACAATCGCCGCCGGCGCCGGCGCCGGCGCGGCCGGGGCAGGGGTTACGAACGCGAATCGGCGGGCGTGGACGCCAGCGCGCCCCAGCCCTCCGACGAAGGCCTTGAAACAGTCGCGGAAATCGCCGGCGACCTTTTGGCGGCGCCTGCCGCCGAGGACGAAGGCGGCGAGAACGGCGGCCGCGAGGAGCGCCGCCGCGGCCGCGGCGGCTGGAAGCGCCGCAATCGCAGCCGGTCCGGCGCTGAAGCGGTCGAATTCGCGGGCGACTGGCGCAAGAGCGACGAAGAGGGCGAAGAGCCGGCTACGGCGGGAGAGGGCGGCGACGCCCTGATCGAGACCCTGGCCGACACGTCGGATTTCGCGCCCCTGCCGTCATGGACCGCCGAAGCCGCGCCGGCTCACGCCGAGCCCGCGCCGCCGGCGCAAGTGGAGGCCACGCAAGTCGAGGCCGCGCAAGTCGAGACGCCGGTCGCGAGCGTCGCCGTCTCCGCTCCCGCCGCCGCGCCGGAACCAGAGCCCGCGCCGGCTCAGCCGGATCTGCCGGTTATCACCGAGGCCGATCCCGACAGGCCGAAGCGCACCGGCTGGTGGGCCCGCGCCAAGGCCAATCTCACGGGGCGCTGAACGAAGCGCCCCCCTTGAACCGGCTCCTCTTCGAACCCCCCGGGTCAACCCCGGGGCGGGCTCTGCTTCAGGCGAAGGTAGCCGGCCGTTGCATTCATGCGTTTGAGGCGCGCGATCGCTCCGCAGCTTGCGCGCCGGGGGAGGAGCGATGCGCCGCGTCAAATTCCGCCTGATCGAGCCGCGGCTCGACCCCCGGCCGATCCGCCTGCGGTCGCCCGGCTGGGCGGGCGAACCTCAGCCGCGCGCCGACGGTTCGCACGAACAGCCCTGGCATTGCACGCCCTTTTCCGAAATGGCGAAATATGGCGCCGAGATCGTCTATCCCTATGACCAGGAAATGCGCGTCTCGACGCGCGACGGGCGCTATTCCATCGCGGGCGATTTCGGCCCGCCGCCGGCCGACGACCGATCGTGGCCGCCGTTCCGTCCCTTCGGCGAGGGCTTTTATACTTTTCAGCTTCTCCTCGATCTGAAGCCGGAACAGGGCTTCGCCACCCGGATCGACCCGCATCCGCGCTTTTTCACGGATTCGACCGACACGACGCCGCTCGCCGTTCCGGCGCTGATCCGCAACTGGTGGCCGATGATTTATTTCATGGTTTTCAAGGCGCCGCCCGAAGGCGGAACCCATATTTTCCGCCCCGGAGAGCCGATGGCGCAATTCAGTTTCGTGCCCGAGGAGCCTGATTTCGTTCTGGAGCCGATGACAGAGGACGAGGCGGCGGAACGGGAACTGCACTCCCGCCGCATTTACGAGAGCCGCTCGACGCTCGGCGCCGACAGCCAATGGCTATCGTCCACCAATACGGTGTTCGACGCGACCTATCGCCGTCTGCATGGCGCGTTACGTGGCGGCGCGGCGAAAAACGCCGATGAGGGCAGCGACGATTGAGACGTCGCCGCCGCGCGTCCGTTCTTTCACCAATGCCGCTACCATCCGCCTCCCTGCCAGTGATGATGATGATGGTGGTGATGGTGATATTGGCGATAGCGATAGCGGGGATACCAGTTGTGATGATGATGGTGGTGATGGTGGTGGTAATAATAGCCGCCGCCGTCGCCCCAATATTGAGCCAGCTGAACCTTCGCCTCCCCATTCTCGCGTGACGCCTGATCGCGCGCGGCCGCGTCCGCCGATTTCAGCGCCTCCGCCGCATTGGAAATGGGCTTCAATAGTTCGGCATAGGCGGCGGCGCGCGACACGGGCCGCGCGGGAATCGCGGCTTGAGCCGCAGCCATTGACGAGACCGCCAGAACGCTGGCCAAACCGGCCGTTTTCTTGTCCATTGGACACACCTCCAAGTAATATCCGCCGAATCGGCATTGATTTTTCGGCAGGCGACGCAGGCAGGACAATCGTCACGCGAATTTTGGGCCGATTTGCGGCATGAATCGTTTCGTCGGAACGGCGAGGCGCCTTGTCGTTTCGTCGGGCCATCGGACGAAATGGCCATGATCTGGTTCCAGGTCGCGTCGATCGAGCCTCCTTCCCACGGGCCGGCGCGAACACGACCGCGCGGGCGCCGGCAGGCAAAGAAGCGCGGCACAAGAGGATCGAAGCGGCGTCGGGACGCGGAACGCTCATATGAGAGATGAATAACAATGTATATCTAATTGGAATTACGATTATTGTCCGTTCGACACATATTCGCGGCGGAAGCGCGGGCCGAGCCGGGTCAGGATTTCATAGCCGATCGTGCTGGATCGCGTCGCCAGTTCGTCGACCGAAATATGCGGGCCCAGAATCTCGACGCGGTCGCCGCGCCGGAGCGGGCTGGCGTCGCTGATGTCGATGATGGACAGGTCCATCGAGATGCGGCCGACCACCGGGCAGAATTTTCCGCCGGCGAAGGCCTGGACGCCGGGCCGCGCCTCGGCGCCGCTGCGTAGAAAGCCGTCGGCGTAGCCGAGGTTGAGCGTGGCCAGGCGACGGCGGGAGGGCGCGGTCCAGCGCGCGTTATAGCCTGCGGTTTCGCCGGCTTCGACGTCGCGGATCTGGAGAATTTCGGCGTATAGCTCGACGACGCGCCGCATCGGATTTTCGAAGCCGGGGATCGGATTGCCGCCGTAAAGCGCATAGCCCGGCCGGCACAGGTCGAGAAAGGGCGGTTCGTCCAGAAACATGCCGGAGGAATTGCACAGCGAGGCCGGCATGGGCGGCAGTTTTCCGCGCGCCTGCTCGAAAAGCTCGATCTGGCGGCGGCTGCGCGACGACGAGCGGTCCTCGGCGGAGATGAAATGGCTCATCGCCAGCGCCGGCTCGAAATCAGCCATAAGCGTGCGTGCGGAAAAAAGGTCGGCGGCGGGCAGGCCGAGCCGGTTCATGCCGGTGTCGATATGGATCGCCGCCGGAAGGCGCGCGCCTTGGGCGCGGCAGAAACCGGCCCATTCCGCGACTTCCGGCAGGGAGCCGAGCACTGGAATGAGCCGCGAGGCGGCAAAGAGCGGGCAGGCGTCCGGCGGCAGGCCGTTGAGGATGAAAATGCGCGCCTGCGGGGCGATCGCGCGCAGTTCCTGGCCTTCGCCCGGATGGGCGACGAAAAAGCTGGCGCAGCCTTGCTCCAGCAAGGCGCGCGCGACGGGCGCAAGGCCGAGGCCATAGGCGTCGGCCTTGACCACGGCCCCGCATTCCGTTCCCTTGGCGCCCCTTTGGGCGCGGGCGGCGAGCCGGCGCCAGTTTTCGGCCAAAGCGTCGAGATCGACGCGCAGGATGACCTGCCCCGTCGCTCGGGCGTCCGCGGGAACGGGGTCATCCGGCATAAAAATCCTCACATCTGGACGGGCAGATGGTCGTCGCGGGCGAGATCGCTGAAGCGGGTATATTCGCCTTCGAAGGCCAGCTCCACCGTGCCGGTCGGACCGTGGCGCTGCTTGCCGATGATCACTTCGGCCTTGCCGTGGGCGCGCTCCATCTCGTTCTGCCAGGTCTGGAATTCCGGCGTGCCTTCGCGCGGCTGCCGGTTTTTCAGATAATATTCGTCGCGATAGACGAAAAGAACCACGTCGGCGTCCTGTTCGATCGAGCCGGATTCGCGCAGGTCCGACAATTGCGGTCGCTTGTCGTCGCGCGACTCGACCTGACGCGACAATTGCGACAAAGCGATGATCGGCACGTTCAACTCCTTGGCCAGAGCCTTCATGCCGGTGGTGATTTCGGTCAGCTCCTGCACGCGGTTGTCTGAACGCGCCCGCGCGCCGGTCAGCAGTTGCAGATAATCGACCACCAGCATATCGAGGCCGCGCTGGCGCTTGAGGCGCCTGGCGCGCGCGGCGAGCTGGGCGATGGAAATGCCGCCGGTGTGGTCGATATAGAAGGGAATCGCCTGCATTTCCCGCGCGGCCTGCGAAATGCGGTGGAACTCGCCTTCGGTGATGTCGCCGCGCCGGATCTTGTAGCCGGGGACCTCGGCCTGTTCGGCGATGATGCGGGTGGCGAGCTGTTCCGACGACATTTCCAGCGAGAAAAAGCCGACGATTCCGCCATTGACGGTGATCGGATGGCCGTCCGGGCCTGGCTCCCCGCGATAGGCGCGCGCGATGTTGAAGGCGATATTGGTGGCCAGCGCCGTCTTGCCCATGCCGGGGCGGCCGGCGACGATGATCAGGTCGGAAGGCTGAAGCCCGCCCATCATCCGGTCGAGGTCGTGCATGCCGGTGGCGAGGCCGGAGAGCCCGCCCTCGCGCTCCCAGGCTTTCGCCGCCATGTCCACGGCGCTGGCCAGAGCGTCGGAGAAACGGTGGAATCCGCCCTCGTAGCGTCCGGTCTCGGCCACCGCGTAAAGCTTGCGCTCGGCCTCCTCGATCTGGGCGCGCGGGCTGTGATCGACGCTCGATTCATAGGCGGTGTTGACCACGTCGCCGCCGATATTGATCAGCTGGCGGCGGATGGCGAGGTCGTGGATGGCGTGGGCGTAATCGACCGCGTTGATGATCGTGGTCGCCTCCGCCGCCAGCCGCGCCAGATATTGCGGGATGGTCATGCCGCCGAGGTCGTGGTCGCCGAGAAAGGTGCGCAGCGTCACCGCCGAGGCGACCTTGCCCAGGCGGATCAGCTGGCCGGCGGTCTCGTAGATGCGGCGGTGCAGCTCCTCGGCGAAATGTTCGGGCTTCAAGAAATCGGAAACGCGGTCGAAGGCGTCGTTGTTGACGAGAATCGCGCCGAGCAGCGCCTGTTCAGCCTCGAGATTGGCGGGCGGCGTGCGGACCTGCGGCTCGGGGGCGGCGACCGCCAGCAGCGCGCGGTCGGTTCGTTTTTCCAGTGCGGCCATGAAAAGCGCCATTCCTGGCGCGACGGGCCAACCGTCGCGCCGAATCGTTGGGGATTATCGGGTTGTTGCGACGGAATAAGCAAACGCCCTAATCGCGCCCCCTTTTTGCCATGTTCGGCCGCGCAAAGCATGAGCCAATCGTTAATCGCCCGCGGCCGTCCACATTATCCACATTCCGCCGGTCTCCTTGTCAGCATAGGCCGGATTTCACTTGACCCGGGCGCCGGCGCCACGCGCGGAAAAGCCGGGCGGATTTTTCTCCGCCCGGCTCGAAAAATGCTGGTTCTACAACAGGATCAGAGTTCGACGTCGCCGGCTTCGGCCAGCGCCGCGCCGACTTCGAGGCCGAGATCGGCCATCGAGGTCTCCTCGCGCGCCACGGCCGATTCGCCGCGGGCCTGACGCTCGGCCTCCTCATTGGAGCGGGCGACATTGACGATGATCTCGACATCGACTTCCGGATGCAGATGGACCGGCGCCTTGTGCAGGCCCAGCGTCTTGATCGGGGTGTTGAGCATGATCTGGTGGCGCTCGACGGTGAAACCGCCGGCGGTCGCGGCGTCGGCGATGTCGCGGGTCGAGACCGAGCCATAGAGCTGACCCGATTCGCCGGCCTGACGCAGGATGACGAAGCTCTGGCCGTTCAGCTTTTCGGCGACCGTCCGGGCCTCGCTCTTGCGCTCGAGGTTGCGGGTTTCGAGCTGGGCGCGCTGGCTCTCGAAGTGCTTCCGGTTGGCTTCGGTGGCGCGCAGCGCCTTGTGGCGCGGCAGCAGGTAGTTGCGGGCGTAGCCGTCGCGCACGCGCACGATTTCGCCCATCTGGCCGAGCTTGGCGACTCGTTCAAGCAGAATGACTTCCATGTTCCGATCTCCAGTTTGTTGTTCAGTTGCGGGTTTTGGCGCCGCGTCGCGCTTTACGCGCGCGCAACGAAAAAGCGGATTCAATCACGCCGAACACGGCGAGAAGGAGGAACGACCAAGGCTCCAGGACCATGGCGGCGGCATAAAGCGCCGCGAGCCAGGCGCCGCGAAGCTCGAAGTCGCGGGTGAGGCCGTGGATGGCGGCGAGGCCGTGGAGGGCGAAGCCGAACCCGATCGCGGCGGCCACGAGTCCCGCCAGCACGGCGATCAGGCCGCCCTTGAAGGCGAGGCCGGCGGCGACCAGGAAGATCGGGCCGAGAAGGCGTGGCAAGCGAAGAGTCTCGGGCAGGCTGGGCCAGGGCCGGCGCAGCCGCCCCGAAATGTCGATCGTGCGCCCGGCGAGCCAGAGATTGACGGAGAGCAGCATCACCTGCGAGGCGGCGACGCCCGCCGGGGCGCTGATCACCGCGAGCCTTTTGACTTGTTCCGCGCCGATTTCGCTGGAGACCGGCGCGAGGCTCGCGGCGAAATCGTCGAGAACCGGCGCGAAATGCTGCATGACGGCGGTCATGGCCGGCTCGAAGCCATGATAATGGACGAGCAGGAGCGCGACGCCGGCGCCGGTGACCAGAATCGACAGAAGAATGACCGTCTCAAGCATTTCGCCCGGCGCGACGAAGCGCGCGTCGGCAAGCTCGCGGCGCGGGGAGGGCAGCGGGGACTGGATCATGGCGGCGAGCGCCAGGGCGGGGGCGGCGAAGCCGAACAGGAAGGCGAGGGCGAAGGGCGCCTGAGCGGCGGCCAGCAGGACGCCGGCCCCGGCGAGCGCCCCGACAAAAGCGCCGGGCAGGGAAAAGCCGGCGGCGCCGATCATCAGCGGCAGGGGCGCGAAATAGGCGAGCGCCATGGCGAGGCCGGAGCCGCGCGTCGAAACGACGAACAGAAGGGCTCCGGCGAGGCCGGCGCCGAAACCCACGGCCCGGTCAGGCCATGACGCCGGCGGATGGTTGTCGTTCATCTTTCGCTGTCCCGTGGCCACTTTCGTGGGCGGTTAGAGGCAGGTCGGAGCCTGCCCCAGCTTCAATTCGTCACTGCGCGTGAAGCGAAGCAATCCATCCAGCCCTTGCACCGGTTGATAGCCCTTGCACCGGTTGAAAGGTGGATTGCTTCGTCGCTTCGCTCCTCGCAATGACGTCGATGCGATCAGGCGATCAGGTAGGGCAGAAGGCCGAGGAAGCGGGCGCGCTTGATGGCCTGGGCCAGTTCGCGCTGCTTCTTGGCCGAAACGGCGGTGATGCGCGAGGGCACGATCTTGCCACGCTCGGAAATGTAGCGCGACAGCAGACGGGTGTCCTTGTAGTCGATCTTCGGCGCGTTCGGGCCCGAGAACGGGCAGGTCTTGCGGCGGCGGAAGAACGGGCGGCGGGCGGGGCCGGCGGCTGCGGTCATCAGATATGTCCTCCCTCGGCGGAATCTTCACGGCGCGGACGCGGCGGGCGGCCGCCCGGGCCGCGGCGGTCGGAACGATCGCCGCGTTCGCCGCGGTCGTCGTCGTCGCGCTTGCGCAGCATGGCGGAGGGGCCTTCCTCCAGCGCCTCGACGCGGAGCGTCATGTAGCGCAGCACGTCCTCGCTGATCGACCACTGGCGCTCGGCTTCCGCCAGCGCCGCCGCCGGGGCGTCGACATTGATCAGGGTGAAATGCGCCTTGCGGTTCTTCTTGATCCGATAGGCGAGGGACTTGACGCCCCAATATTCGACCTTGCCGACCGAACCGCCGAGATTGGCGACGGTCGTCTTGAACTGCTCGTTCAGGGCCTCGACCTGCTGGGAGGTGAGATCCGGGCGAGCAATGTAAATATGCTCGTAAAGAGCCATTGAACTGCCTTTCTCTTTGTCTTGCGGAGCCTTTGCCTGTGGCAAGGGCGCCCGGCGGCATCAGGCCGCCGCCGCGCCATCACAAGCGATTGGCGCACGCCAGAGCGAGCGCAAAAACTTGTCCGCGCGGACGCCGCGGACCGCGAGCGGTCGTTGGCGTTGTTTTCTGTCGTCCCGGCGCGGAGCCCTTCGAGCCCGGAGAAAGGCTCGACGGTGACTTATCTCCATCTCGCTTTCGGCGTAAGCCAGCCGCTCGATGGAAATCTTTCGAAGGCGGGAACACGGGAAGACGGCGAAAACGCCTGGTCGCAAAACCCTTCCGTTCAGCCCCCGGCCGGAGGACGAAGCCGGGCTTATAGCGCAATTTCCGCGAAACGCAAGGCGGCCCGCGCCAGTCTGGTCAGCCGACGCGGCGGAACGTGCTGAACTGGAATCGCTGGGTTGAGCCGCCGGGCGTCTGGTGGTCGTGGCGGCGATGGTCGAGAAGCTCGAAACCGGGGCCGAGCGCCGCGGAGAGCGAGGCCGCGTCATGGCGCATGACCGGCAGGCCGCTGCATTTTTCCGGCCCGTCGAGGGCGAATGTGCCGAAAATCGCGGCGCCGCCGACGCGCAAGGCGCGGCGCAGGCGCTCGATATAGGCGGCGCGGTCGGCGGCCTCGGTCAGGAAATGGAAAGCCGCGCGGTCGTGCCAGACGTCGTAAGTCTTGGGCGGGGTCCATTCGGTCGCGTCGCCGGCGATCCAGGCCACGCCGGCGCCGGCCTCGCCGAGCCGCGCCCGCGTCTTGTCGAGCGCGGCCCGCGAGAGGTCGAGAACGGTCAGATCGCGAAAACCCTCGGCGAGCAGGCAATCGACCAGGAGCGACGCGCCGCCGCCGACATCGACGATCGCGGAGTCGCGATCGGCGCCGGCAAGGCGCAGCAGGTCGAGCGATGGCGCGGGCGTGGCCTGGAACCAGCTCACCTCGGTTTCGGCCTTGGCCGTATAAATGCCCTGCCAGTGCCCCTTGCGGTCGAATGTGGTCATCTTTCGCCCCCGCGGCGAATATGGACGCAAGAGGCGGGACGTTCAATTGTGGGAAGGCGCGATTGGCCGCCGCCGCCCGGAGAGTCGACATCTTGTTGTCCGCCGCCTCCGAAGGGCCGAAAACCCGAACCATTCGCGGCTTCTTTCGCGAAGCTTTAATATTACCCGCGCTACCTTTTCTTCATGTCCGAGCAAACTCTTGCATCAGTTCGATCTTCCGGCGCCACCGCGCCGGGCCGCTTCACTTTTTCATGGGACTCGCCGATCGGCGTGGCGCTCGCGTTCGGCTGCCTTGGTCTCGCGGCCTTCGGGTTTTCGGACGCGTTGCCTGCGCTGATAAGGGAAACGGCGGCGCCCCGGGAGGACAATCTCGCCTTTTTCTTTCTTGTAAAACAGGACCGCTGGCTGCTGCTGGCCGGCTTTCTCTCGCTGTTCGCGGCGAGTTTCCGGCTTGGCGCCCGCGACAAGCCCCTCCGCCTGGGGGGCGGCGCCCTTGCCGGCTTGACGGTCGCCCTGCTGGCGTTCTGCTATTTCGGGCATTATTTCGTGCTGAGCGGTTACGACCTCAGTCGTGACGAGCAGATGGCGGATTTCGACGCCGCCATTTTCGCCAAAGGCCGGCTGGTCCAACCATTGGCGCCGCTATGGCAGGCGCATGCGCAGTCGCTCAACACGCTGTTCATGCCGCCGGTCTCTCGGCCGACCGCATGGGTCTCGGGCTATCTGCCGATGAACGCGGCGCTGCGGGCTCTCGTCGGCTTCGTCGCCGATCCCGCGCTGACCGGGCCGATCCTCACCGCTCTGGGGCTGCTGGCCCTGTGGAAATGCGCGCGCCTTCTCTGGCCCGAAGAGCGCGAACCGGCGATCGTCGCCGCGCTGCTCTATTGCGGATCGGGACAGATCCTGCTGAGCGGCATGACGTCCTACGCCATGACGGCGCATATGACCCTGAACCTGTTCTGGCTGTGGCTGTTCCTGCTCGGCCGGCGCGGCGCCGACCTGGGCGCCCTCGCCGTGGCTTTTGTCGCCACCGGCCTGCACCAGCCTTTGTTCCATCCGATGTTCGCGGCGCCGTTCCTGTTCGGGCTGCTGCGCGCCCGCGCCTGGCCGCGCGCCGCCCTCTATGCGGCCGGCTATGCGGCGATCTGCGCCTTCTGGCTGGCATGGCCGCTGTTCGTCCACGGACTGGTGACGGGGCCGGCCTCGGTCGCCGCGAAAACGGGGACGGATTATTTCACGCGCCTGATGCAGACGATGGCGGACTTCGGTCCGGCGAGCGGAATTGTCATGGCCGCCAATCTCTTTCGTTTCTTCGCGTGGCAGCCGGTTCTGCTCTTGGTCCTCATGTTCGCGGCCGTCGTCCTCGCCCGCCGCGAACGCCCGACTTTGGCGCTGGCGGTCAGCGCCGGTCTGCCGGTTCTCGTTATGCTCGTCCTCCTTGCCTATCAGGGGCACGGTTTCGGCTACCGCTACCTTCAGCCGGCGCTCGGTTCGGCGCTGCTGCTGGCGGCGCAGGGCTGGCGCAGTCTGGTGAAGGAGCGCGTCTGGCTCCGCGCGCTGACTTTGCGCGCCGCGCTGATCGCCATTTTCACGGTTCTGCCGCTTCAGCTCTGGTTTGCGCATGATCTCTATGCCGCTTCGGCGCAAGTCGATGCGCGGATCAAGGCGGCAAAAGCCGATTTTGTCGTCATCGGATGGCGCGACGCGCCCCTTGTCGGCGATGTCGTCCACAACCGGCCCGACCTGTCCAACCGGCCCTTGCGACTCCTTGCCGATTTTCTGGACGACGACCTGATCGGCGCCCTCTGCCGCAATGGCGCGGTGGCGGCGCTGCCGCTGAACGGACTGTATCGGTCGCTCGACGATTATTTCGACGCGAAACCGGAGAGCGCGGCGGAAGCGCGCTTCCCGACTCTCGCGCCGCGCCTCAAGGCGGCGGGTTGCGCTGTGACGCGCCTCGGCGGATCGTGATCCAAAATCGATTTCGATTCGCTTGAATCAAATGGAACATTGAATTCCTTTGTCTTCGAATTGCACGAGCGCCAACATGGACGAGATCGCAGCCTCCGCCGTCAAAAGTGCGCCTGGTTCCGAACGGCCGAACGACATTTTTCGGCGATTCGCGCAAAAATTTCCGCCGCACATCGTTTTCCTCATCCTAGGCGGGATCAACGCCATTCTGCTCTGCTTTCTGACCCCGCCGTTTCAGGTTCCCGACGAATTCCAGCACTTTTTTCGGTCTTATCAGCTCAGCGAGGGTAGGCTTTGGGGAACCGTCGAGGACGGCCGCGCCGGAGGCCAAACGCCATTGTCTCTTCAAGAGCTTGTGGCGAGCACGTGGGGCACGCTTGAGGTGCAGAAGGTGCCGCCGCTGGGGCGCCATCCTTTGAGCTCTGTCTGGAGTCGGTACCGGCAGCCTCTCCAGGCAAGCCGGAAACGTTTTGCCTGGTTTATCACAGCCGACTATTCGCCGCTGATGTATATTCCGCAAACTGCCGCGATCGCGGTCGGGCGAATGGCCGACGCCGCGCCGATCATGTTGTTGACTCTCGGGCGGCTTGCAAACGCGATTTTCGCCGTGGCCGCCATAGCATGGGCGCTCAAGATCCTGCCGGCCGGAAGTGAGATGGCTCTCGCCATCGCCCTGTTTCCGATGGCGCAGTTCGAATATGGCTCGGTGGCGCCCGACGCGACGATCATCGCTTCCGGCTATCTGCTGACGGCGATCCTGCTGACGGCGACGCGCCAGGCCAAATGGCCGGCGGTCAAGCTTTCGGCGTCTGTCGTTGCGGCGGGAATTCTTGGTGCGAAAGTTGTTTATGCGCCCTTGTTCGCGATTGCAGCGCCCGCCCTGTTTCGATGGCGAAATACGGCCCGCCCGCTCGAGACCGCCCTGAAAGCAGCCTTGCCCCACTTGCTAATGGCGGTTCTCGCCGTTGGTTTGACGGTTTTGTGGCTGAAATCGTCGGCGGCGGCGTCCGCCGCTACTACAGCGCATGCGGCGATGGCGTCGAAAATTGCTGGCATCGGCGCCCATCCGCTGCGATTTACGGCGTTGCTTTTTACTGATCTAAGGTCTCATTTGCTCCGATACGTCTTGTCCGCAATTGGCGTTCTTGGGCATTGGACGATCGTCTTGCCGAATTATGTATATGTTCTTGCGATTGTCTCTATTGTATTAGCTATCAGCGTCCAGCAAGACGTAAAAGACGTACACATGATTGACATCGTGTGGTGTCTGATGCTGGCGTTTGTCGTCTTCGTCCTGGTGCAGACCGCTTTATATGTGACCTTCGCAAGCCCCGAGGGATTTCGTGAAAATTCAGGAGTACAGGGCCGGTATTTTCTGCCGCTCGGCGCGCTCGTGGCCGCGACTGCCGGTTCAGCAAAGGGGATGATGCCGAAAAGTAAGCATCCCACCTTTTTCCTTTACGCCCTTCTCATCGCAATCCTATTCGTGGACACATTATCGTTGGACGCGACGATCATCACGCATTTTCATCTGTTTTGAGGGCGACTGCGAGCATCCTGACGCAAATGAAAAATAAATTTACGAATGAGCTGTAAGAAAAGGTTTTGATGAATTGCCGCCAGCGGCCCGGGTGCAGGGCCGCCTAACCGACATCGAAGCGAGATATGCGGATGAGTCCTTCGACCCCCGTCAACAGGACCGATGTCGCGGTCGTCGTTCCCTGCCATCGGGTGCGCGACCAAATCCTGCCGTTGTTGGCCCGGATCGGGCCGGAAGTCGCGCATATTTTCGTCGTCGACGATGCTTGTCCAGAAGGCTCGGGCGCGCATGTTCTGGCTGGCTGCCACGACCCGCGCGTGGTCGTGTTGGTTCATGAGCGCAACCAGGGCGTCGGCGGTGCGGTCATCACCGGGTACCAGCGGGCCCTTGCCGTCGGGGCTAAGGCGGTCGTGAAGCTCGACGGCGACGGCCAGATGGACCCTGCGCTCATTCCGCAACTTGTCGCGCCGATCGCCCAAGGTCAGGCTGATTACGTGAAGGGAAACCGCTTCTATAACATAGAAGACGTCCAGGCCATGCCGACCGTGCGCCTGATTGGCAACGCCGCTCTCTCGTTCCTGACCAAGCTGTCATCGGGTTACTGGAACGTTTTCGATCCCACCAACGGCTACACGGCGATTAGCGCGGAAGTCCTGTCCGCGGTGCCGTTTTCGCGATTAAGTCGGCGCTACTTCTTCGAGTCGGACCTCCTGTTCCGCCTGGGCACCTTGCAGGCGCTGGTCGTGGACATGCCGATGACGGCGGTCTACGGGGATGAATCTAGCGGATTGCGCCCCTTTCGCATCTTCTGGCCGTTCCTGGTCGGCAATATGGGCAATTTCGGGAAGCGCGTTTTTTACAACTACTTCCTTCGGGGATTCTCGATTGCGTCGCTGGAGCTCGTCGCGAGCGTCGCGTTCCTCCTGTTCGGACTCGTGTTTGGCACGCTCGGTTGGTTCGCCAGCATCGCGAGCGGGCGGGCGGCCACGACCGGGACCGTCATGCTGGCGGCCCTGCCGGTGATTCTCGGGGTTCAGCTCTTGCTGTCGTTCTTCGCCTTCGACATCGGCGCAGTCCCTCGCGCGCCGATCACGCCGTTATTGACGACGCGCCGACGCTCGCGGGATGCTCTCGCGAACGTGCTTCGGAACGAGCGATGCGGCGCCGAACGACCAGGCATAGTGAGGGCCCATGAACTCATCGAAGAAGCATTGAATTCTCGTCGCGCTGGATAAAGCGGATTGAACGAGGATGGTGGCTGCAGCTGTCCGGGTTGGGGTGCTATCGTCGGATGAACTTTCGTCTTCGACCGCGACATCCGGATGGCCCAGGTGTCGCCAGGACTCAAGGTCGCTCAAGCACGGACCGCAATCGGCAAGCGAAAAATCGCCCTGGCGAGTTTGCGCGTTATTCGAGCGACTCGCGGATGGGCATGGGCGCGCCTTCGGCTCACTTTCCCGGCAATGTCTGGACCAGACGCGCGGCAAGCAGGGGGGCAATGAGGATCAGCAGCGCCACGAAGGAAGCAACGCGCGTTGTCAAGGCGAAAGTCGCCGCCGCGCCAAAGGAGGCGCCGGCGGAGACGAGCGCCGCCGACCAACTCCATTCGACCACCCCCAGATTGCCCGGCGTAATCGGCACAAAGGCGACCACTTGAATGAGTGGAAAGGCGGCCGCGGTCGGAGCGGCATAATGCAACAGGTCGAGCGCGGAGAGTAAAACCAGGATCAGAAACAGGTTGGTGGCGTAACGCAAGACGCTCAGCAGCGCGAGGATGACCAGCGCCCGCCGCGAAAGGGTGGCCGCGCGGCCGACGGCGCAGTGCATCCGCGCCGCCAATCCGTCAAAACGATGGCCGAGCGGCACCCGTCGCAAAAGATCGGCGAAAACGCCGAGAAGGAAAGGGAGCACCAGCGAAACGGCGACGACCAGACCACCGGACAGCACGATCAAAGCCGCCCAGCTCGCGGGCTTCAAATGCAGGAAATAGCCTGGGATGGCCACGACGCCCGCTGCCCCCACCACGACCGCGTCGAACGCCTGCTCATAAACGGTCGTCCCCAGGTTGGCGCTTGGGCTCCAGCCGACGCCCAACTTTCCTGCCATCGACCGGGACAGTGCGACGCCGACCTGGAAGGGCATGGCCTGGCCAAGCAGCGCGCCGAACGTCGTCGCCAGCATCGCATCGGCGAAGGGCGGATGCGATTTGTGGTCCGGCTCCATCGCCCGCATGACGAACAACCATTTCATGGTGGCGAGCGCAAGATTGGCGCCGAGCAAGGCGACAATTGCGGCAAGAGCCCAGCCAGCCACATGATCGAAACTATGGGCGACGGCGAACCAGCCAAGGTTTGCGCTAGTGCAGAGGACATACAGCAGCACAAGCGCAACGAGCGCCAGCGTCGCGATTCGAACGGCATGTTTCATATGTTGCTTCCCGCGATCGCCCGATAGCCTTCGCTGACTTGGTGTTCATGGCGACCGCATAGGCGACGCACGAAAGCGCCTAAAGACATCACATCCCGCCTTTCATTTTGGCGCGGACGCGCGCGCCGACGCGTTCGGCGATCCGGGAGTTGTGCAGATAGGTGCCTAGGCCGCGCGGTCCGAGCCGCATCATGACGGCGATCGCGCGCAGCAGTGCGGCGGGATCACCGCGCGAAACGCGGGCAATCGCCTCGTTGACGAGAATCGACGCCTCGGACACCGGCTCGATGCTCCGCTGGCTGTTTTCGGGCAGAAGGGCGATGTGGCGTTCCAAAACCACCCGCATCTGGTTGACGAAATCGGCGATGTCGCGGCTGCCGTTGACGGTCAGCGACGAGCCGTGGACGCGGAAAGCCGTGGCGACGTCCTTATGGAACCAAGCCTCGCCCTGCGCGGCCAGCTTGAGCCAGATGTCCCAGTCGGCGGTGTACCACAAGGTTTCATCCAGCCCTCCGCAGCGCCGCCAAGCGTCCTTGCGAAACACCGGGGCAGGGGCGGCGATGTAGTTCTGAACCAGCAGACCGCGAAGGAATTTCTCTTGCGGCTGCGGACCCTCGTCGTCGATCGGACAATTCCACGCGCCCAAAATCGCTCCGTCGGCTCCGATGAACAGGCTCGGCGCCAAATGGAACGGCGCCTCCGGCGCCGCTGCAATCCAGGATTGGACCGCTTTCATTCGTCCAGGCAGCCAGAGATCGTCCTGATGTAGCCAGCAAAGATGGTCGGCGCGCGCTTCTTCGGCCGCGAAATTGGTCTTGGCGTGCCACATCGGCAAATCGGCCCGCGTATAGGGCCGCAGCGTCAGCCTTTCGGCGAAACGCCGAACCTCCGCCATTGTCGCGTCGTCAGGGCTCGAATCGACGATCAGGATTTCGACCTTGTCGCGCTCCCGGGCCGAGATTTGGCTCGCGACGGATTCTAGGGCCTCGCCGATCAATTTCTCGCCGCGAAAGACCGGCATGATGATCGAGAGGAATGGTTTGTCTCCATTCAACGAACTGGGATCCATTGCTAGCGCCGGCGAGCCGGCCTCCTCGGTTCGGGCTGTCGCTATTCTCAGGCGACGCGGGTGGGGCATTCGAATGGTTCGGCCCGCGCCGGCCGCAGTGCTGACGAATGCTCTTTTTCCCGCACAGGCTGAACGAATTCGGTTTCATGGCCGTTGACGATGGCGAGCAGGAAGCCGCCGAGGGCGTTCTGCGCGCCGATCACGATCAGCGTCGTGCCGACGACGGCGGGAAGGACGCTGCCGATTGCCTCGAAATGGTGTTGCGACCAATAGCCGAAAACCGCGAGCAGGGTGACGAAGCCGGCGATGCCGATCACGCCTCCCGAAATCAGCATGGTTTCGAGATTGATCCATTTCGCCACCCGGTCCGCGCGGCCGGTCGCACGCCGAAAGCCGGCCCGGCGTCCATAGACATGCGCAGACGCAGCGAGCAGGACGGCGACATGGGACAGGCCGAGCAGCGAGCCGGCCAGGACCACCCAGTAATTGCCGAAAATGGAGTCCCGCCACCGCCCCTCGACAAAGGCGAGACCGGCGGCGCCCCAGATGGTGAGCGAGACCGCCGCCGCAAGCAACGCCGGAACCGCGAAAGCCCAGACCGGGCTCAGCATGAAGAGATAACGCAGGTGGCGCCAGCCGTCGCGCCAGGGGCGCAAATGCGGCGGGCGGTCGCGCAGGTCGGGCAGGAGCCTGGCCGGCGTCTCGGCGATCTTCTCGCCCCTGAGCGCGGCCTTGATCACCATTTCGCTGGCGAATTCCATGCCTGAACTGGCGAGGTTCAGGCGTTCGAAACATTCCTTTGTCAGCGCGCGCAGGCCGCAATGAGCGTCGCTGACGCCGGCGCGGAAGAACAGGTTCAGCATGCCGGTGAGGACAGGGTTGCCGATATAGCGGTTTTTCCACGGCATGGCGCCGGGTGCGATCCCCGCCTTGAAGCGCGAGCCCATGCACAGGTCGGCGCCTTGCGCCAATTGCTCGACCATCGCCACCGCGTCGCGGAAGTCATAGGAGCCGTCGGCGTCGCCCATCACCAGGAAACGGCCGTTGGCGGAGCGCATGCCATGCGCCACCGCGGCGCCATAGCCGCGCGCCGGGCAATGGACGACCGTTGCGCCGAGCGCGCGCGCCATCATCTGGCTGCCGTCGTCGCTGCCATTGTCGGAAATGACGATCTCGCCGGACAGTCCGAACCGGTCGCGCATCCGCGCCAGCGCCTCGCGGGCGTTGGCGATGCAATGCGGCAGGCTGAGCGCCTCGTTCAGGCAAGGCATGACAATGGAAACATCGATCCCTGCCTGCCAGGCCTCGTCCACGGCCGCGAGTTTGGTCATGTTCTTCTCCGCGCGGGCGCGCGTTCAGTCGCGCCCGATGCGACCATAGGTGAGCGCGTTTAAGATTTGCCTACCGGTTCGAGCGCAAAACGTCCTGACCGCCGTTCATCGCCTCTAGCTCGCGGGACAGCTCCAGCCATTCCTCTTCCGCCCCTTCGAGCGCGCGCTGGAGGTCGGCGCGCTGCTGCGAGAGCCTGGTCGCCTCGGCGGGATTGCGCGCGAAGGCGCGGGGGTCGGAGAGCATGAGATCGAGCCGCGCGACCAGGCCGGAGAGCGGAGCCCTTCGAACCAGGGGAAAGACCCGGCGGAGCAAATTTTCCCTAACGCTCTGCCTTTGATTGCCGTGCGCTCCCGCATTCGCCGGCCGCTTGCGGTTTCCGTCTCCGATCGATGGGCGTGTGCCGCATCCCGCGATATTGACGGCTTTTCGTCGAAGCGGACTCGTCTGGCCGGATGGAGGTTGCGCCAAAAAATGCGATGCCGGGAATCGCCGTCACGAGGAGGCTCCGTCGCGGCAAGCCAACAGCATGTATGATGTTGTCCTCAGCCATTGAAACTGGCCATTTCGCTTGAGAAACGGCGTTTGCGGATCGGGCGCGCGCCAGACCGCGCGCGGGGAGACATCGGGCGGGGGCTTCTCGTCGTTGAAAAGGGGCCAGACGACCCAGGGCGGCGCGTCGGCTCTGGCGCAGAACGCGTTGAGTCGCCGCGAGGAAAGGGTCGGCTCGTCATCCGTCGGCCGCTTCTTGAACAGGCGGAGGGCCAGGGCATGATCGCTGCGCGCCTTCCAGAGCATGGCGTGTTCGCGCGAAAAGACGATCGAAAAGCTTTGGATCATCGCCAGCCAGTTCGGTCGCCCGAGCAGATACCAGGTCTCGTCCGAGCCGTCGCCCCAGAAGACCTCCCCAGGACGTTGCGCGATGATCGAAACGAATTCGGGAATGCGGCGGCCGGCCTCGATCTCCCGGCGGGAATCGGTCCGAAAGTCCCACAGCAGCAACGCCAGAGCCGCGGAAACGAGGCCGAAGCCGATTTTGAACGCGGGGCGCGAGGGAAGGATTCCGAAAGCGAAAAGGCAGCCGAGCGCGGCGAGGGGCCAGACGTTCAGGTTTCCCGCGAGTACAAGCTGCCGCAGAACGCGCCAGGGCTCCGGAGCGGGCCGCGTGATTTCCATCGCGTTCCAGAGTGCGGATATGGAGAGAAAAGCGCCGATGGCCAGCGACGCGAGCGCAATCCGCCGGCTCAGCGCGCCACCGACGCGGCTTTTTCCGATCTCCGCGATGGCCGCGGCGAGGACGAGTGAAATGCTCCACGCGCCTTGTGGTTGCAGCCACGCCAGGGCCAAGAAAGTCGGCGCCAGCCACCAAGTCGGCGGGCGTCCTTTCGAATCGAGCGCCAGCAGGGCCATTGCGGCGGGAGCGAGGGCGCTGGCGAGCCACGCGGCGCGCCAGGGCTGAGCCTGAAGGACGAGCAGGCTGGATAATGCGTCACCCGCCAGCACGGAGGCCGCAAGTCCGCCGGAGGCGACGGCCGCCGTCGCGAGGAAAAGCTTGCGCGTTTCGCCCTGCAAGCGCCAGGCGGCGAGCGCCAGCGTGGCCAGATCGACAGTCACGACGGACCAGGCGTCGATGGTCCATGACGACGGGAACAGCCATGGATCGAGCGTTTGTCGCCATTGGCCGTCCATTGGCGTGAACAGGCGGCTGGCGAAGGGCAGTTTGAGGGCGGCCGCGGCAACAAGCGCGGCGAGGGCGCCGGCGGCGGCCATCAGCCAGCGCCGGTCTTCCGATCCCTTGAACAGGAAAAGGACGCCGACCCCGGCCAGAGCCATGATCGGGTGCAATACACCGGCGATCATGAGAAGGACGATCGCGCGTCCGTCGCGTCCCTTGAGGAGGCTCGCCAGGGCGAACAGCACGCAGGCCTCGGCGAAGGGCCGGGGAATGGCCAGAGGTTCGGCGGTCCAAATGGAGAAAGGCGAGTATTGGCTTCGCACCAGCACAGTGAAAAAGACGAGGAGCCATTTCTGGCGGCCTTGTTCCAAAGCGGAAGCCAGACTCGCGAGGGCGGCGAACCAGATGACAAGGGCGAAAAAGGCGAGGCCCTCCGAAGCCGCCGGCGCGCCGAAGACGCCGATCAGCCAGCGCAGGGCGGTCGGAAAGATCGAGAAACGCATCTGGCCGTCATCGTGGAACATCCAGTCCTGGCCGACGCCGTGCGGTTCGAACGCCGCCATGGCGTGGCCGACGTAAAGATAGGCGTCGATGATGTTGCCCTGGTAAGGATGGAAGATGAGCCAACAGCCGAACAGACCGGCGACCAAAAACAGGTCGTCGAGGCGGCGGGCCGGATGGACCGACGCCTGCGCGAGAGCTTCGTGATCGGGGGGCGCCTCTCGGGTCATTTCTCGTCACGCGAAGTTTGGGAAAACGCCGGTCCCCAGGCGCCGCGGCGCTCGTCGAGCCAGGGGTGACCTTGGAAGGATCTCTTCCCGACGGCCATGCCTCGCGCCCAGCCGCGCGCTTGGTTATCTGGGAACTCTCCGCGTCGGCGTCGTCCTGGTTGCGCCGCGGGCGAGGTTAGGCGACGGCGTTTAAGATTTGCCTACCGGCTTCGCCGGGGAAAAATTCTAGCCGGCGTTCGCCGCCTCAAGCTCGGACGACAGCTCCAGCCATTCCTCTTCCGCCGTGAGCAGGGCGCGTTCGAGGTCCGCGCGCTGCTGCGAGAGTCTCGTCGCTTCGGCCG